>PMIE01000088.1 GCA_003156975.1 Chloroflexota bacterium | reverse complement strand
GCCTGCTCGGCGCGAGCAACCGCTTCCTCGGCGATCTTGAGCCGGCCCGGGTTCTTGTCGCCACGAGACTTCAGGGCGCGGATCGCATCCTCCAGCCGCGACTTGGCTCGAGACGAACCCTTGTCGCCGCCGCCGATGCTGGCCTGGAGCCGATCGCGAAGGGCGTCCTCGTCGCGATCGAGGTCGTCCAGCTCCTCGTGCCTGATCGAGGCAGTGGAGCGAAAGAACGCCTCGGTAGGGATGCCCGTCAGGTCCGCGATGACTTCGTCGACCCTGGCCGGGTCCGTGTATGTGTGGCCGCCCAATTCGAGCGAGACGCGCCCCTTCTGGCCGCGGAATTCCTTCTCCAGAACGCCCCGACTGACGCCCTCACCGTTCTGCCCGGCGTCGTCGTCCATGATGAACTCGATCCGAGTGGCCAGGCGCTCCTCTTCGGTCGCGCCCCAGGACCGCAGCGCCTCGAGCTCGGCCGTCGCGGCGGTCACCTTGCGGAAGAGGGCCAGCTCGAGACTCCGTTGGATCGTGGACTTGCCGGCCTCGTTTGGGCCGCGGATTATCGTGAAGCCCGGTGCCAGTTCCAGGTCCAGGGCGCGGTGCTTGCCGAAGTCCTTGAGCTGCAGGCGAGTGATCCTCATCGGTACGGCCTCCCGCTCACAGCGTCACCTGCCGGCCTTCGAGGAGGTGGCGGCCCAGCCTCAGCACTTCGCGCAGATCGGCCAGTTCTTCGTTACTGTCCAGGTCCGCGGCGGCAGAACCCGGCACGGCGGCGTCGGACGAGGCGCCGGAGGGGGCGCCGGAGGGGGCGCCGGAGGCCTTCTCGAGTTCGGCGATCTGATCCTCGATATGGCGGGTGAAGGCACCCAGAACCGTATCCGGCGGGGGCGGCGTGCCTTCCGGCGAAGCGGGAATGGACTGATTGCGCAGGCGGAACCGCAAGAACGATGCCGCAAGGGCGCGCTCGACCTCGTCGAGGTCCAGGTCCAGCTCGTCCGGAAACAAGCCCGTAAGGCGCACGTCGAAGACCAGGTTCGAGTCGGCGTGGCGGCCCAACACGTCGATCAGCTCCGGCTGGCTGTGGATTGCGCTGACGTCCAGATCGAGTTTCTCCGACCGCGTCTGCCCGACGCGCTTCGGCTCGATCTTGACGACGTGGCGGCCGCTCTGGTCGTCGAGGGTGATGATCAAGACCTGGCCGGCGCCGTCCTGGTCGACGGCCACGGGCTCAGGCGCGCCGGAGTAGGCGTAGGACACGTTGCCGGCCCGGCCCTCGATCGCGGAGTGCCAGTGGCCGAGAGCGAGGTAGTCCAGGCCGGTCTTCGCGATCTCCTCTTCCGTCACGACGACGTGATCCGTGTCCGTGCGCCCGGGGATGGCCAGCGAGCCGTGGACCATACCGATCTTCCACGTTGCGCGCGTGTCCGACTTGGCGTCGAGGCCGGCCAGCGGGCTTCGCGGTGAGCGCTTCGTATCGAAGACGCGGCCGTAGACGATCGCGTCGAGAGGCGGGAAGACGATCTCGGGCAGATATGGCGTCAGAACCACGACCCAGTCGCTGGCGGCCCGGGCCATGCCGGCCAGATCGTAGGAGCGATATATCGAGGCCCCGTCGTAGACATCGTGAGTTCCCGGAATGATCACCGTCCTGATTCCGGCCCGGGCCAGGCGGCCCAACTCGGCGCCGACGCGCTCGACGGAGCGGCGCGGTTGCGTGTTCGAGTCGAAGAGATCCCCGGCGATGAGGAATATGTCGACCTTCTCGGCGATCGCCAGATCTACCGAGGCTCCGAAGGCGGCGAACTGGCGCTCCCGGAGGACGGCGGCGCGCTCGCCCAGATCCGTGTGCCTGGCCCCCAGATGGACATCGGCGGTGTGAAGCAAGCGCAGCATCGGACCAGTGGTTCCTCTTGCGCCGATACCCCTGAATTCGCGCCCGGACTGCGGAAGCGAGTGCGATTTACCGCAGAACCCAAGCGCTCGGCTCCGCCAGTGACGACCGATGTCGCATTGACGCGCCGACGTGGCGATTGTGCCAGGTTAATGGCGGTGTGACGCAACGCAGTTGATGGATATTCTCTCGCCCCAATCCACCGACCCGGCGCCCGGACCGGCCATTTGCGCCATCCGATTCCGCCCGGTCCACGCCCGGGGGCGTAGTTGCGGTGCCGCCGGCCGGCCGCGCCCCTCGCCAAAGAGAAAGCGGCGGTCGCCCGAAGGCGACCGCCGCTTTGAGTGCGAAAGATCAGGCAGCGGGAGTCTTGCTGGAGGCTGCGTACTCCATGTAGGCACCGTAGGCCATCGCCGCGCCGCCTGCGAGGACGACTACTGCGGCAACGTAGAGCAGGATCGGCTTGGACGGGCAAGCCCCGCCAACGCCATAGCTGTTGGCCAGGCTGCACAGGCCACCGAACGGGTCATACGTGAGGGCCTGGAGAGCGCCGCCAAGAGCCGCAAGGGCGGCGACGGCGGCGATGACGAGCAGGATTAGCGGGATCGGGGCCGGCCAGGTGATCTTTGTGTTTGGCGCGTACTTGAGGTAGATGACCACTACGGCTGCGACGCCGGCGAGGATCGCGAGCAGGCCCGTCCCCTGGGCGCCGGACTGGCCGTACCAGGAAAAGCCACCGCTGCTGGTGAGGATCAGACCGAGGATCCAACCGACAAGAATGGCGATGGCGCCACCGCCGATGATCTTCTCGTTCTGGTTCAGCTTCGCCAGAATCTCGTTGACCACGAACTAACCTCCTTCTCCAACTTGCCAGCGTATTCCCTGGCCAGAACCGTCTGATTGCTCCACGCTCTTTGTCGGCCTACATGACGGTTCCCGAGGCCGATGAGAACCTGCGCAGACTACACCCCGCTTCTTAACGTGAACAGATAGGTATTGCTGGCCTCAACAGCGGGCGCGTCGGATGGGCTGAGTCGTTGACTGCGCCGCAGGGTACCGATTTCATCCGACGAGGCCGGGAACGGCCTATTCCCGTCGAAGCCTTCCAGAAGTTGGCGGTAACGGCTCGTCCCGGCGGACTTCCGGGTCCGGCCCCCGACCGACCCGTTTCGGCAGGTGGGACCGTAGGCACCGATCTGCCTCCGGCGCCGCGGCGCCGGACCGGCCGTCCGGGGCCATTTCGGGCGTCTGCTAGAATTGGGCCTACTCCCCAATCGGCGTTGCCGTCTTCGAGCGCCTACGGATCCGTCTGACCGCGATTGCCAAACTAGCGATCGCGGTGGCTTTGTCAGAGTTGGGGTATGGAGGAGGAACAATGGCTCGGCCAGTCCGCACCTCGGTCGCCCCGAACCCGCTACGGCCTGCAAAGTCGCACCTGATCGAGGAGTACAACGCACGGACCAACGTGGTTCGTTGCGACTGCGGCTGGTCGGGCAACGCCGACGATTTCGCCGTTCACCGTCGCGCAGTGGGCGCCACCAGCCCATCCTGATCGGCCGGTCGTCCGCACCGCCGCCCTCGCGAGTCATTCGGGCCCCTTTCTGTTTCGCCGGTACACTGCGCGAAGAAGGAGGCAGGCCCACCGAAACGCACGTCGCTGCGACAGCGCCCGAAGAGCTGGCCCGAAATACGCCGGCGACGCCACAAGCAGAAGCGCCGGCAGGCAACTCCCGGACGCGCGATGAGCGCCTGCTCCTGATCCGGCCGCTCCTTGAAGAGCGGATCCTCGTGCTCGACGGAGCAACTGGAACGCTCATCCAGCGCTACAACCTGACCGAAGCCGACTTCCGCGGCGAGCGGTTTCGCGATCATCCATGCGACGTCCGCGGCGACACGGATCTCCTGTGCCTGACGCGGCCGGACGTGGTCCGGGCCGTTCACGATGCATACCTGGCGGCCGGCGCGGACATCATCTCGACCAACACGTTCGCCGCCACCCGGATCGCCCAGGCTGATTACGGGCTCGAAGACGTGGCCTACGAGATCCACGTCGAGGCCGCGCGGATTGCTCGGGCCGCGGCCGACGCGGCAGAGGCGCGCGAGCCGGATCGGCCGCGCTTCGTGGCCGGGTCGCTCGGCCCCACAAACAAGACCGCTTCCATATCTCCGGACGTGTCGGATCCGGCCGCCCGCTCCGTCACGTTCGAGGAGTTGGCCGACGCCTATGCAGAGGCGGCACGCGGGCTGATTACCGGCGGCGCGGATCTGCTGATGGTCGAGACCGTCTTCGACGTCCTGAACGCAAAGGCGGCCATCTTCGGCATCGAGCGGGTCTTCGGTGAGCTCGGCTTCCGAGTTCCGCTCTGGATCTCGGGCACGATCACCGACGCATCCGGCAGAACGCTTTCCGGCCACACCGTCGAGGCGTTCTGGAACGCGATCCGACACGCCCGGCCGCTCATCGTGGGGCTCAACTGCGCCCTGGGCGCCAAACAGCTCCGGGGCCACGTCGAGGAGCTTTCCCGCCTGGCCGACACATTCGTAGCCGCACATCCCAACGCCGGCCTGCCGAACGAGTTCGGCGGGTATGACGAGACGCCCGAGGCGATGGCCGAGCTTGTGCGCGGGTTCGCGCAAGACGGCATCGTCAACGTGGTCGGCGGCTGCTGCGGCTCCGGCCCGGCGTATGTAGAAGCACTTGCCCGATCCGTACGTACGCTTCCGCCTCGCAAAATCCCTGAGCTGCCGTCCGCGCTGCGGCTCGCCGGCCTCGAGGCCCTCAACCTCGGCGAAGGCAGCCTCTTCCTCAACATCGGGGAGCGGACAAACGTCGCCGGCTCGCGCGCCTTCGCCAAACGAATCATCGAAGGCGACTTCGACTCCGCCCTGGCAATCGCGCGAGCGCAGGTGGAGAGTGGCGCCCAGGCGGTCGACGTCAACATGGACGACGCGATGCTCGATTCGGAAGCGGCGATGACCCGCTTCCTGAACCTCGTGGCCTCCGAGCCCGCCATCTCGCGCGTTCCGATCGTGGTGGACTCATCCAAGTGGTCCGTCATCGAAGCTGGGCTTCGCTGCATCGGCGGCAAGCCCATCGTGAACTCCATCTCCCTCAAGGAGGGCGAGGCTGAGTTCCTGAGCCGCGCGCGGCTGGCCCGTCGGTACGGCGCGGCCGTCATCGTCATGGCATTCGACGAGCAGGGCCAGGCGGACACGGTCGAGCGCAAGGTCGATATCTGCCGGCGCGCCTATCGGCTCCTGACCGAGGAGGTCGGACTGGCGGCAGACGAGATCATCTTCGACCCGAACGTCTTCGCCGTCGGCACCGGCATCGAGGAGCACGCGGGCTACGCCGTTGCCTACATCGAGGCGGTCCGGCGGCTCAAGGCCGAACTGCCGGGGACGCACGTCTCGGGCGGGGTCAGCAACGTCTCCTTTGCCTTCCGCGGCAACGACACGGTCCGCGAAGCGATCCATGCCGCGTTCCTCTACTACGGCGTCGCCGCCGGCATGGACATGGGGATCGTCAATCCGGGCCAGCTCGCGGTCTATTCCGAGATCCCGGCAGAGTTGCTGGAACGTGTCGAGGACGTGGTCCTGAACCGCCGCGACGACGCCACGGAGCGCCTCCTCGAGGTTGCCTCGAAGTACAGCGGTTCCGGTGCGGCGCGCCCCGAAGCCGATCTTTCGTGGCGGGAATTGCCCGTAACGGACCGCCTCAAGCATGCCCTCGTCGAGGGCATCGACACGTGGGTCGTGGAGGACGCGGAGGAAGCTCGGCTGGCCGCCGCCCATCCGATCGATGTCATCGAAGGGCCGCTGATGGCGGGCATGAACGAAGTCGGCGATCTTTTCGGCGCCGGCAAGATGTTCCTGCCTCAGGTGGTCAAGAGCGCCCGCGTCATGAAGAAGGCGGTGGCTCATCTCGTCCCCTACCTGGAGGCGGAGAAGGCCGCAGCCGGGGATGTGCGGGCGCGCGGCAAGGTCCTGATGGCCACGGTCAAGGGCGNNAAGAACATCGTCGGCGTGGTCCTCCAGTGCAACAACTACGAGGTGGTGGACCTGGGCGTCATGGTTCCCACTGCCCGAATCCTGGAGGAGGCGCTCGCCCAGAAGGTGGACGTCATCGGCCTCTCAGGCTTGATCACGCCGTCGCTCGAGGAGATGGCCTACGTCGCCGGAGAGCTGGAGCGCGAGGGGTTTGCCCTGCCGCTCTTGATCGGCGGCGCGACCACTTCCCGGGCTCATACCGCGGTCAAGATCGCGCCGCGTTACTCGGCGCCGGTCGTGCACGTGGCCGATGCGTCGCGTGCCGTCGGCGTGGTGTCGCAGCTGCTTGGCGATCGCAGCGCCGCGTATGCGGCGGGTGTGCGCGAGGATCAGGAGCGGACACGCGTAGAGCGGGCCGGCCGGCGGGAGCGCGTGGCGAAGGTATCCATCGAGACGGCCCGGGCGAATCGAACGCCAATCGACTTCTCGGTGGCGGCTCCGCGTCCCACCTTCCTCGGCGTTCGCGAGTTCGATGTCCCGCTCGCGACCCTGGTCGACTGGATCGACTGGACTCCCTTCTTTGGGGCGTGGGAATTGAAGGGAACGTTCCCCGGGATCCTCGACGATTTGCGAGTCGGCGAGTCCGCCCGGCCACTGTATGAGGACGGCCGCGAACTGCTCGACCGGATCGTTTCGGAGCGGCTGCTGACGGCCAGGGCAGTCGTCGGCTTCTGGCCGGCCAACTCGGTCGGCGACGACATCGAGTTGTACGGGGATGAGGCGCGCGGCGAGGTGACGGCCGTCATCCACACCCTCCGCCAGCAGATGGAGAAACCGCCGGGCCGCCCCAACCAGGCCCTGGCCGACTTCATCGCACCTCGATCCGGCGGGGTCATCGACTACTTCGGCGGGTTCGCCGTTACCGCGGGTTTCGGCTCCGGGGAGCTGGCCGCCACCTTCGAGGCCGCCAACGACGACTACCACGCCATCATGAGCAAGGCTCTCGCGGATCGCCTGGCGGAGGCTCTGACCGAGCACGTGCATGCCGCCGTTCGCCGCGATCTGTGGGGATACGCGCCCAGTGAAGCGCTGGATAAGTCGCAGATGATCGGCGAGGAGTATCAAGGCATCCGACCGGCGCCGGGATACCCGGCNNGATGCTCCCGCCGGCGTCGGTCTCAGGCTTCTACTTCTGGCGCCCCGAGGCCAAGTACTTCGGCCTCGGCCGGATCGGACACGACCAGCTGCAGGACTACGCCCGGCGCAAGGGCTGGTCCGTTGATGAAGCGGCTCAGTGGCTGGCACCGAATCTGGACGACGCGTAGATAGAGCGGCAAGCAGCCGGCCCTGGCGTCAAACCGGCGAACCATCGCATCGGCTGAGCAGCCTGGGCCAGCACAGAGGGTGGATCGAGCGGTGGTCACCAGGTGGCTCCCACCGAGCGCGGCCCTGCCATTCGCCCTGCCTGTCTGCCTGTCTGCCTGGCTCGAGCCTTCCGGTCGCGATTGCGCAAGGCCGAGCGCCGCATAAGCCGGAGATGATCGCCCACTCCTACCCTGCCGCGCATGGACGACGCACAGTTCGGGGCCGCAATCCGGGCGGTCAGGCTGCGGCGGTCCATGACTCAGCAGCAGTTGGCCATGGCTGCCGGCGTGAGCCGCCCAATCGTGTCGCTGATCGAACGTGGGCGGTGCGAAGAGACATCGGTTCGGACGGTCCGGCGGGTGGCGTCGATCCTCGGCGTGTCCGCCACGCTGAATGCTCGATGGCGCGGTGCGGAAGTTGCGAAACTGCTGGACGAGGCGCAGTCGGCGCTGGTTGAGTCGGTTACGGAGCGGCTATCCGCGGCCGGCTGGACGGTTCGGCCCGAGCATACCTTCAGCATCTGGGGCGAGCGCGGCTCCATCGATGTCCTGGCTTGGCATCCTGCTTGCCGGGCACTGCTCCTCGTCGAATGCAAGACGAAGCTGCCGGACCTGCAGGATGTGCTGTCGACGATGGACCGGAAGCGACGGCTGGCACGCGACATCTCAAAGCTGGAGGGCTGGGAACCGGGATTCGTAGGAAGTGCTCTCGCAGTCCACGACCAGAAGTGGGCGAGAAATGCGGTGCGCCGGTCCGGCGTCGTCTTCGACGCGGCACTGCCCGCGCGGACGGTGGCGGTCCGCCAATGGCTGGCGCGCCCGACGGGCGACCTGCGTGCGATCTGGTTTCTAGCCAATGACGGTGCCACGAACACGGGACGGCGATCCGGCGGGCAGATGCGGGCATATCCTCACGGCGGAGCCCAACTCGGCCGCCCAAACCGCCCGGATCCTGGCCAATGACCGCCGGCGGTCGCACCTGGCAGAAACAAGAGACTTCGCACAGTGGCGGGTGACGCTCCGGCTGCGACAGCTTCCGTATCGTGTTCGCTGGGCTGTCGTTAGCCGGAAACGGGGCTGGGACGCCCGCCAGGAACCGATCTCGGACCACTCCACGCCCCGCCAACCCGTAGAATCAGCGGCAACGGGCGGTGGCACTGCGGGCGGCATCAGGAGGCATCCATTGAGCGACGGGCACGAGGCGGATAGGGTGAAGCTCCCCGGCGAAGCGTTGGGCGTCGACGTGGACTCGGTCGTGGTTCTGGACTTCGGCAGCCAGTACAGCCAGTTGATAGCGCGGCGCGTCCGCGAGCTGAACGTCTACTCGGAGCTGCTCCCGTTCGACACCAGGTGGAGCGAGATCGCCGCCCGCAAGCCCGCGGCCGTGATCCTGTCCGGCGGCCCCAACAGCGTCTACGAAGAGGGCTCGCCCCACCCGGACCCGGCCATCTGGACGGGCGGCATCCCCGTTCTCGGCATCTGCTACGGCCTCCATCTGATGGCCCAGGGCCTGGGCGGCGAGGTCGCCTCGTTCGAGCGCAAGGAGTTCGGGCCAGCGGTCGTAACCGTGATCGAGCAGACCGGCCTTTTCGCCAGCCTGGACCCCGAGCAGGCGGTCTGGATGAGCCACGGCGATTCGATCGAACGGCTGCCGGACGGCTTCCGCCCCACCGCCCGCACGGACTCCACGCCCTACGCCGCGGTTGCCGACCCCGATCGCCGGCTGTACGGCATCCAGTTCCACCCGGAGGTCGTGCACACGAAGCACGGCCGGGACATTCTCCGCAACTTCGTCGTGGAGATCGCGGGCGCCCGCCAGAATTGGACGCCCGCCCACTTCGTGACCGCGAACGTCGAAGAGATCCGTCGCCGTGTCGATGCCCACAGCAAGGCCACCGGCACGGACGGCAAGGTCCTCTGCGCACTCTCCGGCGGCGTGGATTCGGCCGTGGCCGCGACGCTCGTCCACCGCGCCGTCGGCGATCGCCTGATCTGCGTCCACGTCGACCACGGCATGATGCGCAAGAACGAGACGGAGCTGCTGGCCAAGGCCTTCGATCAGCTGGGCGTCCGCGTCATCATCGTCAATGCCCGCGAGCGGTTCCTCCGCAAACTCGAAGGCGTCATCGACCCGGAGCAGAAGCGCCGCATCATCGGCAACGAGTTCATCCGCGTCTTCGAGGAGGAGGCGGCCAAGCTCGGCGAGATCGCGTTCCTGACGCAAGGCACGCTCTACCCGGACGTGATCGAGTCGGCGACCTCCGACAAGGAGAAGTCGGCCAGCAAGATCAAGACCCACCACAACGTCGGCGGCCTGCCGGACGACATGGCATTCCAGCTCATCGAGCCGCTCCGGTACCTCTTCAAGGATGAGGTCCGCGCGGTCGGCACGGAGCTCGGCCTTCCCGACTCGATGGTCCAGCGCCAGCCGTTCCCAGGCCCGGGTCTGGCGATCCGGATAATCGGCGAGATCACGGAAGAGCGCCTCGACACTCTGCGTGAAGCGGATTGGATCGTTCTCGATGAGATCAAGGCGGCCGGCCTCTACAACGAAGTCTGGCAATCGTTCGCCATCCTGACGCCTATTCGATCCGTCGGAGTCATGGGCGACGGCCGAACCTACGGCAACCTCGTCGCCGTCCGGGCCGTCACCTCGGAGGACGCCATGACGGCCGACTGGGCCAAGCTCCCATACGAGATCCTCGCCAGGATCAGTTCCCGCATCGTGAACGAAGTTCCGGGCGTGAATAGAGTCGTGTACGACATCAGTTCCAAGCCGCCCGCCACGATTGAGTGGGAGTAGGGACAGACTCGGGCAATCCGCATGGCCGACAGGGAGGAAGAGGCGATGAGCGATTGGTGGAACCAGCCGACCAGATCCGAAACGGCTCCACAAGCGCCGGCCCCCGAACCGCCCTTGACTTGCCCGTGGTGCGCCCAGCCCGCAACGTCGGCCGCGACGCACTGCTCCGGCTGCGGCGCCGTGATGGCCCAGCGAGAGGATCTGGGTGGATTGCTGATCCCGGGTGTCACTGCCGTCGACCCGGCTATGCAGGCTCGCTCCTACACCTCGTCGGCACTGGGCGCTCAATCCCGATCCTCAACACTGAATGCCATCGGTTCGTTGGGCGGAACCACGGCCCAGGTGGCGGTCGCCGCCGCAATGCTCGCCCGGGACGGGCTCCGCGGTACGGGCGCTGCCGCGAATCCGGAGGACGTCGGCAAGCCCAGCCAGGCGGCGCTGGAGATGGCCCAACGTCTGCGACAACCCGGCGCTCCGACTACCCCGATCGCCCCGGATCCGTGGGGCGCCACGGCAAGCGAAGCAGACGCCACGGCAAGCGAAGCATCGGCCTCGCCAGCTGAGGGATCCGAGGCGCAAACTGAGGGCTCACCAAGCGCAGACTGACGAGCGGGATGGCGTCTGCCGGACCCCGACACGCCCGATGAACCAGCAGGAGAAGCAGAGTGCAGAGAGTTTTCGGCGCCATGGCCGTCTTCATCGGCTGGCTCTCCCTGGGCATCGGGGTCATGGGCGGGCTCATCGAGTCGCAGTTCTTTGGGCTCAACCACAAGGAAGACGCACTGCCGCCGATGGACGTCTACGGCATCACGGGGGCTGTGGTTCTGTGGATCTTCGTCGGCGCGGCCCTGTTGCTGGCAGTGCCGATGGCGACTGCGATGGTCGCGCCCGATCCGCGGTCCAGCCTTCGACGACTGGCCGTGGCGATGGGGATCGGAGGGATGGTGCTCCTTCCGGATCTTCTCGGCCGCTTCTTCGGACTGCCGATTGTGGCGGGGGCGGTTTGCGTGTGGATTGGAGGCGAGTTCATCCATCGTGACGCACTCGCAGCCGGCTCGATTGCCCAGCACCCTCGAGGGCCGGGCATGTCGATCTCTGCCGAGCCGGCCTCGGTCGCGGAAGCTACCGCGCGGGCCGAAGACATCGCCGCGGCCGGTGTTCCGACGACAGGCGCATCGACGACCGCCGCGGTTCAAGCGCCCGCTCCAGGGCAGGCTGCACCTCCGCTGCCAACACCTCAGGCAACGGATGGACGTAGCCGTCGGAGCTCACGTCAGAAGGCGGCGGTCCCCGAGCGCCTTTGCCCGTGGTGCTCGGCCGCGGTCCCGGCAAACGCCTCGACATGCCCCAATTGCCAGGCGATCCTGGACACGCAGGCCGGCGACGCAATCGCCATTGCGGGGGTCACCGAGGTCTCGCCCGCGCTGCAAAACTACGCTGAGAAGGTACGCGCCGGAAAAGGGCGGACGAGCTTGCTGAGCATGATCTTCAGCGATCCACCGATCGCCCCTGTCGCCAACGCGCCTGCGCCGAGCGACGCGGATGCGTTGCGGCCCCCGAGTGCCGCGCTCAAGGCGGAGATGGCACGCCTAGACGCCGAGATCGCGGCCGGCGCGGGGAACCTCGGCGCGAACCGGGAACCGAGCGGAGGCGCCGCGGAGCCGGATCGCCCGGCCGCGCCGTCGGCCGGGTCCGTGCCCAAGGCGCCCGCCGAGCCGTCCGACGCGACCGATCCCCGGAAGGACTAGGTCGGCCGCAAACGACCGTCGGGTTCGACGTCGCTTCGACTCGGGAACCACCGGAGGACGAGGAGGCGCCGCGGGAGCACCGCCCGCAGCGCCGGCCGGCTTCCGATTTGACCCGGCACGCACGCTGACAATGCGCGACACGGAGCTTGCCCCGACCGTACTGCAGGCATTTCGGGATTCCCTGTTGAGGCTTTCCTGCTGAGTTCGGCCCGGCGATGGCCGCGCAGTATCTGTATTTGGCTCCGGTCGCTAGACTCGATGCGTGCCAGACATCTTCGACGAGTTTTTGGAGGAGCTGCGCCGGCGCCAGGCCGAGAACGAGGCCAGCGAAACGCAGCCGACTGGTGGGTCAAGCGACGCCACCGACGGCACCCTACCAGACGATGAACCACGGAAGGATGCAACCATGAGGTCAGTCGGGCCCGATTCAGACGACACCGATCACGACGACGGGACCGAGCGCCCGCCCTTCGGAGGCGGCGGCTTCCGCGGTGGCTTCGGGCGAACCACGGGGGGTTCAGGAGAACTTCCAGAGCTCAAGATCGGGCGTGGCTGGATCATCTTGGGCATAGCCGCAGTCGTCCTTCTTACCCTCGTGAGCGTCTTTGGGCTGACCGTCGGCCTGGGGACCGATGCGATCTGGTTCCAGAGCGTCGGCTACGGCAATGTCTTCTGGACGCGCTTCGGGACGCAGATTCTCTTCTTCGTCGTCGGGGCGGTGGTCGCAGCAGCGGTCGTGTGGATCAACCTCATGCTCGCCGGACGGTTCATCCCGAAGGGGCAGCTGCGGCAGTTCTCACTCGATGATTTCCTCGACCGTTTCAGCGTCGACAAGTACCTGGGCGGCGACAACTTCAGCGGCGGTTCGTTCCGGGCACCCGTGAAGCGAGCAGCCAGGAGCGAGTCCATTCAGGTGGCGGACGTCGGTCGCCCCGCGTTCTGGATCCTTCTCGGAATCGGGGTGCTCGTGGCCCTGGGTCTGGGAGGTCTCGCGCTCGGTGGCTGGGACAAGGTTCAGCTCTTCATCCACCGAGTTCCCTACGGCCAGCCCGATCCCACCTTCGGCAAGGACATCAGCTTCTTCCTGTTCGAGCTGCCGTTCTACCGGCTCCTCCAGACATACGCCAACACACTGCTGCTGATGACGCTGGTGACTGTCGCCATTCGCTATCTCGTCGCAGTGATCTCCGGCGCCTCGATGCCCTCGTCGGCCCGCATCCACCTCAGTCTCCTGGCGGCACTGTGGCTGTGGTCGGCCGCGATCGGCTACCAGCTCGACCGGTACGAACTCGTGTACAGCAACTCAAGCGGCATCTTCCAGGGCATCGGCTACACCGACGCCAACGCCCGGATGATGGCGATCAACGTGATGACGGTCCTGACGGCCTTCGTCGGCTGCTTCGTGGTCGGCTTCAGCATCACCCGCTGGCAGACGCCACTGGCGCTGACCGTCGTCTTCTGGGCCGCTGCGTTCCTCATCCTCGAGGTTGGCTACCCGCAGATTGTCCAGCGATTCTCGGTAGACCCGAACCAGCAGACGCAGGAAACGGCCTACATCAAGAACAACATCGACATGACGCGCCTGGCCTTCAACCTCAATAGCTGGACGAGCACTCCGGATTCGCCCGGCACAACCGTCACCCAGACGTCGGTGGCCGCCGAGGCCTCCACGATCCAGAACGTGCGGCTGTGGGATATCGCGCCGCTTGAGCAGACGCTCGATCAGCTGCAGGTCATCCGCACCTACTACAACTTCAGCGACGTCGACACGGACCGCTACGTCTTCAATACGCAGGCCGCATGCGCCCCGGCGGCACCGCCGTGCGTGCGGCAGGTCATGCTCTCCGGCCGGGAATTCGACCCCGACAAGTACGCCGCCCAGAACAGCAGTGAGGTCAGCTGGGTGAACCTGCACATCAGCTACACCCACGGCATGGGCCTGGCAATGGTGCCGGTCAACGAGGTCGCCCAGGGCGGCCAGCCGAACCTCCTGATCTCGAATCTTCCGCCGGCGTCGACGGCGGGGGCGCCGACCATCACCCAGCCGCGCATCTACTTCGGCACCAACCAGAAGGACTACGTCATAGTCGATGCGGCCAGCCAGGAATTCGACTATCCGTCCACCAGCGGTGTCGGCGGGGACGCGTATACGACCTGGACCGGCACCACGGGAATCAAGCTGGACACGCCACTCTCGAAGCTGATGTTCGCGGCCCGCTTCGGCGATCTGAACTTGCTGATCAGCAACCAGATCACAGGCTCCAGCCAGCTGCTCTTCCACCGCGCAATCCAGGATCGCGCCTCGCTCATCGCCCCGTTCCTGCGCTACGACAAGGATCCATACCTGGTCGTCACCGCGGATGGACGCCTTGACTATGTCCAGGACGCCTTCACGACCAGTGCCTCGTTCCCCGATGCCAACACCTACGATCCGGGGAGCGACGCAGCCAAGAGCGGGCTCACGGGCGATCCGTTCAACTACATCCGGAACAGCGTCAAGATCGTCATGGACGCCTATACCGGCGACATGTCGTTCTACGTCTCAGACGCCTCGGACCCGATCATTCAGGCCTGGGAAGGCGTCTTCCCCGGGCTCTTCAAGCCTATCTCGGAGATGCCAACCGACATCGCCGGCGATCCGGCGAACCCCACCACGAACCCCGGGCACCTTCGCTATCCCGAAGACATGTTCAACGCCCAGACGACCGTCTACGAGAAGTACCACGTAACCGATCCGGTCGTCTTCTTCAAGAACGGCGACGTCTGGAGCGTCCCCCAGAACTCAGGCACCACGTCGGGCGGCGGCGCCAACCCGCCCCAGCAGCTGCCGCTGGAGGCCTACTACGTCCAGATGCGAATGCCGGGGCTGGCCAATCCGGAGTTCGTACTCCTCCAGCCGATGGCCCCATCGGGTCGCAAGAACATGATCGCCTGGGTGGCCGCCCACAACGATCCCGCGACCTATGGCCAGGTCAGCGTCGTGGACTTCCCGGTGGGCTCCAACGTCTTCGGACCCGAGCAGATGGAGAGCAAGGTTGCCTCCAACACGCAGATCAGCCAGCAGATAACGCTCTGGGCGCAAGGTGGAAGCCAGGTCATCCTGGGCAACCTCCTGGTCATCCCGTTGGCGGATTCCCTGCTCTATGTCGAGCCCGTCTACCTTGTCTCGACCAACAACGCCATACCTGCCTTCGTGAAGGTGGTAGTCGGCACCCCCAGTCAGGTGGTCTGGGGTGACACTCTCCAGGACGCGCTGAACCAGATCTACGCCGGCCAGGGCGCCATCGGAACTGGCGGCTCGACATCGCCCGGCGAATCGCCCGGCGCATCTCCAACCCCTGGGTTGTCGACGCCCACTCCGATAGTGACGCAAGGTCCGGGGGCCACAGCCACGGCCTCGGCCGCCGGGACGCCGGCGGCTTTGCCGAGCTTCACGCTAGCCGGCACCAACCAGCAACTGCTGGCTGAGGCAAGTGCGTACTACCAGGCCGCGCAGGTGGCACTGGGCAACAAGGACCTGGCGACATACCAGGCCGACATGAATGTCGTGGGCCAGCTGCTGAGCAAGCTGCAGACCCAGATAGGCACGCCGGCTCCATAGGAGCGCCAGCAATGGTGGTCGGGACATTACGGCGGTTCTCGAAAACCGGGCCCGATAGTCGGGCCCGGCAGAGTTGGATCGGGCGAACGACCCGGGCGATCTCGTTCGGGCTGTTCGACGTGGATACGGTCGTGGTCGCGCTGGCGGGATTCCTCGCCCGCGGTGGGATCCTGTTGCTTCTCTTACCGAGCGTTGTGCTGCCATCCGTGATAGGCCTTGCCGGCGTCACGGGAGTAGATGCCTTCGGTATCGACGGGCACCCCACCACCTGGCTCTACGAGGTGGCGGCGGTCGTCTCCGTGATCGCGGTGGTGTGGCTGCTGCTGGCCTTCGTAGTGGGATCGCTGGTGGACGTCTGGCTCATCGAGGCCGCCCTCGATGAGGAAGGATCGGCAACTGGGCGTCCTCGGCCGCTCCCGGAACTCCGGATCCTCCTCGATCTGGCGGCGATTCGATCGGTCTTGCTGTTGCCGCTTGCTGCGGTCCTGACATGGGCCGGGTCGCGCATCTACTCGGCGACCTACGGCGAGCTCACGGCGCCGACGAACCTGGCCACACCCCTGGTGCTCAGAGTGATTCTGGACGCCTCGGACGCTGTGCTCGTCGTGGTGCTGGCATGGCTGGCATCCGAGGTGGTTGGGGCAATCGCGGCCCGGCGGCTCGTTCTGCTCGGAGACGGTGTCTGGCGATCGATCGGCGGCGCCATCATGCAGATCGTGCGCAGGCCGATTTCTTCGGTAGGCACAGTCATTGTTTCGTTCGGAGCAAGCGTCGTTGCAGTGGGAATGGCGATGGCGGCCACGGCCACGGCCTTCGATTGGTGCCGGGTCGCAGCCCGCGCGGGGAGCCCGCTCCGGATCGGCGTGGGCAGGTTCGCACTTGGCGGCGACGCCAGACCCGTTGTGCTCATACTTGCGGTACTCGCGCTCGGCATGGCCTGGGCAGCAGCTCTGGCCCTGTCCGGCATCGCCTCCGCGTGGCGGAGTGCGGCGTTCACGGCCGAGACGGCAGCCACGTTGCCCGAAGCTCGAACGGGCCCCGTGGAAGCGGACTTGGGACTATCGGGCACCACCCCGGAGAGATCGGGGGATTGACTCAGAAGGCCCGCCGCGGGGAACCTCGGCGGTGCGCGGCCGAGTTGTTACGGCCGTACCAGCGGAGGGTTCCGCGTGCTCGAACAACTGCTCTGCCCAAGATGTTCGTCGGCCGCGCAGCCTCACCAGGCCTACTGCGGCAAATGCGGCGCCCCGCTGCCCGGCAGGGCGACTTCGCAGGGGCCCGACGATGAAGTCGCGCCGAGTGCGCCCGGTGCGTCGAATGCATCCGGGACCGCGACTGCCGGGTCGGGTTCCCGACGCGCCCGGTCCACAAAGGCCAGAGGAGACGCCGCGCGACCTGCTGCACGGACAGGCTCCGCAGAAATGGCGGCCCACGTGGAAGCAGCCAGCGACGACGCGGCCATGATGCGAGCCGAGCTCTCCCCTGCCGCCGCCACCGGCACTGACGCCGCCGCCGGCACCGAACTCGACCCCAGGCTGGCGGCTCTCGGCCTGGCCCCAGCTCCCGCTTCTGCCCCTGCGCCCGCGGCGGCCCCAGCCGTGGCCGCCCCCGCCCCCTGGCCGGCGCCCATGCGAAGTGCCTTCGCACCGGCGATTGGAACCCAGTTCGCTCTTCCGAGCTCGCCCGAACCTGAACCTGAGCCTGAACCGGAGCCGGAGCCGGAGCCTGAGCCGGAGCCTGAGCCGGGCAGCGAGCGAGCCGACCGGATTCCAGGGGGTTACTTCCCGCCATCGAGCACCGCCATCGCATCCACCGCATCCGCCGCCCCCGTTTCATCGCCCTGGACGCTGAGACCATCGAGCGCCAGCTCGTTGGCGCGGGCCGTGGGACCGAGCGTTGGCGTCACCGTCGGCGCGATGCCGGTTTCGTCTCTCGGCAGGGAGGAGCCCGGCCTGGCCGATTCCCAGGCCAACTCATCGACGGGCGACTGGGCCTCGCGCCCGTCGACGGTCCCCGGTGGTGCGGCCCCCCTCAAGACCCCGTTCGATTCCCTCAGCGGCCAGCCCGCAACGCTGGCTGGGTCATTCGCGCCGCCTCCTGCGGCGCCGGTTTCGCCCTTCGCGGCACCACGCGCTCCCCGGCTCGACTTGCCATCCAAAACGCCGGCCTCCTCTGCGACGCGCCCGGATGGATCGCCAGTCACCCAAACCCCCGACGAGTCGGCCCGCAAGGAGTCTGTTCAAGAATTGGTGGCCTTCGGTCTCGTCGCCGCCGGCGCCGTCATCGGCATCGCCGGTCTGTTCCTGCCGTGGGCGAATTCCGTCGGTATCGGCATCGGGAACTACTCGAACGCGCACGCACAAGCCAATCAGTGGGGCCTGGGGATGCCGGCCGGCATCTTCCTGTTTCTCTTGAGCGGCCTGGTCCTCGGCGCCGCTTCGGGCAGTGACCGCGCCAAGGAAAGGCTGCCAGCCCTCGGTCCGGTCATCGGCCAGGTCACGGACCTGATCATGCCGATGATCCTGGGTGGCGTGTACCTGGGCGTCTTCCTCCTGTACCTCACACTTCCGGACGGATTCGGTATGGGCGTGCTGACCATGCTTCTGGGCGGGGCACTCTTGATTGCCGGCGCGATCGTGACGCTCTTCTTCCCGCCGGAGGATGCCCCGGACATCCCCTAGCGCCGACTGGTCGAGATCGAAGACTCCGCCGAAGGCGAGTTTGGCAACTGCCCGAAAGGCGACCCGATCGTCACCTCGGGCGCTTCCCCAGCGTCGAAAACCATCAGTCTTCGGCCGGCGCCCAATGCCATCCTGATACACTGCCCAACGCCTTTCGACGCGGCGGCGAACGCGCCGAAACGGCGGAATACGAGAGAGACCCAAGCCCAATGCCAGACATTTCCGGCCAGCTAGGGAGCGTAGTCAGCTCGTTCTTCTCGAGCGCGGTCGTTCAGTTCGTCCTGGATTCGATCGTGTTCTACCTCTTCATCGTCTGGCTGGCCGCCGCGTACTGGGCTTTTCGCGATATGCACGACAGAACCGAGAACCCGGTTCTGCCATATTTCGCGGCTGCGCTGATCCTGCTACCAACCCCCTTCCTCTTCGTCCTGGGCGTGATCGTCTATCGCGTCATCAGACCGGCAGAGCGTCTCGGCGACGTCTACGAACGCAACCTGGCCGAGGAAGCGCTGCTGGCCGAGGTCGAGGCCGTCAAGACATGCCGGGGTTGCGATCGGCGAGTGGATCCGGAATGGATCATCTGCCCGTGGTGCCGCAGCCGTTTGAATCGCGTCTGCCCCAACTGCGAGAAGCTCGTCGGCCTCGATTGGACCCTGTGCGCCTGGTGCGGCAAGGATTTCGAGAGAGCGGCCACCACTGACCAAACGGCAACCGAGATCCAGTTCGTGGCGCCACGGCCGATCCCGACGGGTGCCGGTGAACAGGAGCGGCCCGACGGGGGTACGATCACCAACCGCAAGCCCGCCATCGGCGGCTGAGGGAACCCATCCTCGGAGGCCTCACCTCGCCTCATGGCCAACGATCGGCAGGACATGGAGGGCACGCGCGCGAGCCGCAACGGCAATCCCGACGCGCATCCGAGTCAACTGCCCCAACCGGGCGGTTGGCAACCCCCGTATGTTGCCGCGCCGCCCCCCGTCGGCTGGTCGCCCGGTCAGTGGCAGACCGGCCCGTGGTCGCCGCCCGGCCCGTGGTCGCCGCCCGGCCAGTGGTCGCCGCCCGCCCCGTGGCAGCAGCCGTGGTACGGACCCGGCACCCTCTCCGGACCATGGCCGATCGCGCCGATCTCATGGCCGATCGGCGAAGTGCCTTGGGGCTACTCAATGCCGCCGGCCATGCCTCCGGTGCTGGAGTCGCCGGGCAACTTCCATCCCCCGATCTCGCGGAGGCCGGCCTTCTCCCTGAAGGGCAGGAGGTCTCCCCGTCTCTACGCCGTGGGCCTCGCCCTTGGACTGCCCGGAATTGCGGCCTTGCTTCTATACCTGGTCGGTGTCTCGGCGGGGTTCAAGCTTGCTTCCGGGTCCATTCCTTCGTGGCTCTTGATAGAGGCCGTGAGCATCGTGGCGGCGGTGGGCCTCGTCGCGGCAGCGGTGGCTCAGGCGCGCCAGAGGCGGGCCGACGGGTGGCATGACTACAACGGTCCATCACCCCTGCTGACGGTTGGCGCGTTCCTGGCAATCACCACCGCCGCGAGTCTGCTGGTCGCCGTCGGGCTGAAGGCAGCCCATGTCGATCTCGAGTCGCCGCCCGTCACGTTGCTGGTGCTGCTGATATACCTCGGCACCTACTGCGGGCTGGTCCATTTCCTGGCGGTTCGAACCGGCGCACTGACCTGGCGGGACATCGCCAGTCCGGGGCGGCTGGCCCCGAGTTCCAGCGACTGGCGCAGTTCAGAGCCGGCTCCGGGCTGGGCTCGCGCCTGGGGCGCCACATTCGGGACGTTGAGGTCTCGAGTCTCGGGCCACCATAGACTCGGAGACGTCCTCGTTGCGCTCGCCATGGTCCTGCCGCTCATTCTGGCGTCGAACCTGATGTCGGCTGCAATGCTGCTGGTGCTGGGTCTGCGCCCCGAGGACATCTCCCCGGACAAGACCGTGACGTCGGATGGCCTGTCGCTCCTGCTCACGTTTGTGGCCGTCGCGATCGTGGCACCGATCGGCGAGGAGATCTTCTTTCGCGGCTTCGCGACCAACGCCTGGGGCCGGTCCCTCGGCCACAACTCGGCGATCCTGCGGTCCTCGCTCTTCTTCGCATTCATCCACGTCCTGAATACGGCCACGACGGACGCAGCCATTTCCTGGCGCGTCGCGCTCTTCAACTTCGGCGCTCGAGTCCCAGTGGCCTTTGCCCTGACGTGGCTGTACATGCGCCGTCGATCCATCCTCGCCTCAGGAACGCTGCATGCCGGCTACAACGGCCTGATCACGATCATTTCCTTCCTGTAGATCTCGCCGCGTGGCGGGTAGGGGCGCCCCGAGTGACGGCTCTGGACCAACGAGAGCGGCTGGGAGAGGAGCAAGCCCGCCGGCCATTCCAGTTGAGCCGCTGATAAGCGGCAGTTGGGCCTGAAGTAAGCGGCGTCACGTAGTCTCACGGCGTTCCCGGGACCGGATAGCGAAAGGAATCGGCGGGCTTTCGTCGTTCGGCTCCGGGAGCAGTTGCTGCCAATGTCTCGCCGCCATCGGAGGACACCATTCCGTGCGTCGGTCAGACGGGCAAGCTGGGGCTGCAGCGGCCCAGCGGATCGTGGGCACGGCCGAGCGGCTGATCGGCGCGGCCGCATTCCCTGTTCGGCAGGAACGGCCGCGAGAGCGCATGGCCATGCACGGCGCCGGGGCACTGAGCGCTGCGGAACTGATCGGCGTCCTGTGGGGGTCCGGGAACCACGGCCACACGGCTGTGGAAGCCGCCTCGGATGCTCTGCGCCGGCATGAGGGGCTGGTGGGATTGGCCCGGGCCGCGGATGTCGAGCTTGAGGCAGTCCCGGGAGTTGGGCCGGTGCGGGCCGCGCAACTCAGTGCCGCGTTCGAGCTGGGCCGTCGCGTCGTGACGGACTGGCCGCAAGGCCGCTGGATGGTCAGAACGCCGCGTGATGTCGGGGAGCGGCTCGTGCCTCAGATGGGCTATCTGGAGCGCGAGGAACTCCGAGTTGTCCTTCTGAATACCCGCAACGCGGTCTTGCGGCAGGTGACGGTCTACCAGGGCAGCGTTTCGTCGAGTCTGGTGCGCATCGGCGAGTTGTTCCGGGACGCGATCCGGCTCAGCGCCACGGGGGTGATCCTGGTCCACAATCACCCTTCGGGCGACTCGACACCCAGCCCGGACGACCTGCGACTGACGGCCGAAGCACTTGCAGCCGGTCGCCTGCTCGACATCCAATTACTCGATCACTTGATCGTCGCCGGGGACGGGTTCGTATCCCTGCGCGATCGGGGCGTTGCCTTCGACCGGAGCGCGTGAATCGGGGCGAAGACAGGATTCGCTGCACGCGAACGGCAGCCGGGTAGTGGCGGGCGCGCCATCGATTGCGTTGGGGCGGTAAACTGCGGAGCCCGTCCGAGTCGCCTCGACCCACAAAGGAGCCCGGACCTGGTCGGGCGGTATACTGGTTGCGCTTTCCAAGATCGAGGCGGGCGACATGTCCTCCCGCAAAGTGGATTGAGGCACCACCGTCACAATCCGTGGCCTCTGAGCCACTCGATCGTCTGAGTCTCCAGCTGGCGATCCGTCCCCATCCTCGGTAAAGCCAGCGCCACGACAAGAAGGAACAGCCTCGAATCATGTTCGGACTGCAATCCCTGCTCGGCCTCTTCTCGCGAGACGTCGGCATCGACCTTGGCACCGCCAACACCCTGGTCTGGGTCCGCGACCGCGGCATCGTCATCAGCGAGCCGAGCGTAGTCGCTCTCGAGGCCAAGACGAGGAAGGTTCTCGCCGTCGGCGCCGAGGCAAAGCGAATGGTCGGCCGAACCCCGGCGAGCATCATCGCCGTCCGGCCGCTCCGCGACGGAGTCATCAGCGACTTCGACGTGACGCAGCAGATGATCGCGTACTTCGTACGAAAGGTTCACGATCGCATCGGCATGGTGCCGCGACCCCGGATGCTCCTGGGCATTCCGTCGGGCGTGACCGAAGTCGAGAAGCGCGCCGTCCGTGACGCCGCCATGAACGCGGGCGCACGCTGGGCCGGTTTGATCGAGGAGCCCATGGCCGCCGCGATCGGTGCTGGTCTTCCCATCAACGAACCAACTGGCAGCATGATCATCGACATCGGCGGCGGCACGACGGAAGTCGCGGTCATCAGCCTCGGTGGCATCGTCGTTGCCCGCAGCATCCGCATCGGAGGCGACGAGATGGACGCCGACGTCGTTTCGTACGCCCGCCGCGAGTACAACCTGTTCCTCGGCGAGCGCACCGCAGAAGACATCAAGATCGCCATCGGGTCGGCTGCCCCGGGCGAGTGGGACGCCCAGCGCGTCACGCTCCGCGGCCGCGACCTGCTGACGGGCCTGCCCCGCAGCGTCGAAGTGGGCGGCGAGCAGATCCGCGAGGCCCTGGATCCGTCGCTGAGCCTCATCGTCGATACCGTCAAGGACACGCTCGAGGAAACGCCCCCAGAACTCGTGGCCGACATCATGGATCAGGGCATTGTCCTGGCCGGTGGTGGGGCCCTTCTCTCGGGGCTGGATCGACGCATCGCAGAGGCGACCCAGATGCCCGTCCACATCGCCAACGACCCGCTGACATGCGTCGTCCGCGGCACCGGAGTGGTGCTGGAAGAGCTCGATCTCATGGAAGAAGTACTCGTGGCGGACACCTACGCCCGCCCGGCGCGCTGACACATAGCGGGGCCACGGTGGCCTTATGAACGCGATTACAGCCACCCGGCGGACGATCCGTCGGGAGTGGACGGTATTCGGCGTGCTTCTGATCGTCAGCGTCGGCCTGATGGGCGTGTCCGGCACTCGAACGGCTCACGACATGCAGTCGGCAGTCAACTGGGCGGTTAGCCCTGTTGAGACGTTCCTCAACGGTCTCAACGACACAGCCGTCTCGTACTGGTCGGCCCTGACCCAGATCGACCGGCTGAGGACTGAGAACGCGCGGCTCAACCAGGAAAACCTGACGCTCCAGGAGGAGCTGAATCGCATGCCGTCGATCTCCAAGCTCAACGATGACTGGTCGAAGATCACCGCCCAAGCGGCAGGAGTTCCATACCAGTTGACGCCGGTCCGGGTCATCGTCCGAGACATCTCAAGCGTGAGCCAGCGGACACTGGTCATCAACAAAGGGAGCACCGACGGCCTCAGCAAGGGCCAGGTCGTGATCGACGCCGGTGGAGCACTGGTCGGCCGGCTCAGCTCAGTCGACGCAACCGTTGCGACGATCTTGCTGATCAGCGACCCCTCGGCCGTCGTCGTCGGGAAGGAAGTCAACACGAACGCCACGGGCACGATCAAGGGATCGATTGGCGGGCAGCTCCAGATGCAGTACGTCGACGCCGGAGCGGCCCTGACATTGGGCGATCCGGTGGTGACTGCCGGCGAGGCGCTCTCCGGCACAAACGACACGTCCCCCTACCCGCCGGGGCTGCTGATCGGTACGATCACCCAGGTATCGACGGCCCGCAATGAGGTCGTCCAGAGCGCAACCCTCCAGCCGGCGGCGCATTTGAACGACGCTACCTTCCTTCTGGTCATCACCGACTACAAGGGAGGTTTTGGGCCCACGACACCGTATTGCTCCAGCAGCTCGGCCGGCCCCGGCAGTTCCGCGAACCCGGGTAGCTCCGCGAGCCCGGGTAGCTCCGCGAGCCCCGGCGCCACCTGTATCCCTGCGCCGTCTCCGCTGGTCAATCCCTCGGTCAATCCGACGACCAAGCCCAAGGCCACGCCGAAACCCAAGGCGACGCCGACACCCAAGCCGGTTCCGACGCCCGGGTCTTAGTCGATCGGCACCTGGGCGGCGCCACGGATTTCAAACCTGCTACGCTCACGGCCTTGAGTCCTTGGGAGCCACCTTGAAGGGTCTCGTTCTGGCGGGAGGTACGGCCACTCGCCTCTTCCCGCTTACCATTGTCACCAACAAGCACCTTCTGCCGATCTACGACCGGCCGATGATCTACTACCCAATCGCCACACTGGCGGGCATGGGGATCAGAGAGGTCATGGTCATCGTCGGCGGCAAGAGCGTCGGCGACGTCGTGGAGCTTCTCGCCGATGGCGAGCATTTTGGGCTGAACCTCACATATCGCTACCAGCGCGGCGCGCTCGGCATCGCCCATGCCATCGGACTCGCTCAGGACTTCGTCGGCGATGATGCTTTCTGCGTCGTCCTCGGTGACAACGTCCTTCTTGGACCTCCCCTGGCCGACCTGGCTCGGGAATTCGAGGCGGGTCCCTATGGCGCAGGAACGCTGCTGTACGAAGTGGCGGATCCGGAACGATTCGGTGTGGCGGAGTTTGACGCCGCTGGCAACGTCGTCGCCTTCGAGGAGAAGCCCGCGCAGCCAAAGAGCAACAAGATCCCCATCGGCGTGTATTTCCTCAGGCCGGACGCGTTCGGCGTCGTGGACCAGCTCGTACCGTCGAACCGCGGCGAGCTCGAGATCACTGACCTCCTCAATCACTACCTGCCCGGTCGGTTGTTCGCCCCCGAATTCGACGGCCTGTGGACGGATGCAGGCACGGTGACCTCACTCATCCGGGCTGCGGAACTGGCCGAGCAGGAGTCGCGCTCCGGCCGCCTCGCCGCCCCGCCCGCCCGGCCGACCAAGTGAGCGAGGGCGACGCGCCGCGGTTTCGCCGTCTGCTCGTGACCGGCGCCGCGGGCTTCATCGGCTCTTGCTTCGTGAGGGATTCTCTGGCTCGCCGCGATGGCACGACAATCGTGGTGCTGGACAAGCTGACGTACGCGGGCAACCTGGCCAATCTGGCAGCGGTTGAAGCCGATCCCGAGCAAGCCGCCCGCCTTCGGTTTGTCGAGGGCGACATCGCCGACGCCGCCGTCGTGGCGCCGCTCGTGGCCGACGTGGACGCCGTCGTCAATTTCGCCGCCGAATCGCACGTCGATCGCTCGATCCTGGACCCGGCAGCGTTCCTCCGCACCGATGTGATGGGCGTCCACGTGCTGCTCGAAGCATGCCGCATCGAGCAGGCGCGGGCCGCCGGCGGAGACCGTGCCGCCGCCCCGAGATTTCTGCAGGTCTCCACAGACGAGGTCTACGGCTCCGTGGAGCATGGCGAGAGTCGGGAGGACGATCGCCTCGAGCCTCGCTCGCCGTATTCCGCCGCCAAGGCCGGTGGCGAGCTGCTGGCCCGGTCCTACTTCGTCACCTTCGGCATGGACGTGGTGACGACTCGCGGCTCCAATACATATGGGCCGTACCACCACCCCGAGAAGCTCATTCCGCTCTTCATTACCAACGCCATCGACGATCAGCCGCTGCCGCTGTACGGCGACGGTCTGCAGCAACGCGACTGGCTTCACGTGGCCGATCACGCAGGTGCCATCGGCCACGTCCTGGAGCACGGCGTTGCGGGCGAGACGTACAACGTCCCGGGCAACAACGAGCGCACCAATAGCGAGGTCGTGGCCGCCCTGCTCGAACGTCTGGGCAAGCCGTGGTCCCTCGTTCGGCGGGTGGAGGATAGGCCCGGCCACGATCGCCGGTACGCGATGGACGGTTCGAAGCTCGTGGCCCTGGGCTGGACGAACAGAGTGCCATTTGGTGAAGGATTGGCCGCGACCGTCGACTGGTACCGCACCAACGAGGCCTGGTGGCGCGCAATCAAGGCCGGGGACTGGGACGACTACTACCGCCGCCAGTACGGCGGGCGATTGGCCGGCTCGCGCGAAGCCGGATGATGAGGTCGGTGCGCCGATGAGAGTGGCAGTCACGGGATCTGGTGGCCGGCTCGGCAGCGCCCTGGTTGAGCAGCTGGGCAGGGCCGACTTCGTCAGCCAGGTCCTCCCCTGGGACCTACCCGAGCACGACCTCGACGACGCCTCCTCGGCGCGTCGGCTGATATCCAAGTACAGACCCGATGCCGTGATCCACGCCGCTGCCTGGACGGACGTCAACGCCTGCGCCGAGCATCCGGAGATTGCCCTGCGGCGTAACGGGACTGCCGTCGGCGAGATGGCCGAGGCTTGCGTCGGTTCCGGAGCGGCCCTCGTCGTTGTCTCGACCAACGAGGTCTTCGACGGCGCGCGAACCGACGGCCGGCCATACGTGGCGACGGATTTACCGAACCCACCGAATCCTTACGGCGCGTCGAAGCTGGCCGGCGAGCAGGCCGCCCGGGCCGCCTTCTGGGCTACCGGCACGGAGTTCGCGGCGGCGACGCTGCAGCCGAAAACGGCCGACGACTCCATGGTCCCGGCCCTGGCGATCGTCCGGACCGCGTGGCTCTTCGGTCTGCCCGGTCTCGACTTTCCGCAGAAGATCCTGGCCGCGGCCCGGCAAGCCCGCACCGACGGAACCACGCTGAGCCTCGTCTCCGACGAGATCGGCTGCCCAACCTACGCCGCCGATCTGGCCGGCGCGATCCTGCAGCTCGTCCGAGAATCAGGCCGGGCAGGCGGTCGCGGCTTTGGCGGAATCCATCACATCGTGAACACCGGGAGGGCCTCCCGAGCGGAATGGGGCCGGGAAGTGCTGCGCCTTGCCGGCATCGAAGTTCCAACGGCAGACGTACCGATGAGCACGTGGTCGCGTTCCTCCACTCCGCCCCTTTGGGGAGCGCTCGAGCCGACGCCACTCCCCGACGGACCACTGCGGGCCTGGCAGGATGCATTCAGGGCCTACTTCAGCCTGCTCCCCAGGGGCGAATAGCGGGCGTCGGTCGGCTCTCAACAGAGGAGAAGGAAGACATGGACAAAGAGCCGGGCACCAGGTCGCAGGTCGGGTCCGAAACGCCGTCGGGTGGACGATCCAGAGCCAGGGCCGGTCTGCCCGCGGCTGCCGTAGCGCCGGCGCCCGGGTCCACGCCTGCAGCGGTGCCCGCGCCCCGCGTGAAGCCGGCTGCCAAGCCGGCGGCGAAGAACCCGCCCGCCAGGCTGGCCGTCAAACCGGCCGTCAAACCGGCCGCTAGATCGGTCGCGGCACGGGCACCCAAAGCGGCAAAGGCAGTGGCACCGGCAGTGGCACCGGCGGCGGCCGCCGCCACTCCCAGTATCGGTTCGGCGCTTGCGCTCCCGCAGACTCACGGCGAGGAGTCCGGCGGAACGCTGAGCCGCGTCAAGGCCACCACCGTAGCTATCAGCCAGGGCGGAGCCGGCGAAGTGGAGGCCGAGTCCATCAGCGTCCATCAGGGCGGGATCGGCGCGGCATCGGCCGAAGACGTCTCAGTGTCGATGGGCGGCATCGGCATGGCTCAAGCCGACGACATCGCGCTTCGGATGGGCGGCATCGGGATGGCCAGGGGCGAGCGCGTATCGGCGGAGCTGGGCGCGATCGGCGTCGCCGTCGGAAACGAAATCTCCGTCACCCAGGGCTTCGTTCGGGCTGTCGTCGCTCGCGACGTTCACATCCAGCAGGGCGGCGCCGGATCGGTGATTGCCGCCAACGTGACCCTGGGGAAGCAAACGGGAACTGTCGTGCTGATCGCCCGGCGAGTCGAGGGCAACGTTCGGACGGTGCTCGATTGGCGCGGAGCTCTCGCCGCCGGGGCCGCGCTGGGCATTGCGATAGGCCTGCTGTCCCGGCGCAAGCGCGGCTGACGGCGCGGCGAGCGCGCTCGAACGCGCGTGAGCGAGCACCGCAGGAGCCAACGAAGGCATCGGCCGGCCGACCGGCGAGGTTGGGTATACTGCGGGGCCGGCTGAGCGGCGTCTGAGGATCCCTCCGCCGGCCTCCGAACAACCATAGGAGTTTCCTCGTGATCGATCCCGCGGCGAGGGTTCGCGCTATTGAAGTTCTCGAAGCCGCCGTCGCCGGCTCCCGAACTCAAGGCGGCTCGCTGGTAGTGCGGCGCGCATCCCACTCGGCGGCATCGGCGTGATCCCAATCTCGCGCCCAGACCTGGGCCCGGAGGAAATCGCGGCCGTGGCGGCCGTCCTGGGGAGCGGGATGATCGCCCAGGGCCGCAAGGTCGCGGAACTCGAAGAGCGATGGGCGGAGTACTGCGGCGTCAAGCACGCCATAGCCCTCTCCAACGGCACGGTCGCGCTCATGTCGGTCTTTGCCGGTCTCGGCCTTGGTCCCGGCGACGAAGTCATCACCGTCTCGCACACCTTCAACGCGACCGTCAGCTCAATCCTGTTCACCGGCGCATCGCCGGTCTTCGTGGACATTGAGCCGGACACCTACTTGATGAATGCCGGCCGCATCGAGGCCGCAATAACCTCGAGGACCCGGGTCATCTGCCCGGTCAGCCTCTTCGGAATGGTCGCCGACATGGATGCCATCCAGGCCATCGCCGACCGCCACGGCCTGACCGTCGTCGAGGATGCCTGCCACGCCCAGGGTGCCCAGTACCGCAATCGTCGCTCCGGCAGCTTCGGCTACGGCGCCTTCAGCCTGTACGGCTCCGCCAACATGACCACGGGTGAGGGCGGATTCGTAACCACCAACGACGATCGGTTGGCCGATTGGATCAAGCTCTACCGCAACCAGGGAATGCGGGAGCGCTACCACCACGAAATCCTCGGCTACAACTTCCGAATGACGGACATTGCCGCGGCCATCGGGCTTGCGCAACTCGACAAGCTCCAACGCAACACGGCCCGCCGCCAGACGATCGCCAAACGCTACGAAGAAGCGCTGGCCGATCTTCCAATTCGACTGCCGGTCTGGCCGGACGGCCGGACCCATGTGTACGCCCAGTACACAATCGCGGTGGGTTCTGCACGTGACGAAATCGTCGCGGAGATGGAGGATGCCGGCGTGATGTGCGGCATCTACTACCCCATTCCCTGCCACCGTCAGGCATATGTCCTGGAACTCGCAATCGAGGCGGATCTGCCTAACACCGACGCGGCCGCGGCAGGCAGTCTGTCGCTGCCGATGTATCCCAGTCTTAGCGCGACGGAACAGGATCTCGTGATCGAGGCCCTGCGGGGTTCGATCCTTCGCCACGCCGTCTCGATTGGAGGCCGATCATGACACGGCGCCCCGTCTGCATGATCGTGCATGCCTACTACGAGGAGGATCCTCGGGTCCGCCGGCAGGCCGAGGCGCTTGTGGCGGCGGGCTGGTCCGTTGATGTCTTTGGGCTGCGACGCGAAGGTGAAGCCGCCACCGGAACGGTGGCCGGCGTCAACGTCCACCGGCTGCCTGTCCGACGCCACCAGGGAGCCGGGCCGCTCATGTATGTGGCGGAGTACGGTGCCTTCCTGGTGCGGGCCATGTTCGCCACCACCAGGGCCCATTCCCGCCGGCACTATGGCCTCATCCAGGTTCACTCCATGCCGGACTACCTCGTCTTCGCCGCGGCGCCGATGAAGATGTCCGGCGTCTCGGTCCTCCTGGACCTTCACGAGGTCATGGCCGAGTTCTTCAAGACTCGCTTCCCCGGCGCATCCAACTCCGTCACCAATGGCCTGCTTCGGCTGCAGGAGAGGCTGTCGATCGCCTTCGCCGATGAGATCCTGACCGTTTGCGATCCGTTCGCCGAGCGCCTCCTTCGGAACGGCCTCAAGCCCGACCGGCTCACGGTCGTTATGAACAGCCCGGATCTGCGCCTCTTCGATCCCACCGCCCACCCGACTCGCGAGTTCATGGCGGACGGCAAGTTGCGCATCATCTACACCGGAGCGCTGACCCCAACCTACGAACTGGACGTGATGCTCCGCGCCATCGCCCGGCTCCATCAGGCCCGCCCCGATCTGCCGGTGACGGCCGACTTCTACGGCCGAGGGGACGCGAAGGAGCCACTCGAGGCTCTGGCAGCGGAGCTTGGCATCTCAGACCTGATCACGATGCCCGGCCGGATCCCGATCGATCAGGTGTCCGGAAAGGTCGCGGCCGCGGACATCGGCGTGGCCCCGACGCGCCTGGACCCTTTCACCGAGATGACTCTGTCGGGCAAGGTCCTCGAGTACGCAGCGATGGGCAAGCCCGTCGTGGCATCCCGCCTGCCGTCAGTGGCGGGCTACTTTGCGCCCGACACGCTCGCCTTCTACGACCCTGGAGACCCCGCCTCGATGGCCGACGCGATCCTCCGGCTCGTCGATGACAAGGAGGAAACGGCGGCGCGAGTCGAGCGAACCGGACGGCGCATCGAGGAATTGAGCTGGGCCCGCCAGTTCGAAGCCTATCGCGGCGTGGTTGAGCGACTCGAGGCAAAATCGGCCTCCAAGAGCCGTCGCGCTGAAGCCTAGGCCCGCTCCAGGCTGAAAAGTGCCGGGAGATGCGCGCGCCCTGCCCTCCCGCCGACCAACGCCGACGCGTTCCCTTCCCCGACCACCCGGCAGAATGCGGTAGCATACGGCTCCGTTAGCCGGCGTGCTCCGCCGGGACCACGCTCGCACCAGGACGCCCAGATGACTTTCCGCACAAGAACGGCCCCCAAGCCCACTCGCCGTCGAACCCGACGCAGCGACACCCGCCGCTCGGTCTATATCACCCTCTCCTTTTCGCTGGCCATCGCGGCCGCGCTGTCTCTGATGGGCGGCGTGTTTGTGGCCAGCTACTACCAGGACCATGGCGTGCCCATCGCGGCAGTCAGCGGCGAAGGCATCAGCAAGGATGCGGTCAAGGATCGAACGGCAGTAGATTTGGCGCGCTTTCAGCGTCAGCTGGCCGACTACCAGATGATGCGCAACCAGGGCCGGATCACGACCGATGAGTACTCGGCGCTGGAGACCTCGGTGACGACAAACGAGGGGACCGTCGGGAGCGATGCCCTGACAGAACTGATCAACGAGGCGGAACTCCGGCAGTACGCCTCCAAGAACAACATCACGGTGACGGATCAGCAGGTCGACGCTCAGGCCAAGGTCGACAGCACGTTCCACGAACTGCGCCACGTCAAGATCATCAGCGTTCCCGTGGAGCCAACACCTCCAGCCGCCGGGCCTTCCCAGGCGGACAGCGACAAGGCACAGAGCACCGCCCAGGGCTATCTGAAGGAGATCCAGGGCGGGAAGAAATGGGACGACGTCGACACTGAGGCCGATACGGCAGGCCTGAGCTCGAGCAGCGGCGGCGGCGATCTCGGCTTGATTACCAAGGACGCGCTCAGCATCGATCCCGACCTTGCCGATGCGATCTTCAACCTGTCCAAGTCGGGCGACATCACTCCCATCCTCAAGGGGAGCGACGGCTCGTATCGATTTGCCACGGTCACGACCATCGCGCCGACTTGGGTTGACAACGATTGGCAGAGTTCGGTCGTCGCCTCTTCCAACGGCGACGCCTACCGATCCTCCGTCCGGAACGCCGCGATCAAGGCGGCCGTCCGGGCTCAGGTTGAGGCGAAATACGTGACCGGCAAGACCGAACAGACCAACGTCCGCGAGATCGTTGTCTCCAGCGGCCTCGGTCAGGCCGGCGGCGACGAGGTCAAGCTTCGAATGATGGTCTTTGCCCCCTCGCACGACGAGGCGAACGCCAGCAAGGTGGCCGCGACAGACGCGGCTTGGGGGGACGCTCTGACGCGCGCCAAGACCGCCGTGACCGCCCTACGCGCGGATCCGTCCAAGTTCGCCACGATGGCCAACGACAAGACCATCAACGACGACACCAACTTCAGCACGACCGGGGGTGATATCCCGTGGATCCCCACTGACATCTTCAATGCCCAGACCGCGTCCGGGCAGACCGGCCTCGGAATGCTGTCGGTGGAAAAGGCGGTCTACACGCCCGGCGTAGCGGACGGCGCCGTCCTCGACCCGATTCAGGAGGCCGCGTACGGCTACGTGGTGGTTCAGCTCCAGGGTCGCCGACCGGCTCCTGCGCAGCGCATAGCCAACGCTTTGTTCGCCATCAACGGCGGCATTGCCTTCGCCGACGAGGCCAAGAGCGTCTCGGAATCGCCCGACGCCTCCGAAGGCGGAAACCTCGGCTGGGTCTCGCCATACATGCTGACATCAGACCAGGAGAAGACAATCAACCAGACTCCGGTCGGCCGGGTCAGCAACAGTGTTATGAGCACCAGCTACTTCCTCTACGAGGTAGAGGATCGGCAGACCAGAGTCGCCGATGCAGACCAGCAGGCCAAACTGCTCAAGGTCGTCTTCCCGAACTGGCTCGACGAGCTTCAAGCAAACGCACTCGTCTGGAAGGACGCGGCGGCGGTGTCGGCCCTGGCCTCTCCTTCGCCCGCTCAGTAGCCGCGCAGGACGGTGCTCGACGCATTCATCGCCGAGGCCAGGATCCGCTGGGGCCTGGACCCAGCGGTCGGGCTTCAGATAGCAGCACCCGAACGGCTGACCGGCACGCCGGTCGAACCTTCGCGGCCGCTGCTCCTGGTGCCACTGGCGCTCCTTCGGGCCGGCGAAGTCGTTGAGGCCGTTGCGACTTCCCTGCCGGGTCGGCACGCACCGGCGGACAGGGGCGCCGTGGCCCTGTTGAGACGCCTCTACCCCGCCGAACACGTGGTCGGCCGCATCGGCATTGCGGAAACCACGACCATCGGCGATCTGGGCGAGGCGACGCTGACCGGGCCGCTGTACCTTGCGCCTCTTGCTCCGGAGCGAGCCCTGGCAAGCCCCTGGGCGCTGCCCTGGATTTCGCAGCGACTGCGCCAGCCGGACGGCTGCCCGTGGGATCGCGAGCAAACCCACGCTTCCCTCAAGAAGCATCTGCTCGAGGAGACCTACGAGGTCTACGACGCGTTGGACGGCGGGCCGACGCTCGATCTGGCGGGCGAGCTGGGAGACCTATACCTGCAGATCGTTCTGCATGCCCAGCTCGCCGCCGAAGCCGGTGTCTTCGACATGACCGACGTCGAGGAGATGATCAGCCGCAAGATCGTTCGCCGCCACCCGCACGTCTTTGGGGACGCCCAGGTCGAGACGGCGACGGACGTCAATCGCCAGTGGGAGCAGATCAAGCGGGTCGAACGCGAGGACAAGGCCGCAGCCGACGGCGAAACCGCTGCGGAAGTGCGCGGCGCCCTCGACGGCATCTCGACATCCATGCCGGCGCTCGCCGCGGCCCAGGAGATGCAGGAACGGGCGGCCCACGTCGGCTACGACTGGCCGGAGATCGTCGGTGTCCTGGACAAGGTTCAGGAGGAGCTGGCCGAGCTCGCGGCGGCCACCACGGCCGATGAGAAGCGCGAAGAACTCGGCGATCTGCTGTTGGTCGTGACCAACCTGGCTCGACACCACGGCGTCGAAGCCGAAGGCGCCCTGCGCGCCGCAGCGGCGAAGTTCCGGGACCGATTCGGGCGCGTCGAGCGAATGGCTCGCGAGCGCAAGGTCCAGATGCGAGACCTCTCGCTCGCCCAACTCGACGAACTGTGGGATGCTGCGAAGGCCGAAGTGCGAGCCGAGGCCGCCAACCGCCAGACGGCGGCGCGCCAATCGTCGGCCGAGGAGACAGCACAATGACCATCGGGGCTCAGTCGATCCAGCGCGCCGACGGCCGCCTGCCCGGCGACCTGCGGCCGGTGACACTCACGCTCGGCGTTCAGAAATGGGCCGAGGGGTCGTGCCTGATCAAGGTCGGCGGCACCGAAGTCCTGTGCGCCGCCACGATCGAGGACAAGACGCCGCCCCACCTCCGCGGCAAGGGCACGGGCTGGGTCACGGCCGAGTACAGCATGCTGCCGCGAGCGACCAGCGAGCGCAGCGTCCGCGAAGCCGCAAAGGGCAAGCTCGGCGGACGAACCCAGGAGATCCAGCGGCTGGTCGGTCGTTCGCTGCGGGGCGTGGTGGACCTGGGCAAGCTCGGCGAGCGGACCATCACCGTCGACTGCGACGTGCTCAACGCCGACGGCGGGACACGCACCGCCTCCGTCACGGGCGGATGGGTGGCGATGGCGGCGGCGATGCGGACCTACGGCATGGAGCGCTGCCTGATCGGGCGCGTTGCCGCGATCAGCGTCGGCATCGTCAACGGCGTGACCTACCTGGACCTGGACTACTCGGAAGATTCCAAGGCCGAGGTGGACTTCAACGTGGTCTCGACCGATGCCGGCCGGTATGTCGAACTGCAGGGCACTGCCGAGGGCAAACCGTTCGAACGCGCGGACGTCGACCGCATGCTCGACCTGGCCTCGGGCGGCCTCGAGAAGCTCTTCGCAGCGCAGGCCGAGGCGATCGCCTCGGTCAAGCGCTAGCACGGCGGCCCGCAACGTGACGACGATCCGACCCAAGTCGCCGCCACGCGATCGGTCGCACATCCTGGTCGCGACTCGCTCGACCCACAAGCTGCGCGAACTGCGCGAACTCCTGGGTCTCCGGGCCGAGCTGATCGACCTCGACGATGTCGGCATCGACGCCGAAGTGGTCGAAGACGGCGAGACCTTCGAGGCGAACGCGGCCAAGAAGGCCCGATTCTTCGCTTCGCTGTCCGGCCTCCCCACTCTGGCGGATGACTCCGGCCTGGAGGTCGACGCCCTCGGCGGCGGCCCCGGCGTACGAACCCGGCGCTATGCCGGCGAGAACGCCACGGACGAGGAGAACAACGTCAAGCTGCTCGGCGCCCTGGTGGGTCTCGAGGCTGCGCGGCGAGGGGCGCGATACCGCTGCGTTCTGGCTCTCGCGCTGCCGGAGCTCCGCGGGCCAAACGGCGGGCTTCGGATCAGGCTGGCTCGCGGCACACTGGCGGGCCGGATTGCGGTGGCGCCCAAAGGCGACGGCGGCTTCGGCTACGACCCCATCTTCGAACCGGCCGTGGAGAAGCCCGGCGCCCGGACCCTCGGCGAGTGGACGGCCGACGCGAAGAACCGAATCTCGCACCGCGGCAAGGCAGCTCGGCGGATGCACGGAATCCTGGTCGACCTGGGGTTCTGACCGGCGGCCAACACCGGAACGGCATCGGCCGGACGCCGGACGCCGGACGCCGAACGCCGGAACGGCATCGGCCGGACGCCGGACGCCGGACGTCTATCGACGCGGGACTTGCGCCGGAGTATACCGGCCGGTATACTAGCGCCATGGACAACCGGTCGACGATCCTGGTGCGAGCCCTCGAGTTGTGGAGCGAGCGGGGCTACGACGCCGTCGGCGTGCAGGAGATAGTGGATCTGGCCGGGATTACCAAGCCCACCCTGTATCACTACTTCGGCAGCAAACGGGGCCTGCTCGACGCGCTGATCGACGAGCGATCGGCGGCATTGCGCGACTCTCTGGCGGTCGCCACCGAGTATCGCGGGGATCTGGTCCTGACCCTGGAAGCGGTCGTCCGGGCCTATTTCGACTTCGCCAGGAAGGAGGGCGCCTTCTATCGCATGCAGCTGGGCTTCTGGTTCGCGCCGCCGAAGAGTGACGAGCACGCCGCCGTCCTGTCGCGCAACCTCGGCCAGCACGCCGCGCTGGAGCGGCTCTTCGAGGCGGCCGCAAACGACCACGGCAACATGCGCGGCCGGCACAAGGCATACGCCGCAACGTTCCTGGGGATGATCAATACGTACATCGGCCTCTGGCTCAACGGGTATGCGAGCCTCGACGACAAACTCGTCTACCAGGCGGTCAAGCAATTCCAGCACGGCATCTACTCGTGAGGCCGAGTCTCTCTTTCTGTCCGCTGGCTATACCGGGCGGTACACGGGCCGCTCCGGAACGTCTCCGGCATCGACGCTGAACAGGAGTCTCTGCATTGGCTGATTGGGCTTTCGACTCGATCTTCTATCACGTCTACCCGCTCGGGCTGTGCGGGGCCCCGGCCCGGAACGACTTCGCCGCGCCGCCCGTCGAGCGGCTCGAGCAGTTGACGGGCTGGCTCGGCCATATCCGCGGGCTCGGCTGCAACGCCCTGTACCTGGGACCGGTCTTCGAGTCGACGGCGCACGGCTACGACACGGCCGACTTCTGGCACCTGGATCGCCGGCTCGGCACAGACGAGACTCTCAAACGCTTCGTTGCCACAAGCCACGCGGCCGGAATCCGGGTCGTGTTGGACGGCGTCTTCAACCACGTGGGCCGCGACTTCTGGGCATTCCGCGACGTGCAGGCCAACGGCCAGGGTTCGGCGTATCGCGATTGGTTCGCGGGTCTCCGCTTCGACGGCCGCAGTCCCAACGGCGACCCCTTCACGTACGAAGGCTGGCACGGCCACTTCGACCTGGTGAAGCTCAACCTGGCCAACCCGGCCGTTCGAGAGCACCTCTTCGGAGCGGTCGAGAGCTGGATCCGCGACTTCGACATCGACGGCCTGCGCCTCGATGCTGCCGACGTCGTGGATCTCGACTTCCAGCGCGAACTCGCCGCTTTGTGCCGCCGCCTCAAGCCCGACTTCTGGCTCTTCGGCGAGGTCGTTCACGGCGACTACCGCCGCTGGGCGAATCCGCAGACGCTCGATTCGACCACCAACTACGAGGCGTACAAGGGCCTGTACTCGAGCCTGGTGGATCGGAACTACTTTGAGATCGCCTATGCCCTGAACCGCCAGTTCGGGCCCGCCGGCGTGTATGCCGGGCTGCCGCTCTTCAACTTCGTGGACAACCACGACCAGGACCGCGTCGCCAGCCACCTGGGCGAAACCCGACTCCTCTACCCGCTCTATCTGATGCTCTTCACGATGCCCGGCGTGCCGTCGATCTACTACGGCTCCGAATGGGGGCTGATGGGCAGGCGCAAGCACGGCGACGACAGCCCGGTTCGGCCGGCGATCGACCTTGCGGCGGGTCCAGGGCTCGGGGCCGAACCCGCGCTTGCCGACGCCATCGCGAAGCTCGCCGGCATCCGGACCGGCTCGGCGGCTCTGCGGCGCGGGACGTATCGACAACTCCACGTCGCCAGCGAGCAGTTCGCCTTCGCCAGGGAACTGGACGGTGAGGCGGTCGTGGTCATTCTCAACTCTGCGGACGCACCGATAGAGGTGGCAGTGCCGGCTCCCCGTGACGGCGAGTGGCGGGACCTCCTCAACGGCGGCACGGTAGGGGCCGCGGGCGGGCTGCTGACCACGGTGGTCCCGGCCGGCTGGGGCCGCGTGCTAACGGCGAGCTCGGAGAGAGGCTAGGGGCGGGCCGGCACCGGCGCCTCTCGGCTCTGGCCTCCGCGGCTGAGCCGGTAGAGCGTGAAGGCCACTGCCACCAGGACCATCATCGTCACGTAGTCCGAGGCCATGTTTCGCCACGGCCGGTACATGTCACCGGCAAAGGCGGTACCCACCATCTGCCACGAGACCATCATCGCCAGCAAGGCGGCGGCCATCAGCCTGGCGAGTGGATCCGGTGGCGCGCGGTAGACCCGCCAGAGAGCCAGTATCGCCGCGCCGTAGATGATCAGGTCCAGGATGAGCGCCGGGAACCCGAGCTCGGCCGCGACCTCCGGAAGCATCGAGTGGGCCCAGTCGAGCTCCAGCGTGGCCTGAGGGGGCTTGTAGTGGTCCGCGTACTCGATCCCGAACTGGTCCAGGCTCACGCCGAGGAATGGGTGATCGATGGCCATCTCAAGGCCGGCGCGTGTCGCATAGAAGCGTTCCACGATCGAGCCCTTGCCTGCCCCCGTGGAAGGGTTCCAGGAATCGAAGCGGTTCTCACCGATGATCGGCACCATCGCGCTCCGATAGGCCTCATTCAGGGGCGGAGCAACCTGCAGCACCAGAGCCGGCCACGGGATGACCACGGCAGAAAGCAATACCACGGCCAGGGAGATTGACACGCGTCTCTGCCAGCTGTGGACGAAGAGAAGCAGTAGCACCAGGCAACCGCCGATCGCACCGAGATAGGCGCTCTTGGTGAACGTGAGGAAGAGGCTCGCCAGATCTATCGGGACCGCCACCACCAGCACCGCGACCACCGCTCGATGGAGGTGGAGATATCCGTTCCAGTGGGCCAGGAGCAGAGCCAGGAGAATGGGCGTCGTCATCGCCAGCATCTCGCCGTAGAGACCGATATTGAAGTACGTAATTCGAGAGAAGAGGAGACGGTTGATCTGCAGCCCGGCCAGCGTCTTCATCGCCGGGATCATCTGAACCATGTTCAGCAGGCTGCCGATAGCCACCGAGATGGCGAGAGCCGTGAGCACGAGCATCAGGTCGCGCCGCGTGGGGCGCAGCAGCAGCAGCGTCGCCGCGATGAAGGCCGGCTCCAGGATGCCGTGGAGGAGCACGGTGGCACTGGCCGTGACATCGGGCGATCGAACGGTTGACAGGACCGCCAGCGACAGCATGCCGATCACGGCGGCCGTGGTGACGGTCGTGAGCGAAATGCGCGAAGAAATGCGCGCGCCGAAATTGGCCCGGGATGACGTGGTTGGCGCCGCGTGGGCCGGGGCCTCCGTGCTCGAGGGTGCGGCATCGGACCTGAGAGGGCGGTCGCGCAAGACCAGGCCGACTGCCAGGGCCAGGACGCACCCAGTCTGGTCGATCACTTGTATCGGGCCGAAGGTCCACGAGACCTGGGCAACATCAAGAATCGGGATGAGGAGCAGCATCGCGATCAGCCCAACCTTGGGTCGCAGAATGCAGGCCACTGCCAGGGCTGCCGCGAGCAACGGGACGAGACCGGCAACCGCACGGGCTGCCTCTCCGGCGACGATGTCGTAAGGCGCGTGTTCGTTCTGGGAGCTGATAACGAGCGTCGCCGCGGCGACCAGGAATGCCGCCAGCGCGCGGGCGATCGGGCGAGCGCGCCACCCTCGCGGCCGAGTAAAGAGTCGAGTCGTGTGGAACCTCTGGGCTATGTCCGGCAATCGAAACCCTTCTGCGTCACGGAGTTGGGCGAACTGAAGCAACCCGGCGCTTCCACGCAATGGTCCCCGCCTCCAGCGTCAATCCGGCCGATTGGGCAATCGTCGGATAGAGCCGCTTCCATTCCTAATCCTATGCCAATCCCTCTGAAGGCGCCCTGAAGACGAGCCGCAAGGCCGGATCGAGTCCCGCAGAGTGGGCCGCGGTGCGGATCGGAGTGCCGTCTGGCGACTCGCGGCAACCCACAAGGCGCAACAGACCGGGCGGTGCGGGAGCCCGTTCGGGGCCCGGACCTATGGTTTGGAAACGAGCTACAGCGGGTCGTCGTCCGGTTCCGGATTGCCCCTGACCTTCGCGCCACGGACGGTCCACCGCAGACTGCGAAACCACGACGCCATCGCGTGGGCCCGAGGAGCCTTCAACCATGCGCAAGACACTCATCGCCATTGCCCTCGTGGCGGGGCTCGTGGCAGCATGCAGCGGATCGTCCGGGACCGGCGGACCTCAGGCCACCGGAGGACCCGCCAGCGAGGTTCCGGCCGCCGCCACTCAGGCCGCGCCTGCCGACACGAGCAACGCGACGACCGGCGGCCCGACGAATCTGGACGCCTGCTCGCTGGTCACAGACGCCGAAGCCGCTGGGGTCCTGGGCAAGCCCGTCGATCCGGGTGCCCCGCCGGAGCCGGGAGCCAGCAGCTGCCTCTTCACTACCTCCGGGCTTTCGCTCGACAGCATCGAGATCTCCATCACCACCGGCTCCAGCTTCGACCCAAACAAGAAGTCGATCCCCGGCCTGACCATCACGCCGGTCTCCGGCATCGGCGACGCCGCGTACTACGTGAGCATGGGCGCCGGCCATGTGGTGCTCAACTTCAAGAAGGGATCGAACACGTTCACGTCCTCCGTGCTCCTCAAGGGCGCATCGGACGCCAAACTCATGGACGGTGAGAAGTCGCTGGCGATGACCATGCTGGGACGCGTCTAGGCCCAACTGATTGTTGTTCGAGAGTCCGCACCGGCTCGAGGTTCCGGACGCCGCTTCGGAGACTGCCCCTATTCCACATGTCCGCTTCGGCCTCCTTGATCCGTTATAGGATCAAACGCAGAGGGATGCCGATGAACGAGTTGGCAGTGCCGACACAACCGACCGCAGCCGCCCGGACCAATTTCGACGACGCCGACCCGGCGGAAGCACTGGACCCCGCAGCATTCGGCGATGTCTACGCCGGCCACAGGGATGCCGTCTATCTATACCTGCGCGCCCGGACCTCGGACGAGGATGAAGCGTTCGATCTGACGGCGACGACGTTCGAACGCGCGCTCAACGCCATTGGGCTATATCGGCCGTCTGGGGGCGGCATGAGAGCGTGGCTGCTTCGTATCGCTCGAAACGCCGCGATCGATCACGGCCGAAAGCAGCGGCGACTTGTCCGAGGCCCGACGCCCGAGGCCGCATTTGCCCCGGTCGCCTCCGCTGAAGACGTGGCCGTTGCCGCCGACGAGCGGCGACGTGTCCGCCGACTCGTCGCCCAATTGCGAGCCCCGGAGAGGGATGCGATCGCACTGCGCTACGCGGCCGGGATGACGGCCCGCGAGATCGGCGAGGTCATCGGCCGGAGCGAGGAAGCGACGCAGAAGATGCTCAGTCGGGCTTTGGCGCGGCTGAAGGAGGCGTACGAAAATGAACGCTGATACCCCGTTCGATCGGCTGGTTGCGGACGCGCTGTCCGAGCCGATGTCGCTCGAGACAGCCCGAAAGCTCGACGGTCGCATCGCGGAGTTCGCGGCCCGGCCCTCCCTTGCGCCGCGGCGTGCGCGCCTCGCCATGCCTCACGGTCGGACACGGACCGGCCTGCTGCTGGCCGCGGCGTTGCTAATCGTCGTCGGATGCGTCGTCGCCAGAGACTTCTACGGAACCGACGAAGACGCCACTCAAGTGGACAACGAAATGGCAGACGCCAGGGCCGTCACGCCGATTCCGCCTGGGGCAACCTGGCCACCGATGCATGCGGCGCAAGAGATCCCGGATCCCGATAACCCCGGTGCAACCATCGGAGTGATGTACTCCAACCCGTATGGCCGCCAGATGGTCGAGATGGCCGCGGCTTGCATGTGGGAAGGCTACTGGCTGGACGGGCATAACCGCGGCGACGCGGCACAGACAACCACCGCTCTCGCGGGCCTCGAGAAGACAAGGAACTGGGTCACATTCACCGACCCGCGGTTGACGGACCAGGGAATCCGGGACTTGCACCGGCAGGTCGTCGACGGCGCAGAGCGCGGCGATCCGGCGGCATTGAAGACCGAGTACCAGGCAATGGGATGCGGGGGCGCTCCACCAAGCGACGGGCCGACTCCATCCGGCGGCGATTGAGGGTCCGTCCACGGCCCCGGCAGCCGCCGCGTATCATTCACTCCACTCGGGGTGTGGCCTAGTTGGTAAGGCGCGTGCTTTGGGAGCACGAGATCGTGGGTTCGAGTCCCGCCACCCCGACCATTCCCTCTTACCCTTGCTTAGCCGCGGCGCGTCCGCCGCGGTTCGCCGCGGTCCGGCGCCTGCTACTTGGATCGAGGCAGGTACGAGGTCCAGGCGATCGCCCACTTGACGGCCATGATCGGGCGGGCGCAGCCACGTTCGGCAGGCCCCGCAGGCCTGGCACGGCAAGCAATCGGTCAAACTTGCCTGGCATGAAAGTCAGGTTGGGTCTGCGTCGCCCATGAATGCCCAGACCGCCTTCCGGCGAGCCGCACAGAGTCCGGCCAAGCGTGAACTCCGCTCGCACAAGCTACTGGGCGGTCCAGCCGAAGCTCTCCGCCTCACCAACTTTCACGTGACGCAAGTTCGGCAAGATAAGGCGCGCGCGCCCCAGTACTCGTCGGCCGGCGCGGCGAGAGCCACAGCGTCGAGCAATCGCCGCGCGTCTCGCCGGCAGCCCCGGCCCTGGGACGGCGGCGCCAACACTGGAACGCTATCCTCGACGCATGAGCGATCTCGCCTTTCCGACCGGGTTTCTCTGGGGAACTGCCACCGCCGCGCATCAGGTGGAGGGCGGCAATTCGAACAGCGACTGGTGGGAGTGGGAGTTGCGATCCGGCACTCCCTGCAAGGAGCCCAGTGGCACTGCAATCGACCACTACAACCGCTACCCCGGCGACATCGCCCTGCTCGCCGGCCTCGGCTTCAACACGTACCGCTTCTCGGTGGAGTGGGCCCGCATCGAGCCGAGTGAAGGCACCTTCGACGCCGCCCAACTGGACCACTACCGAGCCATGGTCGCCGCGGTCCGCGGCAGCAATCTGATCCCGATGGTCACGCTGAACCACTTCACGCTGCCGGCGTGGGTGGCCGCAAAGGGCGGCTGGCTGTCAGATGCCACGCCCGTGCTCTTCGAGCGCTACGTGCGGCGCGTCGTCGAGGCACTCGGCGACACTGTCGATTGGTACTGCACGATCAACGAGCCCGGTGTCGTGGCTTTCGGCGGCTATCTCGGCGCCCTCGGTTTCCCCCCGGGAACACACGGGCTGGCCAACTGGCGACGCGCGACGCGCGGGCTGATCGAGGGACATCGCCGCGCTCTGGCGGCCGTCAAGGAACTCAGGCCGAGCGCCCATGTCGGCCAGACCCATTCGATGCAGGAATGGGAATCAAACGCGGGCGGTCGACCGGCGATGGAGTATGCGCGCCGAATGGGAGAAGACGTCTTCCTCGAAGCTTCGAAAGAGGACGACTTCGTCGGCGTCCAGACCTACAGCCGCACCCGACTGGATCTGCCACGACCACTCGCCTGGCTGACCAGGGCGGCTCTCGCGGTGCCGCCAATCGAGAACCTGGTGGTGTCCACGACGATCGGCGGCCGAGCGAAGGATCCCACGGTGGACCCTCGGAAAGGAATTCGCCGCACTCAGATGGGCTACGAGTACCGGCCGGAAGCCGTCGCCGCAACGGTTCGCAGAGTCGCGGAGGTTCTGCCCGGCAAGCCGATCGTGGTCACGGAGCACGGCGTCGCGACGGCCAACGACGAGGAGCGCTGCGAGTTCATCGACGTCGGCCTCAAGGCCCTGCGCGCCGTGATCGGCGACGGCATACCACTGCGCGGCTATATCCACTGGAGCGCATTCGACAACTTCGAGTGGGCCAGCGGCTATGCAATGCAGTTCGGCCTCATCGCCGTGGACCGCACGACGCAGGTCCGCTCCCCCAAGCCGTCGGCGGCATACCTCGGCGGGATTGCCCGGGCCAACAAGCTTGCGGCCACCGAGCGGTCGGCGACCCCCAGATAGCACAAGACCGGCGCACAAGGCGCCGGTCCCGGCGTCTTCCATTGCGGCAGGGGCGACAACCCCTACCGCGCGGATTTGCCGGCGCGAGTGTCACCGCTGAGGTTTCCGGCGCGAGGTCTCCATTCGAGGTTGAATGCCGTGCGAGTCGGAACGGCCGTGAACGGGAGTGCCCCGCCCTCACCGCGAATAAGTCGCGAACCTGTGGCCGCCATCGCCGCCTGCATCTTGCCTCCAGAGAACCCGGGCGCGGATGAGACCAGATCACCGTACGCCCGTCCCGGTCGGTCCACAATACCCAAACGTATGGCAAATGATGAGAAAGCCGTTCCCAGAAGACTCCGTCGTTGGGATGACCCGGCCGATCCCCCACCTGGCGAAGCCGTGCCACGGAATCGCGCGCCCGACGCCGCCGTGACGTTCCTGCCTGGGCGATTGGCCGGAGCCAACCGACCGCTCTGACGGCTGACCGGGTCAATCGGTCGCGATCGGCCCCGCTCCGTCGACGATCGCCACCGGGTAGACGCGGCCCCGCAGCCCGGTCCGGCGGTCGTACTCGCGGCCGACCGCCACTTTGAGCGCCGGCACCGCATCCGCCAGAACCAGGTTCACCGTGCAGCCGCCAAAGCCGAGGCCGGTCATGCGCGCCGCGACGACACCGGGAATGGATCGCGCTATCTCGACCATGGTGTCGAGCGCCGGAGAGCTGATCGCATAGAGGTCCCGCGACGACGCATGCGACTGGGCGAAGATGCGGCTCAGCTCGTCCAAGTCGCCCGCTTCGAGGGCCGTGGCCGCGGCCAGGACTCGCCCGTTCTCGGATACCACGTGTTCGGCTCGAGCAGCCACGTTCTCCGGAAGGATGGCGCGGTAGCGCCGCAGCGAGCCCGCGTCCAGATCGCGCAACGAGCATAGGCCGGGCATGCGCTCGGCCAGGAGAGCCACGGCCCTGGCGCACTCGGCGCGGCGCGCGTTGTGTGCCGAGGCGCGCCGTTCGGGCTTCTCTCCCGTGTCGCAGATCACGACTCGAACTCCGAACGGCAGCGCGACCTGGCGTGTATCGAGCGACCGGCAATCGAGCAGCATCGCCTTGCCTTCGCGACCGGCGGCGCTCGCAAGCTGGTCCACGATCCCGCAGTCGAGACCGACGAATTCGCGCTCCGCGCGCTGGGCCAGGGCCGCCAGCGAAGGCGGCGCCATGACACGGCTGCCGTCCAGCAGAGCCAGAGCCGAGGCCAGTTCCAGGGCCGCCGACGCGGAAAGGCCGGACCCGAGCGGGATCGTGGTATCCACAACGCCGTCAAAGCCGTATATGGGGATCGCCGCTTTGCGCAGCGACCATGCCATGCCGGCAACGTAGTCGCTCCAGCGACCAGCGCCGCCATCGCGGGCGGGTTCGACCCCGTCAATCTGGAACGAGCCGGCCTCGGGTGAGTGGCGCGAAACGACCCGGACGCGGCCATCCCGACGCCGGCGGAATGCAATCCAGGTGTCCATCTCGATGGCGACCGGCAGCATGAACCCTTCGTTGTAGTCGAGATGATCGCCGATCAGGTTCACCCAGCCGGGAGCCCGCACGATCTCCACGGGCGCCGAAACAGCCGCCGGGCCGTACGCCCGGTCCAGGGCGCCAGAGAGCATCGCTATTCGATCGCGATCGGGGGTGGTGTTCGCCATCGACAGATGCTAGCGCCCCTCTCCTTCTCCGGCTGCCGCTCGCGCCATACGGCATCACGCAGGGCCTCGTGGCGGCAAGTACACCAATCGGCCGCAAACCACCCCACAGCACGCTGGAGAGGAGGGCGGATCGGCGCGTCCGAACAACAACGCAGAACATTGCTATCTCCGGACCGCCGCGTGGTAATAACATGTCCCTGGGTAGCAGCGCTGACACGCGAGTCGAGCTCATGCCGGGGCCATGTTTGCTATGGAACCTCTCGTTGTAGTCCTCACAGCGGACACCGGCATCGTCGTTGCCGTGGCCGGATGGTTGTCGATCTCCCTGCTGGGCAGAGGGCGGCGCAATAGCCGCGTTCCGAATGCCGGTGGCGGAGCAGCGGCAAGTCGTGACCCGCTCGACTTCCTCAAGTTCCAGCCAACCGATCGAGTGCTTGCCCGCAACCCCAACCCATCGGAGCGGGCGGACCAGCTCGCGCGAGGCGGCCCGCTCCCCGCCGCCGACGGCTCGCGCCTCGCCGCCGACGGGCTGGACGGGCTGGAGGAAGTGCTTCGCGGCAGCTTTGCCGTGAACGCGTACAACAGAGTGGTCCGGATCCTGGCCTGGTCGTTCATCTTGATCTCTCTGGCGGTCGCCCTGATCGGCCAGCTCTGGCAGCCGACCCGACCAGAGACCACCGCCGCGCTGATCCTGACCGGTGCCTTCGTCCTGGTCGTCCACGAACTGATGTCGCCGACAAAGCTGAGAACGGCACGCGTAGTGATCGAAGGAAGCGGCGCGATCGTCTTCTTGACGTTGCTGGACCTGCTAACCGGCTACTCGTCGAGCCCCTTCTTCTTCCTGTTTGCGCTGCTGGTCGGCGGCGCGGCGCTCGTCGCCACCCCTCGGGTGACGCTCATCCTCGGCATCGAGACTGCGGTGGCACATGCCGTCGTTGCCGTCGCCGGGCCGATGGACTCGGCCGTCATTCGCGATGTGATAGATCGCATTGCGATCAGCCTCCTCGCCCTTTGCCTGTTGGCCTACCTGGGCACGATCGTCGCTCGAGTTCAGCGCAGAACCAGGGAGGCGGCCATCCGTCTTTCGACCGTCGATTCGCTGACGGACCTGTTCAACCGCGGCTACTTCTTCAACGCCGTTGAGCATGAAATCCAGCGAAGTCGGCGGTTCCGACGAGGCTTCTGCCTGCTGTTGATGGACCTGGACGGGCTCAAATCCATCAACGACCGCTATGGCCACTACCAGGGCGACGTGGTCATCCGCGGCGTCGCGCAGTTGATCCGTGGAGGTCTGCGCAGGATCGATGTCGCCGCCCGCTACGGTGGCGACGAATTCGTGGCGCTGCTGCCCGAGACAGACTCGACCGGCGCGTACGTGGTGGCCGACAAGATCCGTCAGATGGTCAGCGAACTGGTCGTTGAGCCGAGCATCCTCGGAATCGCCACGTCCATATCCATCGGCGTCGTCTGCTTCCCCGAAGACGGCCAGACCGCGGATGAGCTGATGATCGCGGCGGATGAGGCCATGTACTCGTCGAAGAGCCTCGGCAAGAACCGAGTCGTCGGCTATGCGGAACCCGGCGACCTGGCCCAGGCAGCGTCTGTCTCACGCCGGAAAGAGGTCATCGTCCCCGGCTTCAGACCGCTGCCGCGCCAGCTCGACGACCGGCAGGGCGAGGGGCGAGGCGAGCGGCGAGGCAGCCGATGGCCCGACCGATGGGGCGATCGGTGGGGCGACCGCCAGGACGACCAACGGCAAGACGAGCACCGGCGACACTAGAAACTCGAGTCCCACCCGCCGCGCCCCGCTGCGGCATCAAGTAGCATCTGCCGATGGCACGCTTCTCGACCCGTGCGATCCTGGCCGCTACTCACTCACCCGAGGTCGCCCAGACTCCGTCGGCAGTCCCGATCTACCAGGCGGCCGCCTTCTCCGCGGACGACGCCGCCGAGCTCGGTGAGGTCCTCACCGGCGCCCGGTCCGGATATGCCTACAGTCGCATCGACAATCCAACGACCGCCGCGCTGGCGGCCGCGATCGCGGACCTGGAGGGCGCCGAATCGGGTCTGAGTTTCGCAACCGGCATGGCCGCCATCCACGCCGCGATCGTGTCCAACGTCCACGCCGGGCAGACGGTCGTGGCAACCCAGGCGCTGTACGGCACCACGCGCGATCTCCTGGCCCGGGTTCTGGCGGGGCTCGGCATCTCGACCGTGTTCGTGGACCCGACGGATCTTGCCGCTGTCGATGCGGCCCTGGCCCGGACCGGGGCGCCGGTGCTGTATGTCGAGACGGTCTCGAACCCAACGATTGTCGTCTCCGACATCGGCGCGCTGGCCGGGATCGCCCATGCCCGAGGGGCGCTGCTCCTGGTCGACAACACGTTTGCGTCGCCGTATGCGTGCCGGCCAATCGAGTGGGGCGCGGACCTGGTCATGCACTCGGCCACGAAATACCTTTCCGGCCACGCCGACGTTCTGGCGGGGGTCGTGGTCGGGAGCCACCAGCGGATCGACGCTCTGCGCCCGATCCTGGTGGACGTGGGCGGGGCCCTTGCGCCACTCGCCGCCTTCCTCGTTCTGCGAGGCCTGCCCACCCTCGCGCTGCGGATGGAGCGCCACAGCGAGACCGCCCTGGATCTGGCGGCGTGGCTGACCGGTCAGGATGGCGTCGAGCGGGTCTACTACCCGGGGCTACCGGACGACCCGGGACATGAAGTGGCCCGCCGGCAACTGGACGTTTTCGGCGGCATGCTCGCCTTCGAGCTGAGCGGCGGGCGTGAGGCCGGCCGCGCATTCCTGGACGCAATGCGCATCGCGGAGCGGACCGCCTCGCTCGGCGCGGTGCGGACGATCACAACGCATCCGCCCTCAACCACCCATCGGCAGCTGGACGAGGTTGCGCTCGCCGCGACCGGCATCGCCCCCGGGCTGCTGCGATGCTCGGTGGGGCTGGAGGACGTCGAGGATCTGCGCGAGGACTTCGAGCTGGGCCTGAACGCGGCGCGGGCGGTCGGCGCGGCGAAGTAGCGGCGCGGGGCCGTGACGGCGCCGGGGCGGAGCCGGCCACTCCACAACGAAGAAGCCTCTCCGGCCCGGCGGCAGGAGAGGCTTCTGAGACCGTGCTCACCTGAGCACATTTAGCTCCTAGTACTGGAAGAGAAGCTCGCGGTACTTCGGCAGCGGCCAAAGATCGTCGGACACGATGGTCTCGAGCTCGTCGGCTGCGGCACGAACCGCGTTCTGAGCCGGGATGACATCCTCGTGGAACGCCTTGGCTTCCGCGTGCACGGAACCCGCCTCGTGGGCGGCGTGCTGAGCGTGCTCCAGAGCGTGGATCGCGTCGACCAGCTGATCGGCCAGACCGGCGACCGTCGTCTTGACGTGAGTCACGGCCTTGGAGGCGCCGGCCGCCTCCAACTCCACCAGGTACTTCACCGCGGCGGGAAGGATCATGGTCTTGGCCATGTCCAGGGCGCAATTGGCCTCGATGTTGGAGACCTTGACGTAGCGCTCCCAGTTGATTTCGACGCGTGCCGCAAGCTCACGCTCGGAGAGGACGCCGAAGTGGGAGAAGACCTTCTTGGCCTTCGCGGTTGCGAGGGCCGGGAGGGCGTCGACAGTGCTCCGGTTGTTCGGCAGCCCGCGCTTCGCAGCCTCGGCGTGCCATTCGTCGGAGTAGTTGTTGCCCTCGAAGAGGACCTGCTTGTTGTCCTTGATGATCGCGGAGATGATCTTGGTCAGGCCGGCGAAATCGTTCGGCTTGATCTTGTCGAGCTCGTCCGCGAGCTGCTCGAGAGAGTCGGCAACGGCCGTATTGAGCACGGTCTGCGGCCAGTAGATCGGGGCCGACGAGCCGACTGCCCGGAACTCGAACTTGTTGCCGGTGAAGGCGAACGGCGATGTCCGGTTGCGGTCCGTGGCGTCGCGGGGGAGAACCGGGAGGGTGGTCACGCCCAGCTCCATCGATCCACCGGCCTTGGAGGTGGAGGCGGCACCCTTGCCGAGCTGCTCGACGACGTCCTCGAGCTGAGAGCCCAGGAAGATCGAGACGATTGCGGGCGGTGCTTCGTTGGCGCCGAGGCGATGGTCGTTGCCCGCGTCGGCGATGCCTGCGCGAAGCAGGTCGGCGTGGACGTTGACTGCCCGGATGATCGCGGTCAGGAAGGCCAGGAACTGGGCGTTGTCATGTGGGTTGCTGCCGGGCTCGAGGAGGTTCTCGCCGTCGTCCGTGCCCATCGACCAGTTGTTGTGCTTGCCCGATCCGTTGATGCCGACGAACGGCTTCTCGTGGACCAGGAACATGAGGTCGTGCTGAGCGGCGATCTTCTTCATCGTGCTCATGACGATCATGTTGTGGTCGGAGCCGACGGAGGTGGCTTCGTAAACCGGAGCCATTTCGAACTGGGCCGGAGCCACTTCGTTGTGGCGGGTCTTGGACGGGATGCCCAGGCGCCAGAGCTCGCGGTCCAGATCCATCATGAACGCCAGGATTCGCTCGCGAATGGAGCCGAAGTACTGGTCTTCGAGTTCCTGGCCCTTGGGCGACGGGGCGCCGAAGAGCGTCCGGCCGGTGAGGATGAGGTCCGGGCGCTGCTCGGCCAGCCGGCGGTCGACCAGGAAGTACTCCTGCTCGGGGCCGATGTTGGTGAAGACGCGCTTGGTGGTGTCGTTGCCGAACCACTTCAGGACGCGCAGGGCCTGCTTGCCAAGGGCCTCCTGCGAGCGGAGCATCGGGATCTTGTGGTCCAGCGCCTCNNGCGGGCCTCGAAGGTGGAGCGGATACCGCCCGACGGGAAGGAGCTGGCGTCCGGCTCGCCCTGGACCAGGCCCTTGCCGGAGAACTCGGCGATGGTCGCGCCGTCGCCGGTGGGGCTCAGGAACGAGTCGTGCTTCTCGGCGCTGCCGCCGGTCATCGGCACGAACCAGTGGGTGTAGTGGGTGGCGCCGTGCGCCATCGCCCATTCCTTGACGCCCTGGGCGACCGCGTCGGCAATGGCCGGATCGAAGGGCTCGTGGCCTTCGATGGTGCGGCGAAGCTTCTTGAAAACGGGCTTGGCCAGGAACTGCCGCTGGGCGGCTTCCCCGAACACGTACTCGCCGTAGATGTCTTCGCCGGCGTTGTCGAGGTAGTTTTCTTTTGAGGCAACCTTCAGGTTGGAGATTGCCTTGATGGCATTCTGGCGGGCGGTCACTTCGACTCCTATCGGCGTTATGTGAATGGCGTGCGGCCTTGCCGAGATCCCCGTGGTCGGCCGCTGAGGGACTCCTCCATCAACCGAGGTTGAAAGTTAACGGACGGAGCGGGTGGAGGCCAAGACCTGATGGGCCTTCGGCCCAGAAAGGTTGCGAAATGTATCTGAACTGCAACCATTGCGGGCGGTCATCCCGCGTGGAAATTGACTAGCCGCAGATGCCCGTCGTCGGCTCGTCCGGCATGACGACACGGACCGCGAGCACTCTTTTCGCGCCGGTGCTGTCGGCGAAAAGCGTCCCTTCATGGGCCGCGCTCAGCGACGGCAGCTGGCTCGTCAGATCCGCGCCGGACAGGATCTCGCAGCGGCCGCCAATCGCGTTGCTGGTGGCCCCGTAGCTGGCGAACTTGCCGACGTGCCAGGTGGCGACGTCATGAGTGTCGACCGCCGGCCCCCACCAGTCCGAGTCGCCCGGAACCCCCGCGATGACGGCGAGTCGCGTGGGCGTCCATGGTGCCGGAGCGCCGAGATCGCTCCCCAGCCAGCCCGTCATGTTGCCGAGATGAGCGACGAAGTCTGCGAAGGCGGCGTATGAGCCCGGAGGAATTGCGCCCGGGGCCGGCGTGATCACGGCCTCGGCTCCGTACTGGCAACTTCCGGAGAGATTGTGCGGTACGCCGTTGAGGGTGATCGTCAGGTAGGTCGTTCCCGACCCGGTGAGCTTGTCGGCGTTGGCGGCATGCTGACATTCGAAGTCGTGCGTTGCGCCGACCAAGCCATCGCGCTGAGCCTCGGCGGCGACGGTCGCGACTCCCGCGTCTGTGATGGTTGAACTCAAAGGCTTGGTAAAGAGAAGGGCCGGGCTTTCGCCCGCCGCGTCCGGAACGTAGTAGAGCCGGCCGCCTGAGACCACAAGGGAAGTCGAGAAGAAGCCCGACGGTCCGATTGACGGATTCACGAACCACTTGCGAACGTAGAGCGTGCCGACCGCGGGTGCGACGGCGGTCGGCGCCTCCGACGGAAGGGCGCCGGCCGAGTCGGACGGAAGCACGGTTTCGGTGGCGGTCATCGAGGCCGTGGCCGCCGGATCGGCTGACGACTGGAGGCCGGGCGAGGCCGTCGGTGCCGAGCCGATCGTCGCCAACACCACCGTGTTCTGAGCGCACCCGGTCAGCAGAATGGGCAATGCCAGCGTGAGACAAGCACACGCGCGGCGGAACGTGGAACGATCGACAGTCGCGGCCATCGTTTCCCCTTCGACTCTTACGTCGTCTTCTGGGCCGGGATGGCGCCGTATTCGCGGCTGATCCGCCCGTTCCTTATAGGTGTCGGCGGGGCACGAGTCAAGGAACAAAGGCGTGGCGTCTGGCGCTCCGAAGCGCCGCCGATCGGCTCGCTATCGCTCAGGGTGGTCCTGCGCTATCATTCCGGGGCCCTCAGCGGGCATTTCGGTCG
>PMIE01000075.1 GCA_003156975.1 Chloroflexota bacterium | reverse complement strand
TGATCGAGAAGTTGCGCAGGCGGGATTGGGGGATGCGGTCGGTCACACGGGAAGTCTAGCGGGTCGCCCTTTGGGGGCGGCGGCTCAGACGGGGGCGCGCGGGCTTAGCCGCCGCCGATCAGCCTGCGAACCTGGACGACTGGCTTCTGAGGCGTCCGGGCAAGCGCGACGTCGAACGATCGCGGATCCACGGCCAGGGTCCGTGCGACGAGCAATCGCGCACCGTCGAGAACCTCTCGATCGTCGGGAACGAAGAGATGGATGATCGGCAACTCGAGGATGGTGACGTCCACCGCGTCGGGGCCGACGACCCACAGGGCCCGGTAGAGCGGGCGTTCCCCGCGAGCAATCCGCCGTCGATCGGCCTGGATGGTGGTGCGCAACCGAACTTGGTCGGCCTTGACGCTCATGTGGCGCAGTCTAGATATCGAAGAGGGTCAGGGCCAGGGGCTTCGCGAGCGGATAGCCCCGCCTGGCGACTGAGCCAGCCGGGAAACCAAAGGGCCCGACTCCGGGAGCCACGACGGCCGCTGGGGACGGGCCCTATGAAAGCGGGGGCGACGGCCGCCCGCGAGTTCGGCTTAGTAGGTCACGACCCGCGGCATCGACTTGGCCTGGTTGACCCAGTCGGTGACCTGATCGACGGTCGGAAGCTTGCGCACGAGATTGCGGGCGGCGTTTGCCTCGGCCAGGGTCTCGGTCAGGTTCGCGGGATTGCGCTGGGCCAGTTCCGGCACGGTGTCCACGCCGGCGACTTCGAGAAGGTCCGAGTACTCGGATCCGACACCCTTGATGCGGTACAGGTCTACGCGGTTGACCCACTTGAGGATCAGGGTGTGCCCGATGCCCGACTTCTCTTCCAGTGCCTCGCGACCCTTGGCAGTTGCCCCCTGCTCCAGCAGGTCATCGGTCGTCTTGACCCCGACTGCTTCGAGCTGCGCGGCATACGTGGGGCCGATGCCTTCGACGTCGATGACGTTCACGGGAACCCTCCGGGTGGCGGTGAGTGGGCGATGAGTCACGCGATTATGCGGCCGGGCGCTGCTCCCCGGTAGACCCGATTCGGCCATATCGGCCAAGATATGCATCAGGACAGAACCGGGTCCGCGCCTCAAGTCGCGCGTGCGCGCTTGTGCGTGACTCTGATACCATCAACCGTCGCGTCAGTCGGCCAAGTTTCGGTTGCCTGTCGCCCTCCTACTGCAGCACAGAGGTCTTCGAACTTTGGCCAAGACGCCACGAGGCTGGACCGGCGCCCGCACGCCGTCAGCGATCAAGCGGGTCCGCCAGGCAGAGCGCCGGCGGGCCATCAATCAGCCGCGCAAGAGCGCGGCGAAGACATATACGGCGAACGCCATCAAGGTCGCGGCCGACGGCAACGAGGGCGCTACCGCCATCGCGCTGGCCGAGGCGATGAGCGCGCTGGACAAGGCCGCGAAGGTCGGGGCAATCCACCCGAACAACGCCGCCCGGCGCAAGTCCCGGCTCGTGCTGCGGCTGAACGCCATGGCCGAGGGGACTACGACGCACACGGCGACGCGTGTCACCAAGAGCACCGGCACCGCTGCCTCCATCAAGGCCGCGCGGACTCGAATTGCCGCGGCCAAGGCCACCAAGGCCAAGGGCCCGCAGACGGCCGCCGGCAAGGCAAAGGCCGCACTTTCCAAGTCGGCCCGCCTCGAGGCCGCTCCGGCGCCTGTCGCCGCCGCAGCCCCGAAGGTCGCTGCCAAGGCCGAGAAGCCGGCGGCGAAGGTAGCTGCCAAGACCCCTGCCAAGACCCCTGCCAAGGCTGAGAAGCCTGCGGCGAAGGCCGCTGTCAAGACTCCCGCCAAGGCCGATAAGCCTGCAGCGAAGCCGGCGGCGAAGGCCGCTGTCAAGGCTGAGAAGCCCGCCCCGAAGGCTGCGGCCAAAGCCCCCGCCAAGGCCGAGAAGCCCGCGGCCAAAGCCGAGAAGAAGCCGAAGGCCTGACCTCTCGACAACTCGAACTTCTTCGGGCCAGGTCGAGAGACCTGGCCCGTTTGATTCGGAGGCCACGATGGAAGACCCCAGAGCTCACGCTCGGGAACTGGCCCGAGAGTCGATTGCCCGCGGCGACGCCACGGGCTGGTTCGAACAGCTCTACCGCGAGTCGGAGCGGGACGGGCTCGCCATCTCGTGGGTGGACCTGGCCCCAAACCCTTACCTCGTCGAGTGGCTCTACGGCCGCTCGGCGTCGCCGAGCGGCCGGGCGCTCGTGGTCGGCTGCGGTTACGGCGACGACGCCGAGTTGCTCGCCGCCCTGGGGCTGGAGGTCGTCGCGTTCGACATTTCGCCGACCGCCGTAGACCACTGCCGGAGTCGCTTCCCGGAGTCCCCTGCTCAATACGTGGTCGCCGACGTGCTCGCACCGCCGCCTGAGTGGACCGGAGCCTTCGATCTTGTCTTTGAGGCGTACACGGTCCAGGTGCTGCCGGGTGCGGCCCGAGCCGCCTGCGCTCGCTCGATCGCCGGAATGGTCGCGCCGGGTGGCATTGTGCTGGCAGTGGCAAGGAGCCGGAGGCAGGAAGACCCGGAGGGTCTCATGCCGTGGCCGCTCACCCGAGAGGAATTGGACGCGTTCCTGATCCCCGGGATGCGGCTTACCAACCTGCGGGAGCTCGTGGAGCCGGGCGATCCGCCGGTGCCGCGATTCGTGGCCGAGTTCAGTCGCCACTAGGCCGGGCCGGCGCCCAAGCTAGACCGACATCGAGAACCGCTTCGAGGTGTGGACGAAGCCAACCGTCTCGTAGGACGACCCTCGACAGGTCGGACCCACGGCTCGGCCGGCTCCAGGTTGTCGTTTGTCAAGCCTTACAGAAGCCGATCTTCACGTTTCGTTCCGTCGGGCGCACCCTCCACAGAACCTCCATCCACCGTCCATGGGCGCTCCACCGCCGATCCACCCCGACGCCCGACACTCGACTCCTACGAAGCCACCGAGGCCTGGCCTTGCTGTAGGCCTACCGGCAGGGAACAAGGACTGCCGGGAAATCGGTCGGCGCAACAGGAGACGCAGCGATGAACTCAATCCATCGCATCGGGCTCACGATCGCAGGGTTCGCCGGAGCCCTCACGATGGCGGGCGCACTCGCGGTGCAGGGCTATGCAAGCGACGCGTCCGCCGCCCAGGCAACCGCCGCTCCTCAGGCAGCCGCCCAGGCGCAAGGGACGAGTGATCCGACAGCGGACCCGACGGCCCTCGATCCTGAGACGATCTACATCAATCCGGCCCCATCGCCGCCGATCATCACCGTCACCATCACGCCGCCGCCAAGTCGGACACGGCGCGCGCCCAAGCCGCCAGTCATCCACATCATCGTCCCGAGTTCCGGCGACGATGATGGCGGAAAGGGGGACGACTGATGTACGCACCCCAGCCCGTTCGCAACCCGGTGAAGGCGTCCACGCCGAGGGCCAAGCCCGACGCGCGGCCGATGAGGCTCGCCCTGAGCGGTGGCGGCATCGCGGTACTGTCCGCATTGGCAGCCGCCATTGTGCTGCCGCCTCAGCAGAGTGCGCCGATCGTGACCGACCAGCAGCAAGTGGCCGATCCACTCGCCACTTCGATCCAGGCGCAGCGTCCGATCCAATACGTTCAGCTCTCCCCGGGGCAGACGGCCCCACCCGGAGCCAAGGTGATCGACGCCGCCGCGCCCACGCCGATGACCGTGGTCGTAACCATCACCGCCCCCCCTCAGAAGGCCGCGAAGCGGGTGATCATCAGGACGACTCAGTCGGGCAAGGTCTTACCGTGATGACCGTTTCCCAGGCCGAGCGAGCGGCTCCGGTGCGAACGACTTCCGCGCGCCATTCGGTCGAGCCCGTCCTGATCGAGCCGTTCACAACGACGACCACCTCGATGGGCGGCCGCCTCGCAGTGCACCTGGACGCCGTCGGCCGAACGCCGGAAGCCGAGGCAGATGAGCGGCGCGTGATCGCGCGCATCGATCGATGGGCCGCGAAGCTGACCAGACATACGGATACCTCCGATCTGGCCGTCCTGAACGCCGACGCGGATTCCGCGGTGGCCGTGCGGCCGACCCTCGCGGCGGCGCTGCTCGCCGGCATGGTGGCCGCCGATGCAAGCGAGGGATTCGCAGATATCACGCTCCTGGACGCGCGCCTGAGTGCTGAAGGCATGCGCGACATGGCGGCGGCCTCGCGCCTCGGCGAGTGGCAACTCATCCGCCGCCCTCGGGGCGCGGCCGTGGTTCGCCGACCGGCAGGGCTGCGCTTCGATCTCGGTGGGATAGGCAAAGGCTGGATCGCCGACCGGGCCCTCGCTCTCCTGAGCACGTGGCCAAGCGCCGTCATCGACGCCGACGGGGACCTGGCCATTCTCTGCGCGCCGGGCAAGCGCTGGGAAGTGGGTATCGGGGACCCGCGAACAACGAACTCCAATCTCGCCGTCCTGCGCCTCGCCGCTCCGGCGGGCGGCGGGTCCACTCGCTGGGGCGTGGCAACCTCCGGTACCTCGATCCACCGCTGGAATGTGGCCGGCGCCGCCAACCACCACCTCATCGACCCGCGCACGGGCAGACCGGCCGAGACCGACGTGATCCAGGCCACGGTGATTGCCGGGTCGGCGCTGCGAGCGGAGGCACTGGCAAAGGCTGCCGTTATCGCAGGCAGCGTCCAGGGCTTCGCCCTCCTACAGAGAGCCCGCGTCCGCGGCGCGGTGCTGCTGACCTCCGGCGGCGAGATCCTCGCCCTGCCCGGCACGTTGTCGCTGCTCGGCGACTGAGGAGGACGCGATGGAGCCAAATCGGAAGATGCCCATTTCGCCGGCAGGAGAGGCCACGGAGTTTGCCGGGCCACGCGCCGCCGCGAGACTCCCGGCTCGTGATGGGCTCGTGTATCGGCGCCCGACGGATCAAGGGGGAGCCACCACTTCGCTGGCGGGCGGCCTCGGCGCCGCCATTGAAGGCGCCACTGCGCTTGGAGATCGCACCACTTCGCTGGCGAGACCCGCGGCATCGCCACTGCCTGTTCGCGCCGCCACTCCGCTGGCGGGCGGCCGGATTGAAGCCGCCACTCCCCGACCACCATCCAGGGCAGGGGCCGCATATCGCGGTTTGCCGGGGCCCATCCGAGTCGCCGGCTGGCTCGCGATCGCGGCCACCGTCGGCGCCGTCCTCGGCGCCACCGCCCCAACGGCCCTCGACCGCATCGGTGCCGTTGCCGCCGTCCAGCCCGGGCTCCTCGCCTGGTACACCGTGCGAGCGCTGGGCTTCCTGGCATACCTCGTCCTGGCCGGGTCGGTCCTGTACGGCCTGCTCCTCTCGACCAAGATCCTCGATGCCATCGCTCACCGTCCCGTCAGCTTTGCCTTGCACAAGGATCTGGCGATCGTGGCCTTGATCCTCGGCACGCTGCACGGAGTGATGCTGACGTACGACCAGAGCTTCTCCTTCACTCCTCTCGCCATCCTCGTCCCGTTCCAGTCGCCCTATTCGCCCATCTCGGTCGGGATCGGACAGATCACGCTCTATCTGTCGGCCATCGTCACGGCGAGCTTCTATGTCAGACGCCGCATCGGCCAGCGGACCTGGCGGCTGCTGCACTACACGACCTTCCTCGCCTTCATCGGCTCGTCCGCCCACGGAATTCTGTCCGGCTCGGACAGCGGCGCCTGGTGGGCATTCTGGCTGTACCTGCTACCAGTCACCATCGCTACCTTCCTGCTCACCTACCGCATCGTGGTCTCGCTCTCCATTCACCTCACCCATCCCCGAGTCGAGCGGGCCGGCACCCCCGGGCCAATCGCGTTGGCCCGCGGCCCTCTCGACCGTCCCGGAGCAACCTCAGGAGGCTACCCATGGCCTACGTGATCGCAGAACCATGTATCGACAACATGGACCAATCTTGCGTGGCCGTCTGCCCGGTCGACTGCATCACCGCCGACCCGGGCGTCGATCGCAAGTTCTTCATCGACCCGAACAACTGCATCGACTGCGGCTCCTGCGTCCAGGCATGTCCCAACGACGCCATCTTCCCTGCCGCCGAACTGCCCACCGAATGGGCCGGATTTGCGTGGGTCGATTCGACCTGGTACACGGATCCGAACGCGGCTCGCGCGGCCATCGACGCATACATGCCGGCTGCCGGCGCCCCGGCCGAGGCTTGATTTGGCCGTCATCGGCGGCATCGAGTCGGCTCCGCCCAACACGCCGTGGTTCCGCCCTTGGGCAGACTCCACTATCGTTGCCGCTATGGGATCGAAAATCCTCGTCGCAGACGACGAACCACACATCCGAGCGGTAGTTCGCGCATACCTGGAGCGTGAGGGCTACGAGGTCCTCGAGGCCGAGGACGGCGAGACCGCCCTCGAGCACGGCCGCAACGCCGGCCTCGACCTCCTCGTCCTGGACGTGATGCTGCCGGGGAGGTCCGGTTTCGACGTGCTGCGGGCCCTTCGCAGCGAGGGGTCGACCGTCGGCGTGCTGATGCTGACTGCCCGCGACGACGTCATCGATCGCGTCGCCGGCCTGGAGCTTGGCGCCGACGACTACGTCACCAAGCCCTTCGAACCACGAGAGGTCGTCGCGCGAGTCGGTGCCATACTGCGGCGCTTCGGACGGCCGCCCGTGACCTCGACCGTCGGCGACGGCGACCAACCGCAGTCGCGGCCAACCTCCGCCTTCTTCGACCTGACTATCGATCTGGACGCCAGAGACGTCGCTCGCGAGGGAGTCAGCGTTCCGCTCACCCGCACAGAGCTCGACATCCTGGCCGCTCTCGCCGAGCAGCAGGGACGCGTTTGGACCCGAGAGCAGATCGGCCAGCGGGTCTTCGGCGAAGCGTTCGACACCTTCGACCGTACGATCGACAGCCACGTCAAGAACCTTCGCGCCAAACTCGGCGCCCGACCGGACGGCGGATCGTACGTAGAGACAATTCGGGGCGTCGGCTACCGAGCCGCGCGACCGGTCGACCAGGCCTGAGGCCGGGAGAGGGGCCGTGAGCTTGCGCTGGCGGATCGCCCTTGGGTTCGCCCTCGTTGCGCTGGCCACAGCGGCCGTCATCGCCCTGGCGACTCCGCCGATCGTCACCCAGGGCTTCTCCGATTTCGACAGAGACAGCGACAGCGACGTTGCCGCCAGCCAGGTCGCCACGCCTACCGGCGACAACGAATCCGACGACCAGACCAATCGTCCTTCGACCGCGGTCACTTCACCGGTGGCCGCCGCGGCCCAACAGTCAGCCCTGGCGGGACGGTCGGCCGAACCGGGCGAGCCCGCGCCAGTTCCGCCGTCGAACAACGCCGCGGCCCAGCAGACCACGATCCTGCGGTTGACCGCGGCCGCGATCGCGGCCGCCCTGGTCGCGTCGCTATTTGGGCTGCTCGGCGCAGGTCGCCTCGTTCGGCCGCTGACGCGATTGGAGCAGGCCGCCGCCGCGGTTGCCCACGGCGACCTGAGCCGACGCTCGGGCCTGGCCGAAAGAAGCGACGAGTTCGGCCAGCTGGGACGCACGTTCGACTCGATGGCGGGCGAACTGCAGGCCTCCGAAGAGAACCGGCGCCGATTCCTCCAGGACGCGGCCCACGAGCTGAAGACGCCGCTGGCGGTCATCGAGGCCACCTCGAGCGCAATCCTCGACGGCGTCTACACGCCCGAGCGCCGCCACATCGAGACGATCCGCGACCAGTCGCGTGTCCTCGCTCGAATCGTCGACGACCTGCGAACGATCAGTCTGGCCGAAGGCGGCCACCTGCCGCTCGAGCGCAGTCGGATCGACCTTCGGGTCCTTCTCGATTCCGTGGCCGCCGGCTTCGAACCCCGCGCGGTAGGCAGCTCGATCAAGCTTTCGGTCGAGGCACCGGAAGGGCTCGTCGTCGATGCCGACCAGGACCGACTGCGCCAGGCGATCGGTGCTCTCGTCGACAACGCGTTGCGCCACACGCCGGATGGCGGCGCGGTGCGGGTGACGGCCGCCAGATCGGCGTCCACAACCGCTGCGGCCGGACGAGCCGGCCTCGCCGATCCATTCGTTCGGCTGGCGGTGGAAGACACCGGGTCCGGCATCCCGCCGGACTCGCTGCAGCGCATCTTCGAGCGTTTCTATCAAGCCGACCCGTCGCGGAGCCGCGGCACGGGCACGAGCGGGCTGGGTCTGTCGATCGTTCGGGCGCTGGCGGAGGCCCACGGCGGCCGAGCCGGCGCTGAGAATCGGGCCGAGGGCGGTGCGCGCCTCTGGATCGAGCTGCCGCTTGTTCGTCCCGCTCGCCAGGATTCGACTCAGGAACCACGCCACCGGGCTTAGAATCAATATCGACCCGATTGCCACGACTGGAGGGATCTGATGTCGGAATGGGGCGTCTCTCCGATTTCGTTCGGCCCACTCGGAGAGGGCAGCGAGGAACGACTGGAGTCGATCGAGCTGGTCGGCCCACACTTGCGAGTGACCGGCTGCATCTCCCTGCTGCGGTTCACTCGGCTCTCGGATCTGATCAACCACAGTCGCGGCTTCGTGCGCCTGACCGATGCCGGGCTGCTGCGCCGCAACGGCGATCCAACCGGTCTGGTCGTGCCGGAGCTCATGGTCAACCAGGACGAGATCACCTTCATCGGCCAGAAGGCCGAAGAAGTTTCCACGGCTGAGACGCATCTGCCCGGCGGAATGGACCGGCCGCTCATGGAGCGGACGCCGCGCCAGCTGGTCATCTTCACGCCGGGCCACACGATCACCGGCACGATCTATCTGTTCGCCGAGACGGACATCCAGACGTTCGTGGACTCGCCCGACCCCCGCTTCGTGCCGATGGTCAAGGCCACGGCCCGCTCGCTGGCGGACCGGCGGGTCATCAGCCACTTTGGGCTGCTGCTGGTCAACCGGACGCAGATGTCGGCGGCTTCGCTGCTGGAGAAGGCGGGCGAGGCAGTGGAGACGGGAGTGGGGTTCGAGTAGGGGGAGTTCACGCAGTAGCGTGGATCAGCCGCCGGGACACGTCCGTCCTTCGGCACGCACCTCGCTTCGCTCGCCCAGCGTGCCTTCGGCCGGCCGCTGCTCACGGCGGCTTCTAACTCGCCGCTACCTCAACTTTGGGGAGGCATGGGAGCGGCTCCGCCGCGGGCAGTTCTTTGGGGAGTTGTTTTCGAAGCGGGTGGTCAGGGCGCCGTGCCCTTCGAACGCGTCCGGTCCCGGTCAAGATTGGGCTGGACAGGCAGTAACTCCGGGCGACACCGGCCAAATGACAGCGGTGATTGGGTCGCCTCCGTCGGGATCGTCGATCAAAGGGGATGTCATCCTCCCGCCTTGGTTCAGCGACACGAAGTCCGAATCGTCGGGTGGCACGGATGCAGCGGTCGCACTTGTGGCGATGGATGCCGCCAACTTGTACGCCGCCGGGGCATCGATGATCCCGAGGCGATCGTCAGGGTCTTGCCCAGGGATGGCAGACTGCCCGAACGCGGCGAACGGCCGGGCTCCAGCCGGCCATGCCAGATCGGCTCCGTGGAGAGGAGCTGGCCCGGGCAGGCGGCGCCTCAGGGCCAGGCAGTAGGTCGCCGGGTGGAAGGGCTCCCATGCCGCATCCGACCAGCCAGTTGAGGGAATCCACCCGTCTGGTTTGCCGAGGTGCGCCAGGAGCTTGTCGAACCGATCCCACTTCGAGCTAGACGCGAACGAGCCGGTCGGTGCGCTGCCCTCGTAGACAAGGATCTTCCTGCCGCCCGAGACGAGCGTGATCTGGTCGGCGCCGACGCCTGTACCAGCTTCCGTAGGATGGACGACCTCGCGGTACTGGCTTCGATCGAAGAGGCCGACCGCTGTCACTTGCGCATTCACGAAGGCCAATCCCGCCGCATCCAGACGGCGGCTCAAGAACAGCCCTGGCCGCCAGACCGTGTCCTCGATCACCACGCGCCCGTCGCTGAGGATTACCACCGAGTCGACATAGCCGTACATGTCGTCAAATCTGGTGTATATGAGATAGGGGCCCGCGGCAGTGTCCGCCACCGGAGCCTGTCCGATACCCGGCCAGGGGCTTGTCGCCGGCCCGCTCGGCGATGGCGTTGACACGGGCGTGGCTGTCGGCGAGGCCTCGGTAGGTGCGGCCCGGGGCGTAAAGCCAGCCGACGTCGGTGAGGGGGTAGCGAAAGACGGTGACTGGGCCCCTAGCCCGGTGCACGCCGCGACGGACGCCGAGACGCACGCCATCAGGAGCACCCGGAACAACCGCCGCATTTCTCATCCTCCCGACTCGGCCTGAGACGAGTCCATTATGACCTGAGTTCCGACCTGAGTTCCGACCTGAGTTCCGACCCGCGCCCTCCGGGCGTATTGCCCGTTGCGTTGCCAGAAGCCACTCCCCGAAGTCGCGCCACGCAGCTGAGCCACTCCCAATCTCCCCATAGATGTGGTGGTGGCGAGCTAGAGGCCGGAGGAGCGCCGTCAGGATGCTCGCCGACACAGCGCGCGGAGCGCGCTCCAGAGGCGAGCAGCATGGCGGCCTCCGCAGGCTGATCCACGCTACTGCGTGAACTCCCCGTCGTCCCGCCCCGGAATCAAACGAGCCGGCCCAAGAGGACCGGCTCGTTCACCAAAACTAGTGTTACGGCTTCACACCCGACATGGCCTTGCGACCCAGGTACACCGCCGTAGAACCCAGCTCTTCCTCGATACGAAGCAGCCGGTTGTACTTGGCCACGCGCTCGGACCGCGACGGAGCGCCCGTCTTGATCTGGGCCGTGCCCATCGCGACCACAAAGTCCGCGATCGTCGTGTCTTCGGTCTCGCCCGAGCGGTGGCTGACCATCGCCGTCCAGCCGGCGCGTCGCGCCATCGCGATCGCATCGACCGTTTCGGTGATCGTGCCAATCTGGTTGAGCTTGATCAGGACGGAGTTGGCGGACGACTCGCGAATGCCGCGGGCAATGTAGTCCGGGTTGGTCACGAAGAGATCGTCGCCGACGAGCTGCACCTTGTCGCCGAGGCGCTTGGTGAGCTCGGCCCAACCGGCCCAGTCCTCTTCGGCGAGGCCGTCTTCGAGGGAGATGATCGGGTACTTCTTGATCCAGCTCTCCCACAGGTCGACCATCTGCCCGGAGTCGAGCGTGCGGCCTTCCTTCTCGAGGAGGTACTGCCCGGTCACCTTGCCGACGCCGGTGCCTTCGACCAGCACTGAGCTGGTTGCCGGATCCAGAGCGATCGCCACTTCGTCGCCCGGC
>PMIE01000027.1 GCA_003156975.1 Chloroflexota bacterium | reverse complement strand
CGGCGAGGCGGATTCGAGCGCGGGAAAGGGCGCCTCGGCGGTTACCTACTCGAATGGTCGGGGCGAGAGGAGTCAAGCCACACCGACCGACCTGAATGTCCCATTGAGGCTTACGTGCGAGCTTGTAGGCCAGGGCCGCTGGGCGCACGACGTAGCCGGCTGACCGCTACGAGACCGTCACCTTGAGCTCGTTGGAAGATGGGAACAACTCCCGACCCACGGTATCGCCGTAGCTATCGCGTGGCATGACCGACACGAAGTAGTTGCCCGGCCTCAGGCCGGAGACGGTGATGTCGGGGACGTTCGAGTCGACTTTCGCGACATCAGACGGCGGGATCTGGAAGAGCCGGCCGTACATCGCCGCGGTCCAGCCGCTCGGGTTCGCCCAGTCTGACTTCGCCGCCGACGAGCCAAGGAACTCGCCGTAGTCCCAACCCCGCGAGGTCGACGATACGAAGACTCGATAGCCGCTGACGGTCGCGGCCGGATCGGGGGCGACGGAGATGTGGATCGTGCCGGCCGTCGTGGTGACCGCGTCGATCGAGGGCGCGTTCGGCGACACTCTGGAGGAGATGTCGCTCAGCACAATGTCGGACGCGGGCGCCCGTTCGAGCTGGCTGGGGTCAGTCCAGCCGAAGTCGAGGCTTGGGTCGGCCGCGGTAGCAGGAAACGCCTTCCTGGTCAGATACACCGGATATCCGGGATTGCCGGCGAAGTACGGCGCGCTGAAGTAAGCCGACGACGGGTATGTCCAGGTCGCGGCCGCGCCGTTCTTGCCGGTGGAGCCATAGGTTGCCTGGACGACGTTCTCCAGGTAGACCGGCAGCCGGTCGAGGAGTTGGTACTGGCGGGAAAGCTCGGCGACGGATGGGATGTGGCCGTCCGCGAACGAGACGATATCGCCGCCTCCGAACATGTCGGCGTCCGCGTAGTGCCAGCCGCCGTCATAGCTGATCTCGGCGACTGCGTGGCCGTAGAAGTCTACGATCCTGCCTTGATAGCCCGCCGAGGCGTAAAGGTCCACGATCAACCGGGACGCTCGCTGGCAATCCATCGCCCCGATCTGAAAGAGGATCAAGGGATCGAAGATCGGAATGCTCATGAACGGACTCGAGAAGTCGTGGACGGATAGCTCCTGGACGAAGCCGAGAACCGCGTGCTCCTTCTCCGTCTCCGACTGTAGACCGGCCGTAAGTCGCTTGAACACGGCACGGAGGACAACTACCCGATCCACGCCACGCAGCGTCTCGCGCAGCTGGTCGACGTATGCCGTGGGATCGCCGCTGAACCGCTGGCCCTCATACGCGGCCGAATGTGCGAGCAGTTGGTCAAGGTTCAGCACGGCCAGATACGAAGTCGTGGCAGAGTTCGAAGCCGCCGCCGAAGACCCCGCCGAGGCTGGCTCGGAGGTCGGAGCCGACCGGCTGGAGGGTGCAGACGCGCTCGAGGAGGCAGCCGAGCCGCCGCAGCCGCCGACGACCACGACCAGCGCCAGAATGCAGGTCCACCTCTTGCCTGCCTTGGCCCGTGAACTCGCGCCTGCCATTTCTCCGGTCGCCTCCACAGCTCGTATGCTAGCCTCGGTCGGCTGCTGATGGGGCAGAACGTTACGCCTCGCGACTGCGAATTCGCTGAGAAACCGCAGTGGGTCTCTTGCCACGGATTGGGGCGTTCAAGTGGGGCGGTTCAGGATCTCCCTCCGACCGGATAGGTTCGCCCCAGACCAAGAACGCCCGCGGAAGCCGGAATGAGCGTGGAAAGGCGCCCGTCGGTGGCAACCTACCTGAATGGTCGGGGCGAGAGGTCTCAAGCCGACCGTCGCGACCTGAATGTCCCATTGGCGCTTTGGTGCGAACTCGTCGGCGGAGGCCGCTGGACTCAAGCGGCTGCCGGATGAAGCATGGCCGGCACATCGCCCTGTCTTGATTGCGGCGTGGGCTTGCCGGATGTCGCTCCGCACGACGTCCACGACGAACGACCCTCAGCGCACCGCGACTGTCTCTGGCGCCGGATCTCGTCGTTGACGGACTTGCGTTCGAACAGGATATCGAGGCCTCGCCGCTCTCCGGGCGCGGGGTTTCGAGCGACAATTCAGCAGGCAGAGGCGGAGTGTCTACTGTTCACGCGAAGCGTGACCCCCGGTGGGCGCAGGTCCGTGCTCCACGGACAGGGCGGCGGTTTCTGAGCCAGCGGCGGCCAGGCTTCGGCGCGATCGTCCGTGCGACGACTAGAAGGTCGACATCGCCTGGAAGAGGACGCTGATTCCGTATGTGCCCGGTTGGTCCGCCCCGCCGATGAATTGGTCGAGCTCGACCGCCACGTATTCGACGCCGCTGACGCCGCCGTCGACCGTCGTTGTCGGACCGCCGAAGGTAAGCTGGCCCCCTCTATCGAGGCCAACGCGGTCGCCGGCGCCGGCCCAGGCGGTCATGGCGGTTGCCAGGCGGTTGGTCCCTGACGTCATGTGACCCTGGTCGGAGCCTGCCGCGGCGTCGCGTACGGAGAGGCCCCAGGACCTGTTGCTCGAGACTTGGACGAGGACGAAGGCTCTGTTGGTGGAGCCCCACACGAATGGTATCGTCGCCGAGGCTGGGACGGTGAGTCCGAGGAACCCGGCGTCGAGCGTCCCGCTGACGCGGGTAATCCCGTCGAGAGGCGACGACGATGGGCCGGCCGACGGCGTCTGCGTGGGCAATGGGCTCAGGCTCGGGGATGGGGCTGCAGGCGCAGTAGGACTCGGGGACTGGCCGGGGCACGGGTTTACGACCGAGCCGCTCGTCGACGTGACCGGGACCGAGTAGCCATAGGTGCTGCCGATGGTTCCATCGATCAAAGAGCCGTCGCGGGGACCGATTGAGAGGCCGAGGCTGGAGTTGCCACATGCGGTGACCTGAAAAGTGACCGTGAACAGGGGTACGTCCGCGTTGGCAGGCTCGCTGATCCCATTGGCAAAGAAGAAGACCGCCATCCCGCCCTTCGGGTAGGCGCCCACATTGCCCGAGCTGTTGTACTGGGCCACGGCCGCCGCCATGTTCGCGGAGTTCGGGAATCCAATCCAGGTCGCACCATCGGCCGCCCAGGGGCCCGCCTCCGCAATGCTCGTGACTTGCAGGCGGGTCTTGTCGAACGACAGAGTCGCCTGGGCGCCGCTGATGGGTACATTGGCGTTTGTGACGACGTCGACAGCGAAGCTGGAGCCGGTGCTTGTCGTGCTGGTGATGGGGCTAACCTTCAGGCTGCCGCTACCCGCCGCGAGTGCAGAAACCGGCACTATGAGGCCGCCGAGGAGCAGCCCAGCCGCTCCGAAGGCCGCGATGCGGAGCCGCAAGTTGGTCCGGCCGATTGCCGATTCTGAGACCATAAGATTCCTCCCGGGACGCGCTTGGCATGCGGGTCGGTCTCGCCCGTAGCTACTCTCGGTCGATGGGCGGCCGTAAGAATGACCGCGTATCGTCGCTCCCCGCCGGCACTGGCCATGTTCCGGGCCGGCGCTCCAACCGTCCATTTCCGGACGGTTAACGTTTGGCGCATCGGCGCAAGGTCGCTGGTTCCGCAAGGCGAAGCCCAACGTTCAGCTTCGTCTTCACAA
>PMIE01000030.1 GCA_003156975.1 Chloroflexota bacterium | reverse complement strand
CAACATCGAGCGGCTCTTCCGCGATGTTCGCATCACGAACATCTACGAGGGCACGAGCCAGTTGCAGGTTGTTGCCGCCATCGGCAAGATCCTGAACCGCACGCTCGATCCGCTCCTCGCGGAATGGGCCGCAGCCGAGTACCCGGCCGACATGGCCTCCGAAAAGGCGACCCTGATCGACCTGACCGGCGTCTTCCAGAAGGCAGTCGACGCGCTCAAGGCCCAGCCGGACCGCGCCAGGGTGGACTACTACGCCTGCGATCTCGTCGATCAGGCCGTATGGCTCGTTTGCTCCTGGCTGCTTCTTCGCGACACGAACAAGCTCGAGTCGAAGAAGTCCATCGCCCGCAGCTACGTCGCATCTGTGGCGCCGCGTTTGCGCGCCGCGGCTGGGATCGTCATGGAAGCCAACGCAGTTCCGCTCGAGGCAATCACCGCGCTTCTGGCGTAAGTGCCCCAAACCCAACGCAGTTCAGTGGCCGCCGGGCTTTCGCCCGGCGGCTCCTTTCCATTTGGCGAGCTGGAATTCTCGCGCACGAACTCCCAAACCGACGCCGTGCCGCGATGTACAGTCGGCCTACTCAACGCAGCAGGGCGCTCACACGCGCCGTCTGCCCCGAGGCGCGCGCGCAATCACTCGACGGAAGATCCGTGGATGGCTGCGTGCCAGTAGAGGAGGATCCGATGAAGAGGGATCTACGGCGCATCGCCTCGATAGCGGCCGCGATGGTATTGGCGGTTGGGATGGCGGCATCGCCGCTGGGAGTGGCATCGGTGCAGGCCGCCGGCGGCCTGACGATTAGCGGCAATGTCGTCGGCGCGGCCGGCAATCTCGGCGGCATCACCGTCAGCGGCTGCACCACGGACTGGAACTTCTGTTCGGGCACGTTTACGACCGACGCGAGCGGGAACTTCGCGCTCACCGGCCTTGAGTCCGGCAAGTACTTCCTCGAGTTCGATGCGGTCCCTGTCTATCAGCGGGGATGGTACGTGGGCCCCGGTCTGACGCAGGACTTCCAATCGGCTGCGCCGATATCTGCCGGGGCCACTTTGGCCGATGTCCAGCTGGCCGTCGCGTTCAAGATCTCCGGCACTCTTACCGGGGCCGCCGGAGGATTGTCAAAGCTCCAGGTGGATGCATGCTCGGACCAGTTCGGGTGCATTGACGGAACGATCGACGACGGGGGCAACTACGTCGTTAGCGGACTATCGCCAGATAGCTACGCCCTGCGCGTGTTCGAGCCGCTCGGGATGATGTCCCTTGATCCCAACAGCCCGTACGTCGCCGGCTACTACAACGGCACCGGCCTCACGCCGCGGCTGGACGCCGCTCTGTTGATCGCGGTGAGTGACGGCGACATCTCTGTGCCCGTCTTCGACGTACCGGTCGGAGCGGTGTTGAGAGGCGCCGTGAACGGCTCGGCCGGGCATTTGGGCGGGATCACCGTTGAGGCGTGCTCGCTCTCTTACGGCACTTGCGTCGAAGCCTCCACGATCGATACCGGCAGCTTCTCGATCTCGGGACTCTGGCCTGACAACTATCGCATCTACTTCATGGATCGGAGCGGCACCTACGTCGGGGGTTATTACACGCCGACCGGCCTGGTCCAGGACGACAATGGCTTCACGCCGGTCACGGTGGGCCCCGACGGCACGACCCTGGAAACGGTCGCGCTCCAGACTGCTTCGACGATCCGAGGCAGCGTAACCGGCGACCCCGGACATCTGGGAGGCATCGAGGTCTCTGCCTGCCCCACCGTGGGTGCGTGCGGCTGGGCCCAGACCGATGACAGCGGCAACTTCACGGTCGGGGGTCTGCCTCAAGGCACTTATACCCTCAGCTTCAATGACGGGTCCGGGTACTACGCTCCTGGCTACTACTCCGACTCCGGCGTGACAGTGACGAACGCGGATCAGGCCACGCTGATCACGGTTCCGCCCTCCGTTTCGGGTCTGACGGTTGCGCTGACGAACGTCGTCTCCGCGGGGGTCCCTTACGCACCGTACGACCTCATCGCGACCGCCGGCAACGGCGCCGCGACGGTCTCCTGGACCGCGGGCGATCCCAATGGGAGCGCGATCACCGGCTACACCGTCGCGGGTTCCGACGGCAGCGGATGTGTATCGGCCACAACGACCTGCATCGTCAGCGGTCTGATCAACGGCACCTCCTACACGTTTACCGTCACGGCGACCAACGCCATCGGTACGAGTTCTCCATCGGCGCCGTCCGACCCGGTCACTCCCGTCGGTCCGGCCCCGGCCGGAGCAGCGAAGCTGGGCATCACGGCCGGATCGCACACGAGCGTGGCCGGCGCCGACGTCTCGGTGACCGTCTCGGCCTTGAACAAGAACGGCAAGGTCAACACCGGCTACACCGGCACTGTCCATTTCTCGAGCACGGATCTACGAGCCGTACTCCCGGAGGACTACACCTTCACTGCCGCCGACGCGGGCGTTCACACGTTCACGCTCTCCCTCGAGACGGCCGGGGGCCAGTCGGTCACCGTCAGCGACGGCACCCTGGCGAGCCGAAAGTGGGCCATCAACGTCAAGCCCGGCGAGACGTCTGGTCTGGTAGTCACCGGGCCCGCAATAGCAGCCGCGGGCACAGTGGCGCACTACAAGGTCAGGGCCGTCGACGCCTTCGGCAACATCGTGACCGCTGACACGAGCGCCCTCTCCATCACCAGTTCCGATCCGGCGATGTCCGTCTCGCCAGCCTCACCTTCCCTGGTCCGCGGCAAGAGGGCCTTCTCGGTCACCTTCAAGACGGCTGGAACCCAAGCGATTCAGGTCGGCGAAACAGCCAAACCGTGGGTGATGACGTTGTTGGACGGCATCGTGGTGAGTCCAGGCAAGGCAGTCTCGATCTCTCTCACCGACCTAGCGAATCCCGCCACGGCCGGCGTCAGCACTTCCGTGACCGCCACCGTCCACGATCGCTTCGGCAACGTGGCGACGGGATACGTCGGCACGGTCCACTTCACCAGCAACGACAAGGCGGCTCTGCTTCCGTCCGACTACACATTCACGGCGGCCAACGCCGGGGTGCACACATTCAGCGTGACTCTGAAGACACGCGGCAATAGATGGGTCACGCTCAGGGACACGAGCAGACATTCGATCGGCGGAATGGGCCGAACGACTGTCGTGGCCCAGCTGCCCTAACCAACCGCAAGATCGTAGAAAGCGGCCGCCGGGCCAAAGCCCGGCGGCCGCTTTCTATTGGGCGAGTCCCGCAACGCCTTTCCCGGAATGATTGTCTACTGAACAGGTAGGCATTACCCTCGCCGCGAGCCGCCGGCCGCCAATTGGCGTTCGCGTAACGATCTGGGCTCGGCGGGGTTAGAGATGATGCAAGCGGTCGGTGCCGTGGAGGCCCGGCCGCAGATTCGCCCGCGTCCCGGTGCGTCTGACTACGGAGGACCGACAGATCTCATGAAGCTGAAGAATCGATCGGCAGCGCCGACCACTCCCGCCGCGTTGGAAGCAGCCGCGGAAGCCGCCCAGGGCACCGTTGCGTCGGCAGTCGAGGTCGCAACCACCGCCGCCAGGCCACGAGTCAGCCACCGCCTCGCCCGCCCCGCCGACGATTGCGTCCGGGACGGTCTGCTCAAGGGCAAGAAGGCGCTGGTGTTCGGTGTCGCCAACGACCATTCGATCGCTTGGGGAATCGCGAAGGCTCTCTACGACCAGGGCGCCGAGGTCGGCTTCAGCTCGATGGCGTCGCTGATCAAGCGCCGCGTCCGCCCGCTGGCCGCCTCACTCGGCTCCACCTTTGTCGAGGGCTGCGACGTTCGCGACGACGACGAGATCCGCAAGGTCTTCGAGCGCTGGCACGCCCGCGAAGGCGATCTCGACATCCTGGTTCACGCCGTTGCCTACGCCGAGAAGGAAGATCTCGCCGGCAACTTCTCGGCCACGAGCCGCGACGGATTCCACACCGCCTTCGACATCAGCGTCTACTCGCTGATAGCGATGGCACGGGAGGCCCGAGGCTACATGAAGCCGGGTTCGTCGATCATGACGATGACCTACTACGGCGCCGAGAAAGTGGTCCCCCACTACAACATCATGGGCGTGGCCAAGGCCGCACTGGAGGCCAGTACCCGCTACCTGGCGGCGGATCTCGGCCCCAGCGGGATCCGAGTCAACGCGATCAGCGCCGGACCCGTGAGGACCCTCTCCGCTCACGGGATCGCCGGGTTCCGGACGATGTACGGCGGCTTCAAGGACGTCACGCCGCTTCGATCGAACATCACCATCGAAGACGTGGCCGGTACCGCGGTCTACCTGGCCAGCCCGCTCTCGGGTCAGACCACGGGCGAAGTCATCTACGTCGATGGCGGCTTCAATATCCTGGGCCTGCCGGTCGCCGACGAGTAGCGAACGCGTTAGTCCGTCAGGCGCCTCCGGCGACGGTGAGGTCGCCGGTGACGGAACGCGCCGCTCTCTTGCCGCGCTCGTGTCGACAACTGGTTTCGCGACGTCACAATTGACCATCGGTGGCCATGTCCGGGTGATACAGTCGCGGCACTGACCTGCGACACGGTCACTTGTGGGGAGCGGGGATTCCGGGGTAGAACGGGGAACCGCCGGCCATGAGGTAGCTGACGACCAGCGCCAAGGCGGGCGCCGGAGCCGGTGCGAGCGCGTCCGGGTCTCGGGGAGGCACCCGTGGGCCGGCTCAGACTGCGATTACTGTCTATGGCCGCATCTCTGGCGATCGCCGTCAGTTCGGTCATGTGGCCGGGCGGAGCTATGCCCGCGCTGGCCGCCAGCGCTCCCGAGGCACCGACGGCGGTGATCGCCGTCGCCGGCAGCGCGTCGGCTACCGTTTCCTGGACCGCGCCCGCCGATAACGGCGGCAGCGAGATCATCGGCTATACCGTCACTTCCACCCCCGGCGGCAAGAGCTGTTCCACGACGGGCGCGCTTTCCTGCACCGTGAACGACCTCACCAACGGCACGCCCTACTCATTCACTGTGACGGCCACCAACGGCACCGGCACGGGTCCCGCCTCCGACCCAACAGGGCCGGCGACCCCCACGGCGCCCGACGCGGCCCCCGGCGCCCCCACCGGCGTCACCGCTACCGCGGGAATCGGCTCCGCCTCCGTTTCCTGGACCGCGCCCGCCGATGACGGCGGCAGCGCGATCACCGGCTACACCGTCACGTCCTCCCCCGGCGGCAAGAGCTGTTCCACGACGGGCGCACTTTCCTGCACCGTGAACGACCTCACCAACGGCACGGCCTACTCATTCACCGTGACGGCCTCGAACAGTGCGGGCGCCGGACCCGCCTCCGATCCGTCGGCACCGGTGACTCCGGCTGCCGCCACCTACAGCATCAGCGGCAAGATCACGGGGCCCGGCGGCGTTCAGGCCGGCAACGTCGGCATGCTCGCCTGCCCCGCGACTCCCGCTCCGACCTGCGTCGGGTACACGGCTACCGCGAGCGACGGCACGTACACGATCAGCGGACTCGCCGCCGGTTCGTACAACGTGATGGTCAACCATCTCTCGACCGGTCCCTACGCCGAAGGCTGGTACGCGACATCTGGCTACACCACCTCCGCGACTGCGGCGACTGCCGTTGCCGTTGGCCCCGACGCAACCGGAATCGACCTCGCGTTGCCGCTCGGCTACTCGATCCACGGCAGCGTGACGAATGCCGGCCACTCCGCCCTCAGCGGCATCGAAGTGAATGCCTGCCCCGTTGATGGGTCCGCCTGCCTCGGCTGGACCGAGACCCTCGCCGACGGCGCTTTTGCGCTGCTCGCACTTCCGGCCGGCGACTACAAGGTCAGCGTCTACGACCACAACCATGTCTACTACAGTGGCTATTCCGCGTGGGGCGGCGCCGGCTATACGTCGAGTTGGGCGGACGCCAGGACCTTCTCCGCAGTGACGTTCCCGGCCGGCGCGGAAATCCAGATGCCCACTGGCTCCGCCATCAGCGGCCGGGTCACCGACGCGGACGGTGCGGGGCTTGAAGGGGTCGTCGTCGGCGCCTGTCACGCGCCGTTCACCAGCGCGCGCGGCGGCTGCCGTGACTTCCAGGCCACGACCGATTCGTTCGGCCGCTACACCATCACGGGTCTTTCGGCCGGAAGCTACGACGTCACCTTCGACGGCGCCCCGACGCATCCATTCGGCATCTACAGCACCTCCGGATACGTGCGCGATCGCGACAAGGCAAGCGACATCGCCGTCGGGTCCGCAGAAGTCTCCGGCATCAACATCGTCCTGCCCAACGCGGTCACCATCAGCGGCACGATCACCGGTCCAGGCGGGGTCCCTGCCGCCGGCGTGGATATGGGCGCCTGCCTGGCGACCTGGTACGGCGACTGCGAGGGCGGCCCGAGCGCGATCACCGCGGCCGACGGGCACTACACGATCAGCAACGTCGCCCCCGGCACGTCCTATTTCATCTTCGCCCAGAGGAGCGCCATCTACGCGCGCGGCTTCTACACGCCGACCGGGTTCACCTCGAACTTCGATCCGAACACGCTCGGCGTCCCGGTTGGGACGAGCAACCTCAGCGGCATCGACATGCAGCTGCCCCTCGGATACACGGTCAGCGGAACCGTGACCGGTGCCGGTGGCGGAGCCCTGTCCGGCGTCGAGGTCGACGCATCGAACAACGGAATTTGGAGCGAAGCGACAAGCGGATCGGACGGCCGCTACACGGTTACCGGGCTCGCTCCCGGCTCCCACACGCTGCATTTCGGGAGCATCGGCGGCTATGCCGGCGGCTACTGGACCAGCACGGGTCTCACTTCCGATCCGGCAGCGGCAGGCTCGGTGACGGTGCCCGACAGCCAGACCGGCATCAACGTCGAACTGCCGCTCGGGCACAGCATCAGCGGCAAGGTAACCAACTCTAAAGGTGCTCCTCTCGCCAACTTCAATGTCGACGTCAACTGCGCTTCGTCCGGGAATAGATGCGCGAGCACTTCTTCGAATGCTGACGGCACCTACAGCGTCCCCGGCCTGGCTTCGGGGACGTATCGGGTTTCCTTCTCCGATCCCAACCACAATCAGACGGTCTGGTACACCACTTCGGGCTACACGCTCGACGAGGGCAGCGCCTCGATAGTCACGCTCGACGCTGCCGATGTCCCCAACATCGACATGGCCATGCCGCCTACCTACTCCATCAGCGGCACGGTAACCGACGTGCACGGCAATCCGCTGTCCGGCATCTGGGTCGGCGTCAAGGCGGATAACTTCGGCCAGGCCTATACCGACGACAACGGCCACTACTCCGTCTCGATCCCGTCCGGCGACGGCTACTCCGTCTCGTTCAGCGACCCCAGCGGGACGCACGTCGACGGTTGTTACTCGACCAACGGCTACAGCATCGGTGGCAGCAACTGCACGCTACTCAACGTTGGATCGGACAACATCACGGGCGTCGACGTCCAGATGCCGCGCGGGGTCCGTGTCAGCGGCCGCGTGACGGATGAGGGCGGGCAGCCGCTCCCAAAGATCGGCGTGCGGGTCAAGACCGACTCGTTCGAAATCTGGACCAACACCGATGACAACGGGGACTACTCGGTCCCGGTCTCGCCCGGCGCCTACGAGCTGTGGTTCAACGACGGCAGCAACACTTACGTCCAGGGCTGCTATTCGGACGCAGGCTTCGTGGCAAACGAGAAGGGCTGCACGCCCGTAACAGTCGACACGGCCGACGCGACCGGCAAGGACGTCACACTGCCGGTTGGTCTCCATGTCAGCGGCACCATCACCGGTGCCGGCGCGGTGCCGCTCCACAACATCAACGTGAATCTGAGCAACGGCGCCTGGTCCAACACCGACGACGCCGGCCACTATTCCGTCGCGGTCCTGCCCGGCTCCTACACGGTCTGCCTCAACGACTTCATGAGCCAGGGCTACATCAATGGCTGCTACTCGGACAGCCTGCCGGACAACTTCACCCCAGACTGGAACGCATCCACGCCGGTGACCGTCACCACGAGCGATCTGACCTATATCAATGTCCAGATGCCTCTGGGTGTCCATATCAGCGGCCGGGTCACGAACGCCACCGGTGACCCGATCGGGAATGTGAACGTAAACGCCAACAGCGATAACTTCAACACCCAGACCAGCACGGGCGGCGACGGCACCTACTCCCTCACCGTCTTACCCGGCCACAGCTACCAGATCTCGTTCCAAGACAACAGCTCTACCTATGTGGACGGCTGCTATGCCAGCGGCGGCTTCAGCGCGGGCGACAGCCACCCCTGTGCGCCAGTGACTGTGGGGTCGGCCGACGTCATCGGACTGAACGTCACCATGCCTTTGGGCGTGCGCATCAGCGGCACTTTCACAGGACCTGATGGGCAGCCCATTGCGAACATGTGGGTCCAGGCCTCCGCGGTCAACTTCTCCTTCAACCCCTGGACCAACACCGCGCCCGACGGCACCTACTCAATCGCGGTCCTGCCGGGCGCCAGCTACAGCATCTCCTTCAATCGCTACGGCGTGATCTCGACCTACCCCGACGGCTGCTACTCCAGCACCTCTAGCGGCGGCTTCACGGCCGATGGGAACGCCTGCACCCCGATTGCGGTAGGGACGGCCGACGTGACCGGCATCGACATTCAGATGCCGCTTGCCTTGCACATCAACGGCATTGTTACCGGACCCGACGGTCAGCCACTGGCGAACATCAGCGTCAGGTCTTCTAGCGGTGCTTGGGGTTGGACAGCGGCCGATGGCACCTACTCGCTCCCGGTCATGGCGGGCGACGACAACGTCTACTTCCACGATCCGAGTGGGACCTACGTCGACGGTTGCTATTCGAGTGGTGGGTTCGTTACTGAATCGGGCCCCTGCAGTTCGGTCGTCTTGACCGCCTCCGACGTGACCGGCATCGATGTCCAACTGCCCCTTGGCGTGCGGATCAGCGGTCGGGTCGCCGGGCCGACAGGTGCGACACTGGCAAACATTAACGTGTTCGCTGGCCCGTTCATGATCGGGAACGGCACAGTTCGTCAGGGCCCCGCCGCTGACGGCACCTACTCGCTGACCGTCCCGTCCGGCTCCTACACGATCTCCTTCCGCGACACGACCGGCACCTACGCCGACGGCTGCTACTCCGCCAGTTCTCCCGGCCATTTCACGACGGATCAGACCGCCTGCACGCCCGTCACCGTCGGCTCGATCGACGTTACCGGCATCAACGTCCAGATGGGCATCGGTCCGCTCGACCACCTGCTTATCAGCCCGAGTGTGTCCACAATCGGTTTGGGGCAAAGTCAGACCTACACAGCCACCGGCTTCGATGCCAACGGCAACAGCCTGGGCGACGTCACCTACGCCACGACCTTCAGCGCCAACGGCGCTGCCTCCTGCATAGGAGCCTCGTGCACGTCCGCGGTCGCGGGTGAGTACATCGTCACGGGCACCGATGGCAGCGCTCACGGCACGGCCACCCTCCACGTCGGGTTCACGATCAGAGGCACCGTCACCGACGTCCACGGCAGCCCAATCGCGGGAGTTCACGTCGGCATCTTCTGTCCGGCCATCGGCGAATCCACGGGTTGCTCCGAAGCATGGACCGACGCCGCGGGCCGCTTCTCTGCCGACAACGTCCCGACCTCGTCGATCTTCCTCGCGTTCGACGACCCGGATGGGGCGTTCGCATCCGGCTACTACAGCACGAGCGGCGGAACGGGCAGCTTCTCTGCCCACCGGACCGACGCAACCAACGTCGATCTGGCCGGCTCGACCCAGGACATCTCCATTTCCCTGCCCGCCGGATTCTCAATCAGCGGCACCGTCAGGACCACTGAAGGCAACCCGCTGCCCGGGATCACCGTTGGGGTGTGGAGTGATTCGTGTTGGGGCGGCGCCTGCCCCGGCGCCACCACCGCGGCCGACGGCACATATCGGGCGCAGGGACTGATGCCGGGCGAATACACCCTCCAGTTCGAGGACCCGATCGAGGACCACGCGAGCGGCTACTACTCGAGTTCCGGCTACGTCCGCAATCGGCAAGACGCGACGTCCATCGTCCTTGGTCCGAACAGCGCCACCGGCATCGACATGACCCTGCCCGTCGGCCGAAGCATCAGCGGCACCCTGACCGACCCGAGCGGACAGCCGCTTGCCGGTGTCACCGTCATGGCATCTCTTCAGCACTGGTATGGCGACGGGTCGAGCGGAGTCACCGACTCCAATGGCCATTTCACGATCGCCCATGTGGGACCGGCCGGCTACTTCCTCTGGGAGGAGGGCGACGTCAACCACGCCAAAGGCTTCTACAGCACAACCTCGTCGGGCAACTGGAGCGCCCACTTCGACTCCAGCTTCCAGGCGACCACCGGCATCACGGTCGGCGACGCGGACGTACCCGGCATCAACATGACCGTCCCGGCCGGATACACCGTCGGCGGCACCGTCCGCAACGACAACGGCGACCCAATTGGCGGCATCCAGGTCCAAGCCTCGGACAACGGCATTTGGTCCGAGACCGTCAGCGCGTCCGACGGCACCTACGAATTGACCGGCGTCGCCGCCGGTTTGCACACCGTTTCCTTCCATGGCACCAGCGTCTACGCCGGCGGCTACTACGATTCGGCAGCTCCCGGCAACTTCAGCGCCGAAGCTGGCGACGCCACATCGATCTCGATCTCATCCAACCTCGGCGGTATCAATGTCGTCCTGCCGGCGGGGCATTCCATCAGCGGCAAGGTCACCGACTCGAAGGGCGCTCCTCTTCTCAATGTCAGCGTAAGCGTCTTCTGCGATTTCTCCGGAAATAGCTGCTCGGATGCTTCTTCGAACGCCGAAGGCACCTACAGTGTGCCCGGCCTGGCGTCGGGTACGTATCGAGTTTCCTTTTCCGATCCCCGCAAGAACCAGACGGTCTGGTACACGACATCGGGCTACACGCTCGACCAGGGCAGCGCCTCGATTGTCGAGGTCGACGCTTCCGATGTCCCCGACATCGACATGGCAATGCCGCTTACCTACTCCATCAGCGGCACGGTCACAGGGCCCGGCGGCCTGGCGTTGTCCGACATTCAGGTCAACGCCTGCGCGAACGACTGCAAGCAGGCGACGACCGATGGGTCCGGCCGGTATGAGATCTTCGTCGCTCCCGATACCTACTCCCTGTCGTTCTCAGACCCGAATGGCATCTACCCCTTCGGCGTCTACTCGGACCACGGCTTCACGAGAGACACGGCCACGCCGATCGTCGTCACCACTGCCGACATCTCGGGGATCGACGTAGATCTGTCCATGACCTCTATCAGCGGCAGGGTCACCGGCCCGGGCGGAACACCACTGCCGGGGATCAGCGTAACGGCTTGTCCCTACCCATTTCAGAAGGCCTGCCCCTCGTCAACGACCAATTCGGACGGAACTTACACGATTGCGGGGATGGCCCCGGGCACCGACCAAGTCACCTTCTACGATGAAACAGGGACATACGCTCAAGGCTGGTACTCGGGTAGCGGCTTCAGCGCCTCGGGTCCCGGAACACTGGTAACCGTGCCGCCGGACGCCACCGGCATCGACGTGGAACTTCCCCTGGCCCACTCCATCAGTGGCACCGTAACCGGGCACGGAGTCGGGGCTCTCGAGGGTGTCTACGTCGACGCTTGCACCTCCGACAAGAAGGACTATTGCCCGGGTTACGCCACGACCGATGCGGACGGCGCCTATACCATGCGCGGCCTCCCGGCGGGCGCTTACGTGATCGACTTCTACGACCCGTCCGGCGTCTTTCCGTCGGGCAACTACACCACGAGCGGCTACAGCGCCTCCACCGCGTCCCAGGTCACAGTGCCGCCGGACGCCACCGGCGTCGACGTGGAGCTGCCGATCGGTTCCACGGTCAGCGGCAACATCAGCGGCTCCGCCGGCAATCTCGGCGGGATCGTGGTGGATCTCTCGGGCGACCATTGTCCACAGTCCTGGGCCTACACCGACGACAGCGGCCACTACAGCGTCAGCAACGTCGCGCCGTGCTCATACCGGATCCATGTCAAGGACTGGAACGGCCATTACGCCGAGGGCTACTACGGCAACGGCGGCTTCGTGCCCGATTGGTTCGCGGCAACACTCGTGACCGTCCCCAACGACGCGATCAACCTCGACATGACACTGCCTAGGGGTTATGCGATCGCCGGCACCGTGACCGGCCCGGGCGGCGCTCCGCTCGGTGACATCAGCATGTTCTTCTGCACGCTCGCGGTCTGCCAAACGCTGCCGACCACCGACTGGAACGGTCGCTACTCACTTATGGTCCCCGCCGGGACGTACACGATCGGCTTCTGGGACGCCGCGCACAAGTACGCCACCGGATACTGGAGCAGCACCGGCTTCAAGGCGAATTGGGCGGACGCGACGCCGGTCACCTTCGGTCCGGCATCGCCCCCAATCAACATCCAGTTGCCGCTGGGATCGTCTCCGGACGCCCCCGGCAGCGACTCGCCAAATGCCATCTCGGCCGTCGCCGGCGATGGTTCTGCGACCGTGTCCTGGACCGCCCCGGCCAATAATGGCGGCAGTCCGATCACCAGCTACACCGTGAGCGCCTCCGACGGCCACTCCGGCTGCGTCACCTCGGCCACGAGCTGCGTCGTCACGGGCCTCACCAACGGCACTGCCTACACGTTCCTTGTTGTCGCTGCCACGGCCCAAGGGCGGAGTGGGCCGTCCGCGCCATCCAATAGCGTCACGCCGGTCGCGCCGCCCACCTACAGCATCAGCGGCAGGATCACCGGCCCGGGCGGCGTGCCGCTGAGTGGCATTCTCGTGTCGGCCGTGCCCAACACCGGCAACGGCACGGAGTCTTCGGACACGACCGCCACCGACGGCATGTACACCGTCCCCGGCCTGACTCCCGATTCCTACACCCTGCATTTCTCCGACCCAACAAAGGCCCACGTTGACGGCCATTACGGCGACAACGGGTTCGCGCTGGCAGGTGAGCCCGCGACAAGCATCGTGATATCTACGGACAACGTCACCGGCAAGAATGCGGAGCTGCCGATCGCAACGTCAATCGGCGGCAAGGTGACTGGTCCCGGCGGTGTCGGACTCGCGGATATCTACGTCTATGCGAACCTGCCCGACGGCGCTTACTTCATGACCATGACGGGCGAGGGTGGCAGCTACATAGTCCGCGGGCTCCCGGCCGGCACCTTCACGCTCAACTTCTTCGACGCGTCCGGCGTTCACCAGGTCGGCTACTACAGCAGCCTCGGCTTCACAACCGACCCGCAGGCGGCTACGGCTGTGCCTGTTTCCGGAAGCGGTGCCACCGGGATCGACGTCGAAATGCCCCTCGCCTATTGGATCAGGGGCAACGTAACCGGCCCGGGCGGCGGAGCCCTGGGCGACATCAACGTGTGGGCATGCCCTACGCCCGGCAATGGATCGTGCAGTTCGGTCCCAACCGCCGCGGACGGCAGCTACTCCATAGGCAGCCTGGCCGCCGGCTCGTTCACCGTCTGGTTCAGCGACAAGCCCATCGGCACGTGCGGCGGCGACGATCCGAACTGTGTCCCGCCGGCGGGCGGCGGCGTATACGCGGAAGGCTTCTACAGCACAACCGGCCTGAAACGAGACCATGGTGCGGCGACTCCGATTGACGTTACGACAGCCGCTGCGGCGCACGTGGACGCCGAACTGCCTCTCGGACTTAGCATCGGCGGGATCCTGACCGACCACTCGGGCGCCCCGGTCGCCGGATGCGAAGCCAGCCTGATGGGCACACCCGCACCCGACGGCACGGTCTTCTCTGTCATCGTCACGACTCGCACAGACGGAAGCTACGCGTTCACAGGGCTTCTACCCGGTCACTACACGCTGAGATTCGCTGACGCCCCAGGAATGCTCCACGGCCTCTACTACTACTCCGGCAGCCCGGAGCTGGTCACCGATGTCGGCGAGTCGGCTGATATCTCTCTCTCGAGCAGCCTCACCGGACTTGATGTCAGCTGGCCGCCCAAGTTCACAGTCGAGGGCACCGTTACCGGTTCGGGAGGCCACCTCGATGGAATTCAGGTCTACATCTTCCTCAGCAACGGCAACTTCGTCGTCGCAACCCAGACCGATGCCGATGGCCACTATGAGGTCAGCGTCGCCCCGAACTCGTACAAGATCCTCTTCGACGACCCGAGCGAGACGTATCCGTCCGGTTACTACAACACTTCAGGCTTGAAGCTGGACATCGCGTCCGGATCGACGGTCACGGTCGGCGACGGCCCGCTCTCCGGGATCGACCAGGTACTGCCGCTCGCGGTCCCCTTCTCGGGTACCGTGACCGGCCCCGGCGGCACGCCCCTGACGGGAATCGCGGTCGATGTCTGCGAGGCCGGAACCTGCTACGACTTCGCCACGACTGGAGAAGACGGCCTCTACTCGAGGGCTCTCGTGCCGGGCACGTACACCTTCTGGTTCCGTGACCCCAACGGCGTCTACGCCAGCGGCTTCTATAGCGCCACCTTGTCCGGCGGCTTCGCCCAGAGCGTGGCCGGTGGAACATCCTTCACCGTGCCCCCGGCCGCGACCGGCATCGATATCCAACTGCCGCTGGCCGTCGCGCCGGGAGCCCCAACCGGGGTCAACGCCATCGGCAACCCGGGCTCGGTTTCGATCGACTGGACGGCTCCGGCCGACAACGGCGGACCCGCCGTGACCGGCTACACCGTCACCGCCTCGAGCGGCGGCGGCACGTGCCAGACGAGCGACAGTCCGCACTGCACCATCACGGGCCTCACGAGCGGTGACTACACGTTCACCGTCACCGCCACCAACGAAATTGGGACGGGACCCGCATCCTTGCCGTCCAACCATGTCACGCCGGCATCCGCACCCGGCTCCCCGACCGACGTGACCGCGACCGCCGGCAACGGCCAGGCCACGGTTTCGTGGACCGCCCCGGCCGCCAACGGCGCGGAGATCACCGGCTACACCGTGACATCTGATCCCGGCGGGCTGGTCTGCACCACGACCGGCGTGACGAGCTGCATCGTTCACAACTTGACCAACGGCACGCCGTATACCTTCACCGTCACGGCCGCGAACCTGGCCGGGACCGGCTCTGCGTCCCTGCCGTCGAACCAGGTCACTCCCAGTGCCCCGGCCGCGACATTCAGTGTCACGGGACTGGGAGGATCGATCGTGGCCGGAACGCCGGCTGACATCACCGTCACTGCCCGCGACACGGATGGTCATCTGGCCACTTCGTACACGGGCACGGTCCATTTCAACAGTTCCGACGGGCTCGCGGAAGTCCCGGCTGACTACACCTTCACCGCGGCCGACGCGGGGGCCCACACCCTCAGTGGCGTCATCCTCAAGACCGCGGGGCTCCAGTCGGTCACGGTGACCGACAACTCGACCTCGTCCCTGACCGGCACAGCGTCGGCCACGATCACGCCGGCGGTGGCGGCGACGCTATCGCTGACCGGCATGCCCAGCCCCGACGTCGCGGGCGCTCCCCACACCGTCACCGCGACGGTTCGGGATGCCTTCGGCAACCTCGCGACCGGCTATCGCGGCACGATCGGGTTCACCAGCACCGACGGCATCGCGACGCTGCCGGGCAACTACGCCTTCACCGTCGGCGACGCCGGGGTCCACAACTTCAGCGTTACCCTCAAGACCTCAGGTATCCAGGCGATCACCGCGGCCGATACCGCCAGCAGCTCCATCTCCGGTACTCAAGCCTCGATCGCCGTTACCGCGGCGACGGTGGCTTCGCTGTCGCTGTCCGGTCTGGCGAATCCGTTTGCCGCAGGCACGGCCACGGTCACCGTCACGGCGCGCGACGCATTCGGCAACCCGGCCACCGGATACCGCGGCATCGTCCACTTCACCAGCACCGACACGGCGGCAGTCCTGCCGGCGAACTACACCTTCAACGACATCGACGGCGGCACGCACAGCTTCAGCCTGACACTCAAGACACCCGGCTCCAGGTCGGTCACGGTCGCCGACACCGTGACCGCCGCGCTCACCTCGACGTCGTCCACGTCGGTGACGCCTGGAGCGGCCGCAACCCTGGTCCTCTCGGGCCTGCCGGCTTCATCGGTCGCGGGCACAACGGGCTCCCTCACAGTCACCGCACGCGATGGCTTCGGCAACGTGGCAACCGGCTATACCGGCACGATCGGATTCACCAGCACCGATACCGCCGCGAGTCTGCCCGCCAGCTATACCTTCACCGCCGGCGACGGCGGCGTCCACACATTCGCCGCCGGGGTGACGCTGCGGACCGCGGGTTCGCGCACCGTCACCGCCACCGATACGACCACGGCCACCATCACCGGCAGCCAGACCGGACTGACCGTCACTCCGGCTGCCGCCGCAAGCCTGTCGGTCGGCGGTATCGCCAACCCCTTCACCGCCGGAACCGCCACGGTCACAGTCACCGCCCGAGACGCATTCGGCAACGTCGCTATCGGATACCGCGGCACCATCCACTTCGCAAGCTCGGACACTGCGGCGGTCCTGCCGGCCAACTATCTGTTCACGGCCACCGATGCGGGCGTCCATACGTTCGCCTCGGGGGTCACTCTCAAGACCGTCGGGACGAGCTCGGTCAGCGCGACCGACACGGTCAGCGCATCGATCACCGGATCTCAGAGCGGCATCCTCGTCACCCCCGCCGCCGCCAAGACCGTGGTCCTCTCGGGAATGCCGGCCACCTCGGTCGCCGGAACACCCGGAACCCTGACGGTCACGCTGCGTGACCTATACGGCAACCTCGCCACCGGATACCGCGGCACGATCCACTTCACCAGCACCGACACGGCGGCCGTTCTGCCGTCGAACTACACCTTCACCGACACCGACGCGGGCAGCCACGCCTTTGGCGTCACGCTTCTCACGGCCGGCTCTCGCTCGGTCACCGCCACCGACACACTCACCGCAACCCTGACCGCCGCGGTGACCGTCACGGTCACTCCGGGGCCGGCTGTGGCTTTGTCGGTCGGCGGCTTTACCAATCCCGATGTCGCAGGTGTCGCCCACACCGTCACCGTCACGGCTCGTGACGCCTACGGCAACGTCGCCACCGGATACCGCGGCACGGTCGCGTTGACCAGTTCCGATACTGGCGCAGTCCTGCCCGCCAACTACACCTTCACCGCCACCGATGCGGGCGTCCATGCCTTGAGCGTCACCCTCAAGACCGCCGGCAGCCAGTCGATCACCGCCACCGACACCGTCAGCGGTTCCATCACCGGAACGCAAGGCTCGATCACAGTCGGCGCGGCCGCGGCCAAGAACTTGGGCGTTAGCGGCATGGCCAATCCGGCGACCGCGGGCGTCGCGGGCACCGTTACGGTGACCGCCCTCGATCCGTTCGGCAACGTCGCGGCCGGATACCGCGGCATCGTCCACTTCACCAGCACCGACACGGCGGCGGCCCTGCCCGCCAACTACACCTTCACAGCGGCCGATGCGGGTGTCCACACCTTCGGTGCCACTCTCAAGACGGCGGGCTCTCGAACCATCACCGCGACCGACACCGTGACGGCCACCATCACCGGCAGCCAGGCCGCCATCAGCGTGGTCGCAGCCACGGCCACGACACTGACCGTTGCCGGCCTGCCGGCTTCATCGGTCGCG
>PMIE01000083.1 GCA_003156975.1 Chloroflexota bacterium | reverse complement strand
TCGCCACCCGTCCAGCGCGATCCGCTCGATCATCTGGGCCGCGCCCTCCTCCCCCACCGGCGGCGCCAGGTACCGCGCCACCTTCTGGACCGCCTCCGGCGCGCTCGGCATTGCCACTCCGTGCCCGACTTCGCTGATCATCTCCAGGTCGTTGTACTGGTCGCCGACGGCCATCGTTTGTTCCAACGGGACACCGAGCCGTCGAGCCAGCCAGCGGACCCCGAGCCCCTTGGAAACGCCCGGCGCCATGAACTCGAGGAACCGCGGGTGGCTGAGGGTGACCTCGGCGCGCCCGGCGAAGGCCTCCCGACCCTCTTCCAGGACGTCCAGCGAATGATTCCCCTCACCCAGTGCCACAACCTTGGTGACCGGCCTGGCCGCCCTCACGCGAATGTCCGGCACGATCCGAAGCCGGTTGCCGACGAATAGCCGGTACTCTTCCAGCCGCTCCTCAGTGGAGCCGACGATCATCCACTCCAGGTGATTGAAGTGCGGCGTCAGGTTCCGCGCGAAGCACCAGTCGACGATCTCGGTCGTGAGCTCTGCGCTGAGCGGCCGATGGAACAGCAAGCGGCCGGGCCGCCGGGAACCGGGGACCGGCATCGATCGAGCGAGCGCACCCTGCTGGCCGACAACGGGGCCGGTCAATCCCAGAGCCTCGGCGAAGCGGACGGCGCTCGACGTCATCCGGCCCGTCACCAGGGAAACGGCGATCCCCCGCCGCGTGGCCTCCTCGACGGCCGCGAGAGTCCGCGCCCCGATGACCAGATCCTCGCCGACAAGAGTTCCGTCGATGTCCAGGGCGATGAGACGGATCGGCAGCTTGGGCTCGACCATCAGCGGTGCCCCGAAGCGTGCGGCGCGGTCGGGCCGGCCTCGGACGCGGCGCCCGCGGAGCCGGCGGCGCCCGCGGAGCCGGCGCCACTCCCGGCGCCACTCCCCGCAGCCGCCCGCTCCACTCGCGCCAGCCGCGGATGCCCCGCCAGATCTGGCTCCACGTGGCAAAGCCACTCCCCGGGGAGCGCGGCCGCGGCCGCCTCCACGCCCGGGGTCTGATCGAACCCGATTTCCAGCAGCGCCGCGCCGCCCGGCAACAAAGTCTCCGGCAGCGCCGAAACCAGCCGCCGCACGATCGCCAGCCCGTCCGGCCCGCCGTCGAGCGCCAGCCGCGGTTCGAAGGAAGCCGCGACCGGCAGCCCCGCGATGTCCGAGGACGGGATGTATGGAAGGTTCGCCAGAATCAGATCGAACGGCGCTTCGGCCGCCGGAAGCAGGTCCGCCTCGACGAAGGTGATCACGTCGGCGACGGCATGCCCGACCGCATTCTCCCGCGCCAGGCCGAGCGCATCGCCCGAGCTGTCGACCGCCAGAATCGAGACCTCGGTCAGCATCCGCCGCTTCCGCAGCAGCGAGGCCAGCGCAATCGCGATCGCTCCGGAGCCGGTGCCGACATCCACTACCCGAAGCTGAGGAGTCCCGGCCGGCCGCGGCGCAGAAATCAGCCGACGGGCAATCTCTCGCTCCGCGGCCTCGACGAGCAATTCGGTCTCCGGCCGCGGGATGAGCGCCCGAGCATCCACGCTGAATGCCAGGCCGTGGAACTCCTTGTAGCCGCGGATGTAGGCAACCGGCTCGCCGGCCTCGCGCCGCACCAGCCCCGCTTCAAAAGTGGCCGCCGCGTCGGCCCCAACCGGCGCTTCGGGATGAGCGATCACGGCCGTCCTTTCGGCGCCGATAGCCCAACCGAGCAGCAGCTCGGCATCCAGCCGGGCGCTCTCCGATCCGGAGGCGCGGAGTCGGGCGGTGCCCGTCGTCAGGAGCTCTGCGATCGTCGCCATGCCGCCGGCGCTATCGAATCGTGGGCCGGGCCGGGCGCCCGAAAGCGGTCACGAGTTGGCGTCGTCGGACACGAGCGAACGGAGTTGCTCGGCCTGCCATGTGTTGCTGAGGGCATCGATCAGCTTGTCGATGTCGCCGTCCATGACGTTCGGCAGGTTGTGCACATCGAGCCCGATGCGGTGATCCGTCAGCCGGTCCTGGGGGAAGTTGTAGGTCCGGACCTTCTCGGATCGCTCGCCCGAGCCGACCATGCTCCGCCGCATCGCCGACTCAGTTGCGGCGGCCTTGGCCCGCTCATGCTCGAACAGCCGGCTCCGCAATACGGACATCGCCTTGGCCTTGTTCTTGATCTGGGACTTCTCGTCCTGGATGGCGACCACGATGCCGGTTGGTTTGTGGGTGATCCGGACCGCCGAGTCCGTCGTATTGACCGACTGCCCGCCCGGGCCGGTGGATCGGTAGACATCGACGCGAATGTCCTTCTCGTCGATCTGGATGTCGATCTCCTCCGCCTCCGGCATCACGGCAACCGTGGCGGTGGAAGTGTGGATCCGGCCGCTGGATTCGGTCACGGGGATGCGCTGGACGCGGTGGACGCCGGCCTCGAACTTGAGGCGGCTGTAGGCGCCCCGGCCGTCGATCTCGACGATTGCCTCGCCTATGCCGCCGATGCCGTTCTCTTCGAAATGCAGGATCTCGGCCGACATCCGATGCCGCTCGGCATAGCGAAGGTACATGCGGAGCAGCTCCGCCGCGAAGAGCTTGGCCTCGTCGCCGCCGGTGCCGGCCCGGATCTCGAGGATGACGTTCTTCTCGTCGAGAGGATCCTTTGGCAGGAGCAGGACCCGCAGCCCATCGATCAGGTCGGCCTCGCGGGCCTCGAGAATGCGGACCTCTTCCTGGGCCATGTCGTGCATGTCCTGGTCGCCGGAGTCGCGCATCTCGAGCGCCTCGGCCAGACCCTTGCGCGCTGCCAGAAGCTCGCGCCAGGCGCTCACGACCGGCTCGAGCTGGGATAGCTCCTTGCCGAGACGCTTGAGCGCGGCCGGATCCGAGCCGGTCTCCGGGAGTGACAGCTCGGCGTTCAGCTCATCGTACTGAGTCGCGATCTCGATGAGCTTGGCGTCGATCATGAGTCACCACCTGCGGTGTTGACTTTGGCAGTTCTTCCAGAACTGCTCATGGCGCCGGAGCCTCCGCTGACACACCGGCGGCCTCGGCTGCCCGGCCGGGTTCGCCCTCAAGCGGCCGGCACGCCAGGGCGGAACTGCCCGCCGGCAGCTCGTTTCCGTCGGCGATCAGGGCCTGCTCGAGCGAGACGATCGCGACTTCGATCATGTCGTCCGTTGGCTGCTTGGTCGTGATTGCCTGGACCCAGATGCCCGGCGACCACAGCCACCGAACAAGAGCGTTCCCGCGATGCCGCGCGCCGAGCTGAAGCAGTTCGTAGCTGATGGCGGCGATCACCGGGATCAGGATGATCCGCGACAGAATGAGCATCACCGGCGGCAGATTTCCGACGACGGCAAAGGCCAGGATCGAGACGATCAGGACCACGACCAGGAACTCGGTGCCGCAGCGCGGATGGGCCGTGGGGTACTTGCGAGCCGCTTCGACGGTGAGCGGGTCGCCGGCCTCGAGGGTGTGGATCGACATGTGCTCGGCGCCGTGGTACTGGAAGGTGCGCCGCACGTCGCCCGCCCGCGACATCAGCAGCAGGTAGCCGATGAAGATGACGACGCGGATCAGGCCCTCCGACAGCTGAAGCCCGAAGCCCTGGTCGACACGGCCGACAGTCGCCCGCGCCAGCAGCAGCGGCACGAGGAAGAAGATGCCGATGCCGATCAGCAGGCTCACGAACAGCATCCCGCCGACGGCGACGGTGTAGCCCTTGCCGAGTCCCTGCTCCGCTGGGGTGGCGGCGGGTTCGGCACCCTTGTCTGGATCCGTGTATTGGGCGGCGCACAGGGCCGGACCGGCGAAGACCATCGGGAGAGTGCGGAGGAGCCCGGCGATCGTGGCGGTGACCCCGCCACTGCCCCCGCTCTTGCCGCCCTTGCCCGACGCGCCGTCCTCCATCTCGAGGGCGAGCGCCTGCACGGTGGCGGAGCGGACGAGCCAGCGCGTGCCGGTGACAAGTGTGTCGTAGAGGACGACGAGACCGCGCAGGAATGGCAGCTTCATTGCGCGCCGGGCGCGCAGCCCCAGGTCCAGGCGTTCGGTGGCCCAGACGATCGAGCCGTCGGGGTGGCGAAGGGCGATCGCAAGCGCATTGCGGCCGCGCATCAGGACGCCTTCGATGAGCGCCTGGCCGCCGTAGTGATACGTAGCCATTGCCGGATTCTAGCCTCTGACAGACGAGAGGCCGCAGCGAACGCCGCGGCCGCAGCGAAGGAGGTCGTCGACCGGCGAAGGGCTAACCCTGCCCCAGTCCACGGGCAGGAGCGCAGTTAGGCGCGCTGGGTGCGCTCGAGGCGGCGCTGGAACCGCTCGACCTGGCCTGCGGTGTCCAGGATCATCTGCTTGCCCGTGAAGAACGGGTGGCAGTTGTTGCAGACGTCAACTCGCAGTTCGCTCCGAGTGGAGCCGATCTCGAAGGTGGTCTTGCACGAGGCGCACGAAACCGTCGCCTGCTGGTACTTGGGA
>PMIE01000034.1:42015-42135 GCA_003156975.1 Chloroflexota bacterium | reverse complement strand
TGCTGACCCGCATCGGCCAGCCGTTCGCGCCGAGCTACATCGTCGAAGGCCCGGACGAGGAGACCCGCGACGCCGAGGCGCGCAAAGCGCTCGAGGAGATCGGGCTGCCGGCGATCATCC
>PMIE01000034.1:0-41981 GCA_003156975.1 Chloroflexota bacterium | reverse complement strand
GGCGTCCACACCGGCGACTCGATCGTGGTCGCGCCGGTCCAGACGCTGCCCGACCCGGTCCACCAGCGGCTACGCTCGGCGGCGCTGAACATCATCCGCGCGCTCGGCGTCGAGGGCGGCTGCAACGTCCAGTTTGCTCTGAGCCCGGACTACACCGACTATGCGGTCATCGAGGTCAACCCGCGCGTCAGCAGATCCTCTGCGCTGGCGAGCAAGGCCACGGGCTATCCGATCGCTCGCGTCGCGGCCCAGATCGCGGCCGGCAAGCGCCTCGCGGAGATCCCCAACGTCGTAACCGGCACAACCGTCGCGGCCTTCGAACCGGCGCTGGACTACGTCGTGGTCAAGCTGCCGCGCTTCCCGTTCGACAAGTTCCCCACGGCCGACCGCTCGCTGGGCAGCCAGATGAAGGCGACCGGCGAGGTCATGGCCATCGACCGAACCTTCGGGTCGGCGCTGAACAAGGCGCTCCGCGCGCTCGAGCAGGCGGGAGCAGGCTTCCTGGCCGAGAACCAGGGCTGGCAGTCCACGCTGGACTACCTGATGGAGCCCGAGGTTTCGCAGCCGAGCGTGACCATCGACGGCAGCGGGTTGATGTGCGAGGCGCGAGCCCACGCCGAACGTGCCGCCTATCCCATCGTCCTGAAGCGTTTTCTCGCGCCGTCCGACTCGCGGCTGTGGCGCATCCTCGCGCTGCTGCGGCGTGGCATGCCGGCGGAGCGGATCCGCGGCGTTACCGGCATCTCGGCCTGGTTCCTGTGGGAATTCGAGCGGGCGATCGCGCTGGAGCACGAGGTCCGGCGGTACGGCGCGCGCATGGCGGATCCACGGGACGAGGAAGCGGCCATTCTCCTGTCGACGGTGAAGCGGGCCGGGTTCGGCGATCGCGAGCTGGCGCAGATGGCCGGCGCCGGCGTCACGGCCGAGGCGATCCGCCTGAGCCGGATGGAACTCGGTCTCGTGCCGGGCTACGCGATGGTGGACACGTGCGCCGCGGAGTTTGCCGCGGAGACGCCTTACTTCTACTCGACATACGCGGCTAGTGGCTCCGCGCCGGAACTGCCGGCGGTGGAGCGGCCCGCGGCGCTGGTCATCGGGTCCGGGCCGGTCCGGATCGGGCAGGGGATCGAGTTCGACTACTGCGCGGTCCACGCCTCGGCCGAGCTTCGCGAACGGGGCTGGCAGGCGGTCATGATCAACTCCAACCCGGAGACGGTCTCAACCGACTTCGACGCGTCGTCGCGCCTGTACTTCGAGCCGCTGGATCCGGAAAGCGTGCGTTCGGTGATCGAGGCCGAGTCGCCGGCCGGCGGGCCGGGCAAGCCGGCCCTACCGCTGCTAGGCGCCTTCGTCCAGTTTGGCGGGCAGACGCCGCTGAACCTGGCCGAGCCGCTCGCCGCCGCCGGGATCCCGCTCCTCGGCGCGAACCTCGAGACGATCGACCAGGCCGAAGATCGAATCCGCTTCGCCAACCTGGTCGAGGCCGTCGGCATTCCGCAGCCGGAAGGCGGCATGGCCAGGTCGATCGAAGAGGCGCTGGCACTGGCCGAGCAGATCGGCTATCCGGTCATCGTTCGTCCGTCGTTCGTCATCGGCGGCCTCGCCATCGACTTCTCGTATTCGCCCTCGGACCTGGTTGAGCAGCTGCGGCGCGCAACCGTCGTGGATCCGGACCGTCCGGTTCGAATCGACCGCTACCTCGAAGGCGTCGAGGTCGACATCGACGCGGTGGCCGACGGCGACACGGTTCTGATTCCGGGTCTGCTGGAGCACATCGAACGAGCGGGCGTCCACTCGGGCGACTCGGTCGGAATGTTCCCGCCGCAGACGGTCTCGATGGCGGACCAGGAGCTGATCGTCAACGCCATGGATCGGATCGTCCGCGCCCTCGATGTGCACGGGCTGGTCAATGCCCAGTTCATCGTCCGCGATGACGGGGTGTATTTGATCGAGGTCAATCCGCGGGCGAGCCGGACGGTGCCGTTCATGAGCAAGGTCACCGGCGTGCCGATGGTCAAGCTGGCCGTCCGGATCGCGCTTGGTGAGAAGCTGGCCGACATGGGGTGGGGGAACGGCCTGCTGGCGCCGCCGCCGCTCGTCGCGGTGAAGGCACCGGCGTTTTCCACGGCCAAGCTGCGAGGCGTAGATCCGTCTGTGGGTCCGGGCATGCAGTCCACCGGAGAAGTCATCGGCATTCACGCCGACCCGCGCGTGGCCCTGGCGAAGGCGATGCAGGGTGCGGCGTTGATCCCGCCACGGCCCGGCGCCGGCGGCGCGCTGGCGCTCCTTTCGATCGCCGAGCGCGATGTGTCTTCTCTTCCACGCGTCGCCGCGGCTCTGGCCCGGGCCGGCTACCGGTTCGCGGCCACGTCGGGGACCGCGGCGGCACTGGCCCATCTCGGCTACGAAGCTCAGGTCGTGACCAAGGTCGGCGAGCCCGCGGTGGAGGGCCGCGTTCCGATCCTCGACCTGATCGCCGGCGGCACGGTCCGCCTGGTCGTGAACACACCCGCTCCAAAGTCCGGCCCGGTGCGCGATGCCGCGGAGATTCGCCTCGCCGCAATGGCGATGGGCATCCTGTGCCTGACCGCGATCGAGACGGCAGTGGCCGCGGCAGAGGCTCTGGATCCCGATCTGCGAGAGCGCCTCGCCGAAGTGAAGTCCCTCGGCGAATGGGTGCCGACGCCGGGAACGCCGCGCAAGGCGATCTCGTTCGGGTAGGGCGACGGAGCGGTGCGGCGCGCAGGAGCGGGCCGGCGCGCGCTTGGCCCGTTTTGCCGCACAGGGGGTCGCGCCCGGAGGTCCCACTCCGCTAACCTGATCGCGTCCTGCCCCGCATCCAGGTTTCCCTTGTCACCTTCGCTTCCGGGCCTTCGTTTCCGCCTCTTCGGTTTCCCGGTCACGATCGGTGTGGACTTCCTTCTGATCAGCGTCTTGCTGGGCTTCGGGGCGCGGCCCGGCCTTCTGCTGATCGAGTGGGTCGTCGTCGTGGCGGTTTCGATCCTGATCCACGAGCTGGGCCACGCCTTTGTGCTCCGCCACTACAGCCTGAGGCCCGAAATCAGGTTGTGGGGCATGGGCGGTCTGACGATCTCCGGCTTCGCTCTCCCGCCGCGTAAGTCGATACTCGTAAGTCTGGCCGGCCCGGGCATCGGGATACCTGTGGCGATCGTGGTCATGGTCATCAGGCCGTGGCTGCCGCAGGTGGATCCCATCTGGACCATCGCCAACGATCTTGTGGCGATCAACCTGTTCTGGGGCTTGCTCAACCTCTTGCCGCTGGGCGGCCTGGATGGCGGCAACGTGGTCACGAACCTCTTCGTTCTGGCGATGGGGGAGCGCGGCCGCAGGCCCGGCATGATCCTGGTGGCGATAGCGAGCCTTGTGATCGCCGCGCTCGCGGCAGTCGTCGGCTTCGTGTATCTGACGATCGTCATCCTGTTCTTCGCGGTCTTCAATCCGGAGCCATACCTCGCGCTCTGGAACAAGATCTCGGGCAAGAGACAGACTCCGGTCGCCGGCGGGCTGCCGTCGCTGCGGCTGGATGCCGCGCCGACCAAGAAGGCCAAGAGCGCCGGGGCCGGCGCCCGGATCGATACCAGGCGCGGCAAGAACAGGCCGGCCGTTGTTGTCGCCTCGGAATCTCGACGGGTCTTCGGCGAGGTCTACGCGGAGGTGATCGCGGGCGGCGCGGGTGGCGCGGGTGGCGCGGGTGGCGCGGGTGCGGAGCTGGATCTTTCCGAGTTGGAGGATCGCCCCGAACCGCTGCTGGCGGACGTGATCGGGATGGTTGGCCGGCGCGACGACGCCACGCTCGCCTCGCGTCTGGCAACTGAAACCGACCCGCTGGCCGTGCTGGGGATCGTGGCCCGGGTGGTCGATGCCGGGCGGGTGTCGCAGGTCCGCGACGCTCTCGCTCGCGGCCGTGCGGGCGACCGCGTGCCCGGGCTGCTCAAGCTTCAGGTCGGCTTGCACGCCCTCGGTCGATTCGAAGATTCGATCGCCGCCGCTGCGTCGCTTGGCGATGCCGGTGGGAGCGGCAGCGTCGTGTTGGAGGCGCGCAGCGCGGCCCGGGTGGGCGATCGAAAGCGTACGGCGGCAGCCCTCGAGCGGGCAATCGGGCTGGGTGCCGCCACCCTCTCCGAAGCAGCCCTCGGCGATCTCGCTCGAGTTGGGCCGGACGCCCGGGTCGGGGCGGCCCTCGCCCGTCTCAGAGGCACCGCACCAGAGGTCTGAGCCGCTCCGCGTGGAGCCGAGCCTGATACGCTCTGGCGGCAGTCCAGAACTGGAATGGGGGAGACCGTGGCGCTGAAATTCAAGTTCCTCGATGTGCCGATCAGCATCGGCGTCGACTTCTTCGTGGTCATGCTCGTGCTGGGCGCTCTGTGGCGCACGCCGGAGCAGTTGCCGCTGTGGATGGTGGTCGTGACTGGGGCTGTCCTCATCCACGAGATGGGCCACGCAACGATCAGCGACTTCCTCGGGTTCAAGCCGGTGATCCGCCTCTACGGCGGCGGCGGTCTGACGCTGACGATGAGCACCGATGGCCGTGGCGTCACTCCGCGTCAGCACATCGCGATCGCCGCGGCCGGCCCGATCGCCGGCCTCATCCTGGGCGGTGGGGTTGGCCTGGCCGTCCTTGCCGCTCCGCGCATTTCCAGCAACGACATCGTTCAGGACCTGCTGTGGGTGAGCCTCGGTTGGAGTGCGATCAACTTGCTTCCGTTCCCGGGCGTGGACGGCGGGTCGATCGTGACGGAGCTGACCGCGATCTTCCTCGGGCGGCCGGCGGAAGCCTTGGGCCGCACGATCGGACTGGTCGTGGTGGGAGCCATCCTCGTCGGCCTGGTGCTGGCCGGTCTATACGACTGGGCCTTCATCGTCGGGCTATTCGCCGTCATGAACACTATGCGGACCGGCTTTCGGGCGGGCGGTGTGGGCGGCAGAGTGGCGCCGCAGTCGCCGGGTCAGCTGCTGATGGAAGGCCGCTATCGGGAAGCCTTCAATCTTGCCCGCGTCGCGATGACAGACCATCCGACAGATGTTGGTCCGATCCTCACGGCCTCCGATGCACTGCGGTTGATGGGCCGCTATGCCGATTCCGAATGGGGCTACGACAAAGTCGTTGCCTTCGACCCTGCCAATTCGAGAGCTCTGAGAGGCCGCGCCTTCACTCGCCGCCACCTTGGTCGTGACGCCGACGCGGACGCCGACATTGCGGCCTTGCTGGGACTGCCTCGGGACGCGGCAGTCATCTCTCAAGCAGCGGCCCTGTATGACGCAGACCGCCACGCCGAAGGCTACCGCCTCACCTGCGATGCCCTTCCGATGGCCCAGAGCCCGGTCCTCGTCAAGGTCCTCAGGTCGTTCGTGACGATGTTCGAGTATGCGCTGGGCCGAGAAGAGGAAGCGCTGCGTCATATCGAAGTGCTTGTCGGCGCGTTCCCGGATGACGCCGCCCTTCTCGAGCAGCGCGCCTTGATCCTGATGGATCTGGGCCGCTTCCCGGAGGCTGTCGTCGATGCTCGAAAGGCTCTCGCGCTGAAGCCGCAGCACCCGTCCTATCTCGAAACGTTGGGGCTGGCCTCACGGATGTCGGGCGATGCCGCAGCAGCCTTGCAGGCCCTGAATCTCTCGACTGAGGCCCGCCCCAGCGATCCTCGAGCCCGAGCCGAGTTGGCCCTGTGCCAGGTGCAGGTGGGTCGGCTGGGGGAGGCGAGGGCGGCGCTTGAGACTCTTCCCGGATATGCGCGGCGAGATCCGTTCGCCCGATATGCGCAGGCGGCAGTGGCCGCGGCAACCGGCGGCAACGATGCGGCGATCGGCTTCCTGCGCGAAGCCAGTCGCTTGCGGCCGGAATTGGGCGTGAGGGCCGGGGTGGATCCGCTCTTCCGAACCCTGCTCGCCGACCCTATGCTCAAAGCCGCGCCCGACGCACCGGCTGGTTAGCCGCGGGGGCAAGCTGCGGCGGGACAGAACGCTTCGCTGCTTCGTCAATCGAGCATGGCGGTGTACACGAACTCCGAACGAGGGACAGACCAGATGCTCGAACGAGTAGTGGAAGCGCGCCCGATGGAGGTCGCCGAGGATACGTTCGAGGCCCTCTATCGGCAGCGTTATCGGGACGTGTTCCGCTACGCACTGATGATGCTGCGCCGGTCGGAAGATGCGGAGGACGTCGCCGGCGAGACGTTCCATCGTGCATACGTGGCCTGGAATTCCGGCCACGGGCCTAGTGGCCAGGCATTGCCGTGGCTCTTGCTCATCGCCCGCCGACTCGTCATCGACAAGGCACGCCGCCGCCGTCTGATCTCGTGGTTCCCGCTGGGCGGGGTGGACCAGGGCCGCGAGCCGTCCGACGGCGGCAACACAGATCGGACCGAGTTCTGGTTGTGGTTTGACCGGTTCGCTCGCGAACTGCCGGCCCGGCAGAGAGAGGTCCTCATCCTGCGCTACCAGCGCGACATGGATGACCAGGCGATCGGCGAGATCCTGGGGCTCAGCGCCTCCGGGGTCCGCTCACTGGTTGCCCGTGCTTGCGCGACGCTTCGAAGAAATCCGGAGATTTGGCGATGACAGCGAACATGACGAACCCGGTCCAACCGACCGATGAAGAGATCCTGGCGAGTGTCCGCAGACGCATGAGCGGGGTCGAGGGACTCGTGCCCCTCCCTCCCGCCTGGGAATCCAACGGCATCAAGACCGGCCGGGCGGTCCGGCTCTCTGTCGGCCCGAAAGTCGGGTTTGCCGGATTGGCGCCCCTCGTTCTCGTGGCGATCCTCGTGGTCGTTGCGGTGGGCGGCGGGTTTGGCGGCAAGTCCGGGTTGCAGGGTGGCGGCGGCGGTGCCAGCCACGCATCTCCCGGCGGAGGACTGACTCTCGTGTACCGCCTGGTTGCGGGCCCAGGTCAGCAGGTTGCCGATGCAGATCTGGACACCACCGTCACGATCACCTCGAACCGGTTGGCGTCGACCGGCCTTGCTTCTCCGGCAGTGCAGAAGCTCCCGCCCGACGAGATCCGGATCACGATCGCCGGATCGCCGGATCCAACTCAGATCGAGACTCTCGTGGCCTCGTCCGGGAAGCTGGAGTTCGTTCCGCTTCCAGCTGACACCTACGGGAAGTTAGATGTGTCGGGTGGCCCATCGGTGGCGGGAGTCAAGCCGCTGCCGAACGTCGGCGATTCGATCGATCCGTCCCTGCCGGTGCTGATCGACGGAAGCGGCATAGACCCTACGGCGACGAAGGCGATCAAGGATCAGGTCCAAGACGGCTGGAGCGTCGAGGCGGCCTTCAAGCCGCAAGCTCAAGCCACATTCTCAAGCTGGTCGACGAGCCACGTCGGCGGGTACTTTTCGATCGTGCTCGACGGGAAGGTTATCGAGACGCCCTACGTGCAGGAGCCGGTCACTTCCGGTCCTGTCACGATCTCGGGCGCTTTCACGGAGAACAGCGCCATGAGTTTGGCCACGGTCCTCCAGTACGGCGCGCTGCCGTTCCCGCTGGAACTGGTGTCGATGTCCCGGTTTGTGGCGTCTGCTTCGGCCCTGATCATCGCGCCGACAACCATCACGCCGGCCCTGATAACCGCGCCGACAACCATCACGCCGACCGGCATGTCGAGCAGCGGCCGGACCCTCGGCGAGTCGGCAGCGCCCGTCACGCTGGATGTGTGGAATGACTATCAGTGCCCCGCATGCGAGAAGTTCGCGACGGAGACCCTACCGAAACTGATCGACGGCTACGTCAGACAGGGCAAGGTCAAGGTTGTGTACCACGACTTCATCGTGATCGACGCGACCACCGGCGGCCATCAGTCGGCCGACGCGGCCAACGCCGCCCGTTGCGCCGCCGATCAAGGGAAGTTCTGGTCGTACCAGGATTGGCTCTGGGCGAACCAGGGAACGGAAGGGAGTGGCGCCTACTCAATTGCTCGCCTCGAGGAATTCGGGCGTGAGGCCGGCCTCGACATGACGACGTTCCAGGCGTGCGTCGACAAGGGCACGCACCAGGCCGAGGTGGCAGCCGAGACGGCAGAAGCAAGCTCGCCGCAGGCGGTGACGTTCGTGTTTGGGACTCCAACCGTGTTCGTGAACCGCGTGCAGTCTCCCGGGACCGACTATGCGTCAGTGAGCGCCGCAATCGACGAGGCCATTCGGACGTCTTCGCCCTCGCCCTCGCCCTCGCCGAGCGGCGCGCCGACCCCCTCACCGGTTTCAGCGACCGGCTCGGCGGCGCCAACCGGCTCGAACGCGCCGGCCGCCGCTATCCAGTCGAACATGGGCGGCTCGGTCTGACTAGACTGCGAATGCAGGGTTTGGTGTCCGATGTGCCCACCCTGAACGGAGTAGACGGCCGGGTCCGTTCGTATCGAGGGAGCACAAGATGACCGATGATCCGAACCAGGCAATGACCACCTGTCCGAACTGCGGCGCCAGCTCGCCCGCCTCGACGCAGTTCTGTCCCGGATGCGGTCTGACCCTGAACCAAACGCCGCCATACCCCGCCGGTTACCCCGCCGGCTACGGCCACGGTTACGCGCCGGTGCCCGCGCCTCGCAGTTCGATGCCGATCATCGTCGGGCTGGCCGTGGTCGGTCTCGTCATGATCTTGGTTGTGGGCGGGCTTGTGGTGTACGCAGCCAGCAGTCCCAGAAACCGCGACGTCGCCGGCGCCCCCTACGCGACGGTCCCGATATTCGGTCCGACCGAGACCCAAGTGCCGGGCGGTTCGGGAATAGTGGCCCCAACGGTCCTCACCCCGGCGACCATTCCGAGCAGCGGCCGCACCCTGGGCAACGCGAGCGCCCCGCTTACCGTTGACATCTACTCCGACTACCAATGCCCACCCTGCCGGGGCTTCTCAGAAACCGTGATGCCCCAGATCATCAACAAGTACGTAGTGACGGGACAGGTCAAGATCACGAGCCACTACTTCCTGGTCATCGATCTCGCCAAGGGTGGACACGAGTCTCTTGACGCCGCAAATGCGGCTCTCTGCGCCGCAGATCAGGGGAAGTTCTGGACCTTCCAGGACTGGCTCTTTGCCAACCAGGGACCGGAGGCGAGTGGCGCCTACGCGGTCGAGCGGTTGCTGCAGATCGGGAGTCGCGCCGGGCTCGACACAAACCAGTTCCAACCATGCGTCACGGGCGGGAAGCACGATGCGGAGGTGCAGGCCGAGTCGTCGTCCGCTGAGACTCACCTCATCGGCACACCAACGGTCGTCGTGGACGGTCAGACCCTGCCGGACTTCGACTATGCGACCGTGTCGGCCGCGATCGACCGGGCTCTGGGAACCTCCCACTAGGACCCCTCAGGCGTGGTCGACCAGTGGAGGAACCTCTGCGGTGACGGGAACGTCGACCCCGTCATCCGCGGGCATCTGGTCGGTGCCGCGGAACCACGTCCANNGCGGTGAAGCCGAGCCGCGCCTGCAGGAAGCTGTAGTACAGCGGCGCAATGGTCCAGCCCAGCGACCACAGCAGCGTCATTCCGGCGGCGACCGTGGCGCGTTCGGCGGCCGAGACGTGGCTCATCGCGAAGGCGTCGAATATCGGGCTGCCGGCGTTCATAAGTGAATTGCGCACGGTCAGCGCAATGACGACCGTCCATAGGACCGGCGAGAAGCCCAGCACGACCAGGAACGGGATGCTCGCCCCCTGAACCATGACGATCGACCCGATCCGCCCGAACCTGCGGGCCAGGGCCGGCTGCGCCAGGATCGCCAGCGCGGTGCCCAGGCTGGTGATGGCGAAGACGACGTTCACCGATGCGAGGTCCAGTCCGAACTTCGTCTGGATGAACACGTTTAGGAAGGGAATGAGCTGGCCCGCGCCAAGAGCGGTTAGAAACCCCGGCAGCAGGAGCCGGAAGAAGAGGCGCCGGTCGAGGATCACCAGGCCAAATCGAGCGCCCGTCCTGGGCTTGTCCATGTCGAAGACCGGTCGGTCGGCCGTCAGCAGGAAGACCGTGGCGAAGGCGGCGATACCCAGGAGCGCCACGCCGGTCAGCAGGATTTGATACGGCGCAGCGGCCGATCTGAGCCCCAGGTGCGCTGCGAGGGCGGTTGCGGCCGCACCGCCGACGACAGTCGAGAAGAGAGAGGTAAGGAATCCCAGGGCGGACCAGATGGCGAAGTACTCGTTGCGCTGCTCCGGCAGGGTGTGTTCGGCAATGAACGGGATCTGCACAACCGACACGATCTGGGATCCGGCGCCGAGCGCCACGACGCCCACGAATAGCAATGCCCGCTGCCCCGGCAGGAAGGCGAAGAGCGCAACCGCAACCAGGGCCATTCCGGCGGCCATCAGGGTCCGTCGCCCCAGTCTGTCGGAGAGGGCGCTGGCGGGGAGCGCTATCAAGACGCCCGCAAGCTGTGACAGCGACAACATCCATCCGATCGTGGGGCGGTCCAGACCGATCGACTCCAGGTACAGGTTGAAGTCGACCCAGTAGAGGCTGAGGGCCGCGCCGAAGACGATCGTGGTCAGTAGGAAACGCCGGGCATCGCGCCCGAATCCAGTGAAGCCGCGAAGGTATCGAGCCAGAGCCGCGGTCACAGAATCCTCAGTTGCTAGGAGTGGGCGGTGCGGTGCCTGAGGACATCCTCTTCGCACAGGCTGCGCCCGATGACGATCATCAGTGTGCCAAGGTGAAGGTGAAGACCGGTGAATCCGCGCTCGCCGTGGACTGTCTCGCAGGTCGAGGAGCGATGGTCGATTCGATCTGAGGCGGCTTCGGCGATGAGTTCGGCGTTTCGCTGGTTGATGTACTCAAGCTGCTGGTCAGGCATTTCGTGCCACATTGTCGTGTTCTCCAGTGTTAGACGGCTCGGTAGTTGCCGTTAGTTGGTCATCTAACAGGGGCTCGTGCGTGTCACGCATTGCGATCCTCCTGGGTTTCAGTGAGCCAGATAGGCCCGAAGTTCGACGCCGGCCTCGTCGGCGCGGTCCCGGCGCAGGGTGTAGTAGGTGAGGTTGCCTTGCTCGATGAGAGTGATCAGACCTGCGGCCCGGAGCAGGGCCAGGTGGTGTTTGATCGTCGGCTTGCTGAGTTCCAACTCGTTGGCGATCTCGGTCAGATAGCGATCCCGCTCGGCGAGGAGACGCAGGATGCGGAGGCGGCTCGAATCGCCCAGTGCCCGGTACAGCCGGACTGTGGCGGCCGGCGGAGTGATCCGATCGGCGGCTCCAAGGGATGTGTCTGCGATCGGGTAGCAGATCAGCTGCACTTCGCCGACTCTACTCAGCGAGTTGTAGGGACGACCGAAGTAGCTCGGGGCCAGGATGATGCGGCGGATCCGCTGCTCGGGAACCAGGCGGATGCCGTTCGTCGTTCGTTCGACGAAGCCGATTGGGTCGCGGCCGGCGCCTTCGAGGGCGCGAGCAGCGGCGTCCTTGTCGAGCATCCGAGCGACTCGGTCTTCGACCGCCTGGTAGCGTGGCAGCCAGAAGTGGAGAACGGCTCGCGCGGTCGGAGCCATCTCGGTCATGGGCTGCGACAGGACGGGATGGCCCTTGAACGAATCGAGCTTGGCCTGAAGCTCGGCGTAGGCGTCGAGGTCGCCGTCAACGGCGCGGCGGGTTATCCCGCCCAGGTCCTGATCCTGGAGCAGCTCTCCGGCCATGGCCTCCAGGAGTTCCTGGTCGGACAGTCTGTCGGTGGCGGCAACCATATCGGCTGCCGACCGGATCTCGGGATGCCCGACGAGCATTCGGCCGAGGTCGGCAATGAAACCGGCGCAGGTCTGGATGGACGTGTCCGAACCCAGGTGGGCGATCAACGCCAGGCGCGACTCGTCCAGCCAGCGGCGATCCTCAGGCAGAAGATCCTCGAGCTCGCCGCAGTCGATGCAGGCGCTCGCGAGGAAGTCGTATGCGGTTCGCGGGTCCAACTCCACGGTGGGCAGCTGAGCAGTCGCAAGCCCCGGGCGAACGAGTCCGCCGGGTCGAATCGGTGCGCTGACGGTGTTTCGAGTGGTTGCCACCTGTGGGCATCCTTCTAACGTGTGTTAGATGGTAGACTAACACGTGGAAGGTGCTTGTCAACCAGTGGGCCATCTGCCGGGCAGGTTCGGTGCGCGGATTGCTTCTGAACTCCGAACGGATAACCGCCCGGGCTCAGCCCCGTACAATGCCAACACCCGCGTGACCGCGGCACGCCGAGTAGTGCGCCCCTGAGGAGCCCGCCCGAATGACTGCCCCAAGCGTCAGGTTCACCGACGAACGCCTGGCCAACGGCCTACGACTGATCGTCTCGGAGGACCACCTGGCGCCCGTGGCTGCGGTGAACATCTGGTACAACGTCGGCTCCAAGCACGAGGTTCCGGGCAAGACCGGCTTCGCCCACCTGTTCGAGCACGTGATGTTCCAGGGCTCGGGCCACGTCGCAAAGGCCGAGCACATGGCCCTGGTGCAGTCTGCCGGCGGGACCATGAACGGCACCACGTGGCTGGACCGGACCAACTACTTCGAGACGGTGCCGAGCCATCAGCTCGAGCTGGCCCTGTGGCTCGAAGCGGACCGAATGGCGACCTTGATGAATGCGCTGAACCAGGAGAACCTGGACAACCAGCGCGATGTCGTCAAGAACGAGAAGCGCTCCTCGTACGACAACCGGCCATACGGCGACTGGTTCCACAAGCTCCAGGAGCATCTCTTCCCGCCTGAGCATCCCTACCACCACCCAACGATCGGGTCGATGGAGGACCTGGACGCAGCCTCTCTCGAAGACGTGGCCGCATTCTTCCGGACCTACTACACGCCCAACAACGCGGTCCTCGCCGTCGTCGGCGACGTCGATCCGGCACAGGTGCGGGCATGGGTCGATAGGTACTTCGGCGAAATCCCGGCCAACCTGGCAATCCCACCGCTCGGCGACATGAGCCTCCCGACGGTTCTCGGCGCCGAGTCGCGCGAAGTGGTCGAGGATCGCGTCCCGTTGCCACGCCACTTCTTCGGCTTCCGCGCTCCTGTGCTCGGCGACCCGCGGTACGACGCGCTGGAAGTTGCGGCCCAGATACTCGCCGGCGGCAAAGGCAGCCGCCTGTATCGGCGCCTCGTCCGCGATGAACAGATCGCCCAGGACGTTGCCTTCTTCGCTCTCGGCTTGATCGGCGGAGCCTCGATTGCGGCCGGCCAGGCGACCGTTCGGCCAGGCGTCGACCCGGCGTTGGTAGAGCGCGTCTTCGAGGAGGAGTTGGAGCGATTGGGCCGGGAGCCGGTGACAGACGACGAGCTGGTCCGAGCGCGCGCCCTGATCGAGACATTCGAGCTGGAGGCGCTCCAGCGGGTCGACGAGCGAGCCGACCGACTGTCGATGTACGCCACTCTCCTGGATGACCCGGAGATGATCAACCGCCAGCTCGGGCGGTATCTGGCGGTGACGGCCGCCGACATACAGAGGGTTGCTGCGGAAGTGCTACGACCCGACAACCGTGTGGTGCTGACATACATGCCGGCGACGGAGTCTGCATCCGGCGCCAAGAACGAGGAGACGGCGGCATGACTCTCGAACAGATCCTGTCGTCTCGTCCATCGCCCGGCAAGCCGCGGACCTACGATTTCCCACATTTCGAGCGGACCGTTCTCCCGTCCGGACTCCAGGTGATCGCCGTCGATGTGCCGAACCGCCCGCTCGTCTCCGCGAACCTGATCGTCCGGCACGGAGCCGCCGAGGAGCCGCCGGATCTGGCCGGAGCCACGATCCTGACCGCGCGCGCGATGAGTGAGGGCACGCAGCGCTTTCCTGGCGTGGAGCTGATCGAAGCCGCTGAGCGGCTGGGCGCGACGCTTCACGTCGACGCCAGTTGGGACGTCGTGACGGTCTCCGTCGAGGTAGCCGCGAGTCGTCTCGGAGCGGCTCTGGAGTTGCTCGCCGAGCAGTTCGAGCATCCGACCTTCCCGGACTCGGACGTGGCGCGTCTTCGTGAGGAGCGTCTCAACGACCTGCTGCAGGTAAAGGCGGACCCGCGACGGAGAGTGGACCAGGCCTTCAACCGCACGATCTACACCGCCGCCTCGCCGTACGGCAGACCCGCCGGCGGCGACGAGGAGTCGGTGCCGCGGCTCACGCCCGACGTCCTTCGCGGAATTCACCGATCGGTTCTGGATCCGCGTCAGGCCGCGGTCGTCATCGGGGGCGACCTCGCCGGGTTGCGTGTTCCGGAGATCGTCGAGGCTGTACTTGGGTCCTTTGGTGAGGATGCAGGCGCCAAAGCTGCCTTGCCCGCCGCGCTACCAAAGGCGCCCCGCTCGGACTCGGCGGTAGATCATCCGATCGTTCGCTTCTACCACCGCCCCGGTTCCGTCCAGACCGAGCTGCGGATCGGGCACGTGGGGCTGGCGCGGCGGGTGCCGGACTTCCACTCCGTTCAGGTGATGGCTGCGATCCTGGGTGGGCTATTCAATTCCCGATTGCAGATGAATCTGCGCGAGGAGAAGGGCTACACGTATGGCATCGGGGCCGGCTTCGACATGCGCCGCGGGGCCGGGCCATTTTCGGTCCGGACGGCTGTGCAGACGGCTGCCACGGTTCCCGCGATAAGCGAGTCGCTGGCCGAGCTGCGCCGCATTCGCGAGACGGCGGTCACCGCAGCCGAACTGGCGGCCGCGCGCGACTATCTCGTCGGCGTCTTCCCGCTCCGGTTCGAGACTCCGGGCGCGGTCGTCGGTGCATTGGGCGGACTCTTCGTCCACGATCTGCCGGACGACGAACTGACTCGCTACCGAAGCGAAATCGAGGCGGTCACGATCGAGAGTATCCAGAAGGCCGCTCAGGACCACATCCATCCGGACCGATTGGCGATCGTCGCCGTCGGCGACGCAGACGCGGTCGCGGCCGAACTGACGGCCGCCGGATTCGGTGACCTCGAGATAATCACCGAGGAATTGCCGGCCGGGGCCGAAGAGGTGGAGGAGGCCGAATGATCGTCGTGGTTGGACTGCCTGCCTATGCCGATTCGCCGGACGGCGAGAAATGCGCCGGCGGGTTGGCCGTGGAGGTCGCGACCGCGGCACAGCGCCGGGGCGGCGTCGTCGAGCTGGTCGGGAAGGTGGGCAACGACGGGGCAGGGGATGCCGTCGTGGTTGCGCTTGGTCGGATGGGCATCGGGCACGCCGCGCTCTTGCGCGACGCGCTTCTGCCCACTCCCGTCCTGGTGGCGGAGGTTGTAGATGAAGACGCTGCCGAAGTCGATGCGGAAGCTCCGGAAGCGCGGCTGCTGCCGGCAGACGCGGCTGCGCGGCCCGGGCTGGATGCCGGCGACATAGACCTTGCCCTGAAGTTCCTGCCGCAGGCCGGTGTGATCGTCCTCGCCGGGCCACTCCCCGAAGCTGCGGTTTCCGCCGCGGTGGATGGTGCGGCCTTCGCCGGAGCCCGCCTCATCGTCCTGGTGCCGTCCGGCGTGGTATCGCCCGCAGTCCCATCCGAAGCCACGGTTCTCGAGGCGCCGCCGGACGACGATGGTTCGTTCGGCCGCCTGGTCGGGATCTTCGCTGCCGCCCTGGACGCCGGAGTGGATCCGGCCGTGGCATTCTCAGAAGCGGTCTCGGCCGCGGGCTGGGAGCCGGCTGCGGACTGACGAGCGCTCCACCGAGGCGCCGATCCCCGTCGCCGCATCCCCGCTTCCTGTAGAGTGCCGGCCATATGGATCGCGCCACAAACGGACTTCACGGGGACGGGCCGATGGGACTGCCGCCGGGGTTCGACCCCACCTCTCAGGCCCCGCTAGATCGAGCGACGGCCATTGCCGTCATTTCTCAGGCCGACGACCTGATGGAGCAGAGCGATCCCGAGCTGGCGTTGCCGCTCTATTCACGAGCAACGTATGCCGCCGACCGCGACGTCTCGGCTGCGGGTTTCTACGGTCTTGGCAACGCGCTGTATCGGCTCGACCATGAGACCGATGCGCGGCAGGCGTGGGAGCGGTCCGCGAGCATCGGGGAAACGCCGGTTGCGTACCGGGCCTGGCGCCAGGTAGCCGCGGCCCGAGTTCGAGAGGGAGATCTGTCCGGGGCGCTTGACGCCTACAGCCAGTGTGAGAAGCGCGCGCCCAGAGAAGATCGGGCGGAGATCGCCTCTCGACTTGGCTGGCTCAGCAAGGAAACTGGAAACGCGGGGGCAGCCAACCGCTATTTCGCCCGCAGCCGTGGCGACTCGCTGCCGACTTTCATGACCTACCTGATCATCGCGGTGACGGTGGTGACGTCGCTGGCGGCCATGTCGGGTGCACTTGACCACCAGGGCTTCCTGGTTTCCGGGTCGCTGGAATGGCAGCTGGCGCTGATCCCGCTATTCGTCGCTCACGGTGAGTACTACCGTCTTCTGTCGGTGACGCTCGTGCATGATCCGACGAGCTACCTGCATCTGCTCTTCAACATGTATGCCCTTTGGTACGCGGGCAAGCTCGTCGAGCGAATGTATGGCGCGTGGCGGCTTCTGGCCCTGTATGCAATCTGCGGAGCCGCCGGCGGGGCAGCCAGCTTCGCGTTTGGGATGACCATCCAGAGCTTCGGTGTCGGGGCCTCCGGTGCGATATTCGGGCTCTTTGGAGTCGTTCTCGTTGCCACGCGCTTCCATCACGCCATCCTCGACGCCCAGTCACGGGCAATTGCCGGGCAGGTGGGTTTCCTGATCGTCCTCAATCTCGTGCTCGGCCTATCGGGCTTCTTCAACGTCGACAACTTCGCCCATGTCGGTGGGCTGCTTGCAGGACTGTGGCTCGCCTTCGTGCTGCCGCCCGGACAGGTCCAGACGCTCGCATCGGCCTGGCAGGGAGGGCGCTCGCGGCCTCGTCATCAGGCTCTGGCGTTGCGTGCCGTCGGGGTGACCCTGCTGATCGCCGTGATCGTCGGTGTCGTTGCCTATGGCACCGCGAAGTGGCAGGAGGACCCCGCCTATCGAACCCTGTACGGTTCGGTCGCGGTGCCCGCCGGACATACGCTCGCCGTCATGCCGGCGCCCGGTGCCGTTAACGTGTTGGTGATTGGCCGCTGACCCGACTCAGGTCAGGTCTTCTCGCCAGCCGAAGCGGTCGAGCACCCGATACATGTTGCGCCGATTGAGTCGCGACCGATCGGGAGGCCAGGCGACCTCGTCGCGCTCCAGCGGCAGCTCGAGTCGAACGGCCCTGCGCGGCGCCGGCATCTGGGTCTCGTGCTCGCCGGAGTCCGCGCCTCCCGCGGCGGCGTTGGCGGCAGCATCGGCGGCGGCCGTCACGGACGACTCATCGGACTCGCCGCGATCTTCTGCTTCTTCCGACTCCACGTACTCGGCGCCTTCCGGCTCGGCCCCGGCCCGAAGACGCAGCGTCCACAGCACATCGAGCCAGGACGGCGTGACGAACCGTTCGTCGAAGGGGCCCAGCTCGCGGTAGTCGGAGCGTCGGAACGCGAGCCACGAGCCCTCGAGGGCATTGGCCTCGGTCGCGTCTTCGCCCGCTGCCTCGTCTGCCACAGGCTCACGCGTCAATGCATTTGGCCGGAGCGGAGCATCGGCCGCGCCGTAAAGTCCGAAACCACCGGCCGCTCCGACAGTTGGATCCTGAAGCGCGGCGGCGAGAGCGGTCAGAGCATCGCCGGTGGGCCAGGCCGTGGCGTCGGTGAGCAACACGAACTCACCGGCGGCCCGTTGCAGTGCGATGTTCAGCGCGGCCGCGTAGCCGAGGCGCGTGGAGGTCCGCACGACTTCCGGCACGATGTCGCCGATCGGGGCGCGGTCCGGAGCGTCGACGGCGAGGGCCGCGGCCTGCGCCTCACTCGGGTCGTTGGCCACGACCACTACCTGCGTTCCGGCGGGTGCATGGGCGCGCAGCGCGGTCAGAAGCCGGGAAATTCGTTCGGGTTGTTCCGACGCCGGAACCACCACCGTCCAGGCGAGTGTGGCGGGCGCATCCAGCAGCGATGTCACCGCAGACGCCGCGCCGTATCGCAGCTCTCCGTCGACATCGAGGGTGGCCGGCGCGGCCGCGCTGACGCTGGTGCGGTTTCCGCGGTCGACTACGCGCCAGCCCGCGGCCTCGATCTGGGCCTTCAGGGCGTCGGCGCGAGTCCAGTCCTGGCGGGCCCGTGCCTCCGAGCGCTCGCGGACGAGATGGGTTACGTCGGCCGGTGGTCCGGCAGGGGAAGTCTGGTCACTCACGCAGGGAAGGATAGCGGGGCCGGGGCCTCGGAGCGTTGCGACGTGTCGGTGCGACGCCACGGACGCCACGAGAGAATGCGCCACGTAGCCAGGGAGGCCCGAACGACGCCCGGATGCGGGCCGAACGACGCCCGGATGCGGCCACTCCGGAGCCGCGGTCCAGGCGCCTGGCCCTCCTACTTCACCGGCACCTGGGGCCGAACCGCCGGCATCGCGGGCACCAACGGCAACAGAACGGTGACGCGGGCGCCGTGCGGGGCCACGTTCTCGGCCCACGCCTCGCCGCCGTGGGCGCGCGCCAGCTCCCGGACGATCGCCAGACCGAGTCCGGAGCCAGTGCCGCTTCGTGAAGGGTCGGCCCGGAAGAAACGCTCAAACACCTTCTCGGTCGTTCCCGGCGGGAAACCGGCGCCGTCGTCGGTAACACTCACCGATACGCCGGGCGGCCGACCGGGCATCGCCAAAGCCGCCGCTCGCAGCCAGATGTGTCCGCCCCTGGGAAGCACTGAGAGCGCGTTCTCCACGAGGTTCTGCAGGATCCGTTCCACGGCCAGTCTGTCGCCGGTGAAGGTCAACCCGGCCTCTCCGGGCGCGGCACCGGCCACATCAACCGTCACGCGCTGAGTGGTTGCCCGGCTCTGGAAGCGGGCCGCTGCGTCGGTGAGAAGCTTCATCGCATCGAGCACCTCCGGGCGGAGGGCCGCGGGTCCCTGTCGCAACCGCTCAACCACGCCCAACTCGCCTACGAGCCGCTCCAGCCGCTGCGCTTCCTCCGCTATCGTCCTCGCCGCCGTCATCGCGCGGTCGCCGGACGCGGTCCCATCGGCGATCGCCTCGGCGAACCCGCCGATGCTCGTCAACGGGGTTCTCAGATCGTGGCGCAGGTTGGCGAGCATCTGGGTCTCCTCGCTGCGCGTCGATGCCAGCTCGTGTGCCATGGCGTTGAAGCGTTCCGTCAGGACGCGCACCTCCGTCGGACCCTCAAGCGGCAGCGCCTTATCGGACGTGCTCTTCGGCAGCTCGGCTGCTGCTTCGGCCAGCCGCCGCATCGGCCCGGTGATCGATCGAGATAGCAGCCAGGCGGTCGGAATCCCGGCAACCAGCAGGACCACTATCACAATCAAGAGTGCTCGAATGAGATCGCCAAGAGCTTCCTGAGTTGACCGATCCGGCTCCGCCATCACGAAGGTCCAGCCTTTCGTCTGCGTGCTGGCCGGCTCGATGTAGACATATGACTTGCCGTCGGAGGTCCGGGTCGTGTCGATCTTCACCGTTGCGGTGCCCGTCGGGCCGTCCGGTATCTCGACAGAAGAGGGATCTCCAACGAGGACTCGAACGGCTCCATTGGGGTTCCGGGTCAGGATGAAGCCACCGTCTGCCTGAATCTGCGCACCCTCGTCGACGATCGTCGCGTTCCACGTCGCGGCCTTCCCCGAGTTGACGGCGTAGACCAGCCACACGATCTGCGCCCCCAGGGATTGCTTGGTCTGGTTCTGATGCTGTTCACGCAGAACCAGGAAAAGAGTGGCGCTGACCGCGATGAGCAGCGCGACCGAAAGCCCGACGAAGGCCAGGATGATCCGGCTTGTCAGGCTGCGGGGCAACACGGGCGGAGATTCCTACTCGGCGTCGGGTGGGGGAGTGGACAAGGCCGCGCCGCGAGGCGGGGGCACGAGCCGGTAGCCGATGCCGCGGACCGTCTCCACCTGCGGTCCGTCGTCCCCGAGCTTCTTGCGGACTTCGGCGACGTGCACGTCGACGGTGCGGGTCTCGCCGGGGAAATCCGTGCCCCACACATCTTCGAGCAGCGCATCGCGGGTCAGGACGACGCCTGGGTCTCGGGCGAGCGCAGCGAGCAGATCGAACTCGCGGGCCCGCAGGTCGAGCCGCCGGCCGCCGATCGCGGCTTCGCGGCGCCGCGGGTCAATCCGCAGCTCTCCAACCTGGATCGGCCGCCCGCCCTTCGCCGTGGCGTCCGTTCGGCGGAGGATCGCCTTGACTCGCGCCACAAGGGCTCGCGGATTGAAGGGTTTCGTCACGTAGTCGTCGGCCCCAAGCTCCAGGCCGACGATTGCATCCACGTCTTCGGATCGAGCCGTCAGCATGAGGATCGGCACGTCCCCGCGGCGCCGTAGCTCGCGGCAGACTTCGAAACCGTCCATCTTGGGCAGCATCAGGTCCAGCACTACGAGGTCCGGGTCGCAGCGTTCGTACTGCGTCAGGGCTTGCTCGCCGTCACTCGCGGTGACGACGTTGAAGCCCTCCTTTTCGAGGTACAGCCGAACGAGCTCCACGATGTTGCGTTCGTCATCTACGACGAGGATGGTCTTCATCGTCGCAGGATACGTCGCCCGGCCTTCGATCAGGCAATCAGATGTAAGGCGGACGTAAGGCAGAATCTCCGGACCTTGGACGCCGCCTCGGCCGAGCTGGTTCGCGCTCGACCTCCAGGCGCTACGATGACCGGGCTGCGAATTCGCGGTGGCCGCGCCATCGCCCAACATTTCCGGACTCTCGTCCAGGAGGAAACATGCATCTGTCAGGGGAAACAGAGATCGCGGCGACCCGCCGGCGCGTCTGGGACACCATCAGCAACCCGAATCGCGCGGCCGCGTCGAATTCCTCTGGCCAGGCCCAAGTCGAGAAGATCGACGACCGTCACTACAGGGTCACGGTCTCGGCGCCGACGGCAATGGGCGCCATGAGTGTCGTTCTCGAATTGAACGTGACCGACCTGGACGCGCCCTCGCGAATCGCAGCCACGATCGAAGGGGCAATCATGGGCGGCCCGATAACCGGTCAGGGCTCGATCGATCTGGCTGAACTCGAACCCAAGCTGACGCGCGCCACCTGGGCGGCCGACGTGACGCTGGGCGGTCTGCTGGGCGGCTTCGAAGGCATGATGCAAGGTCCAATTCAGAATGCCGCGGACCAGGTTTTCGCATCCCTGAAGGAACGGCTCGAGGAAGAGGAAGCCGCGGCGGACGGCTCACCGGCGAACTAGGCGCGAGATATCGATGGAACTGCTGAGCCGTGCCGTCGGCCCGATCGGCACGAATGTCTACGTTCTGGCCGACTCCGCGACGCGCGAGGCGATCGCGATCGACACCGCCACTCCATGCTTGGCCTGGGTGAGCGGCCTGCTTGTCGAGCGGGGCTGGACGCTCAAGCTGATCGTGTCGACTCACGGGCACTGGGACCACATCGGCGACAACGCCGCCGTCCAGACGTGGAGTCGCGAGCAGGCGGCGCATCTGGCGCAGCACGCCGGTGGTGCGGAGGCGAACGAAGCGCAAATTGCGGTCCACTCGCTTGATCGGCAGCGGCTCATCCATCCGGAGCCGCTCTTCGCGCCGTTCGAGATACCGCCCAGCATTCCCGCCGTCGAACTGGCCGAGGGCGGCCACATCCGGTTCGGGGAGATAGACCTGGAGGTGCTGCACACACCGGGTCACACCGAGGGATCCGTCTGCCTGCTCGAACCGTCGGGAGGTCTGCTCTTCGCCGGCGACACGCTCTTCGCCGACGGTTGGGGCCGGACGGACCTGCCGGGCGGATCGGAAGAGCAGATCGTCGAGTCGCTCGGACGGCTGGCGGGCCTGCCGGACGAAGTGCGCGTTCTGCCCGGTCACGGCACCACGACAACCATCGGCCGCGAGCGCCGCTGGCTGGATCAGGTCAGAGCTTCGGGGCGCCTTCGAGACTGAGGCAGGTCGAGCTCGCGGTTTGATCTGGCCGACCTGCCTACTTGTGCCGCTCGTATGTCCCGGTGAGAGTCGTCTGGGCCAGCGTTCGAATCGTCAGCGCGGTCCGGACCTCCGCGGCCGATGGCTTGTCGCTCAGGTTCAGCCGGGCAGATAGCGCCCACAGCGTGAACCGGTAATGGTGAGTGCCGCTGGGCGGACAAGGTCCGCCATATCCGGTCTTGCCGAAGTCGTTGCGCCCCTGCAGCGGCGAGTCATTCGGGTGCATGCCTTCGCGCAGCGATCCGGTGGATCCGCCGGGGATGTTGTAGACCACCCAGTGGATGAAGCCTCGAGCGTCCGGGTCGTCGAGGATCAGGGCGAAGGAGACCGTGCCCTGAGGCGCACCTTCCCAATCCAGCTCCGGCGAGACGTCCGTTCCGTCGCACGTGTGGCGGACGGGGATGGCGCCGCCCTCGTCAAAGCTCGGGCTCGTAAGCACTAGACCAGGCATCGATTTCCACCTCGAGGATCGACTGCAGCGCGGGCGAGATCGGCGACGACTGCGTTCCGCAAGATCATGACGCAAACGGGAGCGCAGTTGTCAGTGGAATGCCGCGTTGAGGGCGGCGGCGTCTCGTCGTCCACTACAAGGATCGAGGTCACGTCCGACCCGCCGGGCGCTTCCGAGCCGCGGCGTCGGCGGCGGCGATGCGGACTCCCTTGCTGAACTGCCGCTCCTGCTCACGGCGCTCGGCGACGGTCGGTTGCTTGGCCAGCTCGTCCTGGAGGCGGCGGTAGGCCTCGAGCCGAACATCCTCGAGGCTGCCGGCCTCGATGGCCGCTCGAACTGCGCAGCCGGGTTCGAGGTTGTGCCCGCAATTGCGAAAGCGGCATAGGTCTGCCAGGTCGAGGATCTCGTCGAAGGTTTCGTCGAGGCCTTCGGAGGCATCCCAGAGGCCGATCTCGCGGACGCCGGGCGTGTCGAGCATCAGCGCGCCTTCCGGCAAGCGGAACAACTCACGGTGGGTCGTCGTATGGCGGCCGCGTCCATCGTCCTCGCGGATTCCGCGCGTCTCCATGAGCACTTCGCCTGCAAGGTAATTGAGCAGCGTCGACTTTCCGACTCCCGAAGAGCCGACGAGCGCGATCGTCTGACCCCGGACGAGCCACGGCCGGATCGCTTCGACGCCCTCGCCCGTGTGGGAGCTCAGCGCCACGACGGGAATCCGCAGGTCGGCGGCCAGCCGCTCGACGATGGCAGCCCCGTCCTCCACGAGGTCGTCTTTGGTCAGCAGCAGGACAGGCGCCGCACCCGACTCCCTAGCCATCGTCACGTACCGCTCCAGGCGGCGCGGGTTCAGGTCCGCGTTGAGGGAGGTGGTGATGAAGAGCGTGTCGACGTTGGCGGCGACGGTCTGAGATCCGATACGCGAACCCGCCGCTCGCCTCTGGAAGGCGGAGTGGCGTGGCAGAACGGAGTCGATCCGGGCCGGGCCGCCACCCAAAGGCGTTGTGCAACCAACCCAGTCGCCGACCGCCGGAAGCGCGCCCATCCTGGCTTCGTGGCGGAGCCGGCCGGTCAGCTTGGCGGACCACTCACCGTGTTCCCCGGCGAGCAGCCACTCGCCGCGCTGTTGGGAGATGACTCGGGCGGGGGTGCGTCCGTCTGCGGCCAGCGGCGCGAAGGCCGCGGCCCAGGTCTCGCTCCAGCCCCAGGACTCCAGAGAATGGGGGAGTGGCGTCGGGGCGGAACCCACAACGCCACCCTCCGGCTCAAGTGCGCCGGCTACGGCGTCACCGATGCCGTCTATCGACTTCATCGCTCAGCCCACTCTCTTGAGCTTGCCGGTTCGCTTGGCGTAGCGCTCGGCGCGGCCAAAGCCCCACAGCCCAAGCGGAATGAACACGAGGGCCATGACCAGGAGGGGCCAGAGATCGGGCAGCAGTTCGTTGATCGAGACTCCGTCGATGAGCGCTCGCCTCACCGCGTCCAGCACGTATGTCGCGGGTGAAACGCGCGAAAACACCTGCATCCAGGCGGGCAGGATGGTCGTCGGATAGTACACGCCGCTGATGAGCAGCAGACACGACTGAATTACAAAGACCATCTGCGAGCCCCGCTCCACCGACATCATCGGCAGGATGGCGGCAAGCATCCCGATGCCGATGAAGCTGGCGGAGCCGATGACCATGAAGAACGCCGCTGCGCCGACGTTTGCGCGACCGAGGTCGAGCGAGAAGAAGAGCGCCAGCACTATCAGCAGAACGGTCGTGTGGATCAGTCCATAGACGACCGCGTACAGTGCCGATCCCAGGAGCTGCGTCGAGCGTCTGACGGGCGCCATCATCGTGTACTCGAGCGTTCCCTCCCATCGCTCCCAGGTGATCGTGTCGCCGATCGACTGGAAGACCACCGATAGGTAGTTCCAGAAGACGGCGCCGACAACGAGGAGCATCAGCAGCCGCCGGCTGCCGACCGATTCGCCGATAAGCGAAACGGACAGCGCGCCGGCGACGGCATAGGCCAGGAAGGCGACCTCCCAACCGAGGTAGCGCTTGGTCAAGTTGAAGTTGCGTTCCACGAAGGCGTAGCTGGCGCGCGCTTCGCGAGTGAGAACTGTCAATGTCGTGTCTCCGCCCGGTCGGGCGACCACTGCCGCCCGGTGGGCATTGGGCCATCGGCGGCGAGAGTCGATCCGATTCGGATCAGCGCTTGCCCAATGGCCTGGCGTACCGGGCGTCTTGGGCGCCCCGGTCCTCGGTTCAGCCGCATTCGGATGCGGCGATCGTTGTCTCGCTGCCGCTCTTCGTCGATGACGCGAGCGAGCTCGTACGAATGCAAGGTTCTGTCCCTTTCACGGCCCGGCTCTGAGGCATGTCGGCTATTCAGTCGGGTCGGCCTCGCCCTCCTCGACGTCGTCGTCGAGTGAGCGGCCTGTGTATTTCATGAAGACGCTTTCGAGTGTCGGTTCGGCGCCGTGCTCGATCGCGACGTCGGTCTTGAGTTGATCGGGAGTCCCTTCAGCGGTCAGTCGGCCGCCGGCCAGGATTCCGATTCGCCCGCACAGTCGATCCGCTTCCGCGAGGTCGTGGGTTGTCAGCACGATCGTCGCGTCGTGATCGGCCTGGAGTTCCTCGATGAATGCCTGTACGTCGAGCTTGGAGCGCGGGTCGAGGCCGGTCGTCGGCTCGTCCAGGAGCAACAGGGTCGGGCTCGTCAGGAGAGCCCTGGCGATCGCGACCTTCTGCTGCATGCCCCGGCTCATCTGCTCGAGCGGCCGGTTCATCCGCTTCTCGCCTATGCCGAGCCGTTCCAGGATCGCGACCGCCTCGTGGCGGGCGCGCTTCGGGTCCAGCCCGTAGAGCCTGGCCGTGAACGAGAGGTTCTCGGCGGGTGAGAGCTTCTTGAAGAAGGCGGCGTCGACGCTGACCCTGTTGATCAGCCTCTTGACCGCCATCTCCTCGCGGACCAGGTCGTGTCCGAAGACCTCGACCCGGCCTTCATCCAGCGTCAGCAGGCCGCTGACGAGGCGGATGAACGTCGATTTGCCACTTCCGTTGGCTCCGAGCAGGCCGTAGATCTCGCCTCGTTCCAGTCGGATCGAGACGTCGTCCACTGCCACCACCGGCGGCTTGCGGCGGTCTACCTTGAACCGTTTGGTCGCGTGCTCGACGAGAAGCGCGGCCGGAGCTGCCGGCAGATCGAGTGCCGTCGGCCGACTGACTGTCGGCAATTGGATCGTTTCCGGAACCGCGATGCTCATGACACCTCCCTTGGGGGCTGGCTCGCGGGACGTAAGGCCGCGAGCGGAGTGGGGAAGCGGGAGCGGGCTCACGGCTTGCCCTCGAGACGCGTGGCGCCGCTTCGGTGCCTTGCGCCTGCGAGAGGGCATGAAAAAAGCCGGGGGCCCGATCTGGCCCACGGCTCAGAGGTTCTTCCGGCGGCTCTACCGCCTGGATCTACCTCTCGGTGGGCGCAGATCTCCCGCACACGGCGGAGTTGCCGCTCGCATGAGCGGTCCTCGCCTTTGTGCTATCGAGATAGCGCACGAAACACCTCGTGTACGACTGCCTATCTGGCAGGACTGACGGAGTCTAGGACAAGGCCGCGAACAGTGTCAACGGCACAAAGCACGCTGCGAGACCGGTGCTCCGGTCGTTCAGATCGGCCGGGCCTCCAGGACTGTCCGCTGAAAGGACGCCTCATTCGACTCGGCAGCCCTTGAGTCGGGGGCCGGCACCGGTCTGCTGCTCTCACGAACTATCAGGCGTGCCTTCAGCAGGGTCATTTCGGGTACCGCGTCGACAGGCCGTCGTGCTTGCCGGGACTTCTTGATCAGCTGGACGATCTCTTTCACGGCCAACTCGCCGGAGTTGCCGAGGGGTTGGTCCACCGTCGTCAGTGGCGGCCAGAAATGGGATGCCTCGGCGATGTTGTCAACGCCGACGACGGACAGATCCTCGGGCACGCGCTTGCCGATCGCATGGGCGGCGTGGAGAACGCCCAGGGCCATCTGATCATTGCAGGCGAACAAGGCATCTATCTCAGGGCAGCGGTCAACCATGCGGTAAAGGGATTCCTCGCCGCTGGACACAGACCAATCTCCCTCGATGACCAGGCTCTCCTCGACCTCTCGGCCGTGCGCCTGGAGAGATGCTCGCCAGCCGACCAGGCGCTGTTCTGCCTCCCACCACGTGGCTGGCCCGGTGATGATGCCGACGTGCTTGGCGCCGCCGCTGATCAGGTGGTCCGTGGCGAGGCGCCCAATCTGGACGTTGTCGATGGCGATGGACGGAACATCGGGCCGGCCTTCCATTCCGCCCACGAGGATTACCGGAACCGGCAACTCGTTGATCCAGTTCGCCAACCAGGCCCTGTTGGCGCCCATTTCCGGTATGGCCCAGATGATCCCGTCCACCTGACGGGCGCACAGGCTGTCGATGAGGCCGTCGACGTCGCCCATGGCCGGATCGAGGATCAGGTTGAGCATGATCGCGTAGCCGAATTCGGCTGCCTGGCGCTCAATCGCAGTCAGCACCCGTGAAGGACCGAAGTAGTCCAGTCCGTAGGCCACCACGCCCAGGACATGGCTGCGGCCTTGCGTGAGGCCACGTGCCAGCATGTTGGGGGCGTAGCCGGTCTCGCTGATGATCTGCTGCACGCGCTGGGCTGTCTCCGGCGCGACGTCGGGCCGATTGTTGAGAACGCGGGACACGGTCTGAGCGGATACGCCAGCGGCCGCGGCGACCTCTCGGATCGTCAGGCGTTTCCCTCGACTCACGGATGACTCCTCCCTGAACGCATCTACCCGGATGCTCCGTCCGGTTGCCCGCAACTCGCCTCTTGACTGTCATTTGGCGATCATGCATAGTTTGTTACGGTTTCTGTTACCGGTCCCGGTAACGCTATCATCGAAACCTAGGAATGCGCAACGAGAAGTTCAGGGGCCGGTATGGTCTCGGTGGAGTAGCCCGCTCCAAGTGGTCCAGTTGGGAGTACGTTGTAAGCGCAGCAGTCACTAGCGCGCTACGGAGCAGTTGGTTGCTGAGGCGACGAACTGGGGAACGCGCAGTCGTGACCCAATGCTGATGGCTAGCGCCGATGCAATCGACGGCTGCACGAGCGCTCCCGAGGAAAGTCCGTCACAGGCTCGTACGGCCCTGCGCTGAGCGCAACGGGCTGTCGTTGATGAAAAGTCGGTCAGCCACTCCCGCTCCTCACGGAGTGCGGAGATAGGGATGAGACCGCCGTTGATCGGCCAGACTGTCTTCGGGCAGATTTTGTCGGTTCGGCTGTCGCTGCGGAGGTGCCGATGGCGTCAGAAGCCCACTGAAAGAACGGAGGCAGAGGATCTAGCACGAGTGGGAGACTCAAGGTCCAGCTAGACAGGCTCGTTCTTGCTTCTTGCCGGACTTGTCAACGCGAGTTCCAATACTTCCCACAGCAAACACGGAGAAGAGCACAAATGACGATGTCCAGATCCCTTCGGATCGCTATGACGCTCGGCGTCGCGGTAATGGTTGCCGCATGCTCGTCGACCGCAACGACCGCCCCCGCTGCCAAGAAGGCCTACAAGGACATGACGGTCGGGTTCATCCAGACCGGTTCTGAGTCCGGTTGGCGCGCCGCTAACACCTCTTCCTTCAAGGAAACGGCTACTGCGGACGGCATCACCCTCAAGTTCTACGATTCTCAGAACAAGATCGAGAACCAGATCACGGCCTTCAACCAGTACATCCAGGACCCGGCCGTCAACGTGATCGTTCTCGCCGCAGTCGGCACCACCGGCTACGACGACGTCCTCAAGGCCGCTAAGGCTGCCCACAAGGTCGTCGTCATCGAAGACCGCCGCATCGAGGCCGACGCGAGCCTGTACTACACGTACATCGGCTCTGACTTCATCAAGGAAGGCCACGAGGGCGAAGCGGCTATGTGCGACCTGCTCAAGGGCAAGGCCACTGCCAACGTCATCGAGATCGGTGGCGACCAGGCCGCTTCGGCCGCGATCGACCGCCACAAGGGCTTCGCTGAGGCCCTCCCGAACTGCACCACCACCAAGATGACTGTCCTCGACTATCAGAACGCCCCAGGTTGGGACCCGGTTCAGGGCAAGTCGATCATGGAAGCCTTCCTCAAGAAGTACCCNNTGCAACCCGCTCCTGGCCCCCCAGGTCTACGCGGCCGCTCTCGACGCCCTCAATGGCGTGACCGGCCAGCAGGCTTGGACTCCTTCCCAGGAAGGCCAGTTCTTCGCGGCTCAGGGCGCTCCTGCACTGCAGAAGATCCTCGACACCCGCAAGTACTAGTCGTAGCGAAGGTACGTTGACCCCCACGGAGTCAACGTAGCGAGTAGATCGCCAAGAGGAGAAGCGGCTCAGCCACTTCTCCTCTTGCCTGCAAAGGCTGTTCTGCTCTGCGATGCGAGGGCCACCATCTCATCGGCCAGTCGCTTCCTCGGTGCGGAGCGCACCACTCCGTTTCCTGCCACTCCCGGGCGTCTTGAAGGCGCCAGATATCGGTTGTATGAGCCGCACGACCAGAAGGTGACTCAATGCCGGACTCCGAGAACCCTATTGTTGAAATGAAAGGCATCGACAAGTCGTTTCCTGGCGTGCATGCGCTCCAGAACGTGGACTTCTCGGTGGCCAAGGGCGAGATTCATGCTCTTGTTGGTGAGAACGGGGCAGGGAAGTCGACCCTCATCAAGATCCTGACCGGCGCCGACCGCGCCGATAAGGGGATCATTTCGCTGGACGGCCACGTTGTTTCGATTCGGTCGCCTCTGCATGCCCAAGAGCAAGGCATCAGCACCGTCTACCAGGAAGTCAACCTCTGCCCGAACCTGACGGTCGCCGAGAACCTCCTGATCGGCCGCCAGCCAAGCCGCCTGGGCATCAGCATCGACTGGAAGAAGCTGAATACACGGGCGCGCGAATACCTGAAGGAGCTGGGCGTCGACATAGACGTCACAAAGCCCCTCGGCTCCTACTCGGTCGCGGTACAGCAGATGGCGGCCATCGCGAGGGCGCTGGTAGTCTCGAGCGCGAAGGTACTGATCCTCGACGAACCGACTTCCAGCCTGACAGCCAACGAAACTGCGCATCTCTTCTCCGTCATGAAGAAATTGCGCGCCGACGGCATCGCGGTCGTGTTCATCACCCACTTCCTCGACCAGGTCTATGAGGTGTCCGACCGGGTCACGGTCCTGAGGAACGGCTCGCTCGTGGGCACGTACGCCACGGCTTCGGTGTCGCGACTCGAGCTGATCCGCCTCATGTTGGGGCGTACCATCGCGGACCTTGATGACATGACTGCCCACAAGATGGAGAGCAGCCAGCACATCAGCAAGGATGCCCTCCTGGAAGCGACTGATCTGGGGCTCTCCAACTCGATAGACCCATTCTCGCTGACGCTCCACGCGGGCGAAGTTGTGGGGCTCGCGGGCCTTCTCGGTTCGGGTCGAACCGAACTCGCGAACCTGCTCTTTGGAGTCGACAAGCCGGATACGGGCACGCTGGTCATGGACGGCAAGCAGGTCACCGACTTCACGCCGGCGGGCTCCAGCAATCGCGGCATCGCGCTCTGCCCCGAGGATCGCAAGGCTGAGGGAATCATCGCGGACCTGACCGTGCGCGAGAACATCATTCTGGCTATGCAGGCCCATCTCGGCTGGTTCAGGCGTATCGGCACGAAAGAGCAATATGAGATTGCCGACAAGTACATCAGGTTGTTGAGCATCAGCACGCCCACAGCGGATCAGCAGATCAAGAACCTCAGCGGCGGCAACCAGCAGAAGGTGATCCTCGCCCGCTGGCTTGCGGCAAATCCGCGTCTCTTGATACTCGATGAGCCCACGCGCGGCATCGACGTCGGTACCAAGGCCGACATCCAGAAACTTGTGCTGTCGCTGGCCGAGGAGGGCAAGTCGTGCGTGTTCATCTCATCTGAGCTTGACGAGGTCCTGCGCACCAGTCACCGAATCGTCGTCATGCGAGATCAGGCGAAGGTGGCCGAGTTCTCGGGCCAGGTTGACGAGAAGGAGATCGTGCAGGCGATTGCTGGGAGTGCGTCATGAGTTCCTCGTTCTCTCGAAGGTTGGGCAAGCTGACCGACAGCATGCTGTTCCTGCCGACGATGGCCCTGCTATTGATCCTGATTGCCGACTTCTTTCTGATCCATGACTTCTTCGCAATCTCGCTGAAGAGTGGACACCTCTACGGCAACGTGATCGATATCCTGGTGCACGGGTCGCCGACAATGATCCTGGCGATAGGGATGACGCTCGTCATCGCGACCGGAGGCGTGGATCTGTCGGTCGGGGCAATCATGGCCATCGCCAGTTCAGTCGCTGCCGTCATGATCAACCCGACGATCGTCGGCATGAACCTGACCGACCCCAAGATCTTCATCAACAACCCGCAGCTCACCTGGGCTCCGCTATGGGCCGTGATTGTTGTCCCGATAGTGATCGCCACGTTGTGCGGTGTGTGGAATGGGTTTCTTGTCTCGTACGGGCGAATTCAGCCGATGGTCGCGACGCTCGTATTGATGATTGCAGGCCGTGGAATTGCGCAGCTCATCACCAACAACATTCAGGTTGTCATCTTCAACGACACGTATGCGTTCATCGGTAATGGGTTCTTCATTCTGCCATTCTCCCTGTACGTCGCGGTTGGCCTGTTCGGCTGTGCCTGGCTGCTGACTCGAAGGACATCAATCGGGTTGTTGGTCGAGTCTGTCGGCATCAACGCAAAATCGAGCTTCTACGCCGGCATCAACGAGAAACGGATCAAGCTGTTTGCATACGCCTTTTGTGGCTTCTGCGCTGGCATCGCCGGCCTGGTCGTGACCTCGAACATTCGAACGTCGGATGCGAACAACATCGGGATGTACACGGAGTTGGACGCGATCCTGGCAGTGGTCATCGGCGGAACGCTCCTGGGTACCGGCGGCCGGTTCTCGCTGATGGGCAGCGCGATCGGAGCCCTGGTTCTGCAGACAACGATCACATCGATGCTGTCGTTCGGCGTTCCGGCAAGCGCGGTCATAGCGGTCAAGGCAGTTGTGGTGATCGCGGTGGTCCTCCTCTATGCCGAGCAGGTGAAGACCTTCGTTCGCAAGTTGGGCACCTTCTCGATGCCTAAGGAGACAGCCCAGTGAATACGGCGTTGGCCGCAATTCTTGATCGGAATAGGAAGTTCCTGCCGCTCGCAGCGACGATCGGTATGTTCCTGCTGGTCTACTTGTTTGGCTTTCTGTCCTATCCAGCGATGCGAGATGGACAGGCGTTGTTCAACCTCTTCGACGCGGCTCCATTTCTGATCGTGATCGTCGTCGGCGAGGGTCTGGTGATCATTTCCGGCGGCATCGACCTCTCCGTGAGCGGCATCCTGGCTCTGACCACCGTGGTAGCGGCTTCGCTGCTCCAGATGGGTTGGAGCGCGTGGGCGATCTTCCCGGTCGTCCTGGTGATGGGAATGCTCTTCGGGTTGGTGATGGGTTTGTTCATCACCTACTTGAAGGTCCAACCCTTCATCGCGACGCTCGCGGGCATGTGGCTGGCTCGTGGCCTGTCATACGTCGTCAGCGACGCCGAAGTGCGAATCCATGACGCAACCTACACCACGCTCGGCCAGACGAAGATCCTGATCCCGGGGCTGGCCGACCCCTCCAGCAAGCACGGCGACTACATCACGTACCTGGTGGTCGTGGCCCTCGTCGTGCTCGTGGTCGGGCTTTTCCTGGCCCACTTCACCCGGTTCGGCCGGACGATTTACGCGATGGGCGGCGGTAACGGCCTGAACGAGCAATCGGCCCGGCTAATGGGTCTGCCCGTGAACCGGACCAAGGTCCTCGTCTACGCGCTGAGCGGCTTCTGCTCGGCCCTGGGCGGGATCCTGTACAGCATCTACGTCAACTCGGGGCGTGGCAACGCCGGCACGGGACTCGAGCTGACGGCCATCGCGGCCGTCGTCATCGGCGGCATCGCGCTCACCGGCGGCGAGGGTTATCTGGTAGGCGCCCTCGTTGGCGTCCTGATCACCTCGCTGATCCAGAGCATCATCCAGGCCGACGGAACGATCAGCAACTACTGGGTCTATATCGTCATCGGCTTGCTTATGCTCGTCTTCATCGCGGTCCAGGGCATTGTTGCTGCCTGGAATGCGGCGGCGATCGGGCGGGCTCGCTTCGGCGGTCACGCAAGACAGAAGGCGCATGTGGTCTGGTACCGCCGCAAGGCCTTCCGCAACGCTGGCGTCGCGGTGGCTGTGGTGCTCGTTGGGGCCGTGAGTATCAACGTGATCGTGCCGTTCGTATTCCCCAAGCAACAAACGGCGACATGCACGCTCAAGGCAATGAGGCCGGCGGCGCGTCAGGCCCTGGTCGACGACAAGGCTGTGGTCGTGTACGAACGAAACGGCGGCAATTCCTGCGTGGAGGAGCTGTACGGCATCTATGCCGACGGCAAGGTCACCTCCGACCTCGGCGACAACAACGTCAAGAAGCTGCAGTCCACTCCGGCTCAAGTATCGGCGTTGCTCAAGCAGGTTAGCGACCTCGGCTTCTTCACGCCCAATTTCTACACGACTCATCACACGCCATGCGGGGCATGTTTCGATTACTCAACGACCGTCACATATCAGGGCGTGACCAAGACGGTTGAGGCTGTCGATGGTGGGACAGACGCTCCTGCCAACTACTGGCAGATGACAGCGGACCTGGCCCCGGTCTTGAGTGGCGGAGGCCAGTGATGAAAGGCGATCACAGAATGAGAGTGCCCAAGACGCTTGCCGCCCTGGCCTTGGTCGCGCTGGCGGTCACCGGCTGCGACTACATCGTCCCGCCGATAGATAACAGCACACCTGGTCCGGTCCTCTCCGGCCAAGGCTGGGGAGCGATCGTGACCGGCGTGTCGGTGGTGAGCGGCGCACTTCATGTGGATCTGTCGCTCCGCAACGACACCGGCGACTGGAGTGCGATGAACGTCGCCGCCAGCTCGGCAAAGGTTACGGATGGATCTGGCAAGACGAGCGATTGCGCCACGGCGTTCGTAGGGACCTCGGTCTTCGCGGGCGACAGCGGCTGGTTCCTGCCTCCTGGCTTCATCATGAAGGGCTATACCGGGGGAACGGTCCAGGCGCCGGTTACTCAGTTGAATTATGTCGAGTGCGCCGGTGTCGCCAAGTCGGCCGGCGAGAAGCTCGAAGTCAAGTACAGCTACATCACCGGTCCCTTCAACTACTACATCCCGTCGACAAAGACCGCCGCAACGTTGACGCTGAGCTTGGACAAGGTTGTTGCCGACACCAAGTATCCAATCGCGGCCGAGGCCGCCACTCTGAAGATTGTTAAGTCCGATGCCCAGATCCCGGCCATCAACAAATGCACGGTTCAGTTGACCGGTGTCAAACGGACGGATACCGGCTTTGAATTCACCTGGGTTAGCAATAACTCGAGCGCGTCCCCGGCATACGTCCATATCGGCCAGCCACCGGTCATCGGCGCCGACGGGATCCTCTACGGCTTCTATCGGAGCCCCCACCTCACGGACCCGCCGATCACACCGGCAGGCCAGACGGCGACGTGGACGACGACAGTGGCTGCGCCCAAGGACGGGAAGGGGTTCTATATCCTCGCTCCCGTTGAAACGAAGCAGAACAAGTACTTTGTCGACTTCGTCGTGGACATCACTGACAAGTAGCCTGCATTGGTTCGGTCCGATCTGACACGGACTTGCCAGACCCGTGGCGCGCGATATGGATGCGCCGCGGGTTTGGAGATAGCTGGGAGTTGAGCAGTTGAAGCCTCTAGGCGAGTTTGAGGTTTGGTTTCTCACGGGAAGCCAGGACCTGTATGGCGATGATGTCCTTCGGCAGGTGGCTGAGAATTCGAAGGCAATCGCGGCCGGGCTGGATGGGTCGGAGTCAATTCCTGTAAACATCGTTTGGAAGCCGGTTGTCAAGAATCCGGAAGCGATCCTTGCCGCCTGCGTTGAAGCCAGTTCGTCCGACAAATGCGTCGGCGTCATCACCTGGTGCCATACATTCTCTCCGGCGAAGATGTGGATCGCCGGTCTTCAGGCGCTCACGAAGCCACTACTTCACTTGCACACCCAGTTCAATCGAGATCTCCCGTGGACGGAGATCGACATGGACTTCATGAACCTGAACCAGGCCGCCCATGGCGACCGCGAGTTCGCGCACATCGAGGCCAGGCTCGGCCTGGCCCGCAAGACCGTGGCCGGTCACTGGCAGGAAGCATCGGTCCAACAGCGAGTCGGGACATGGACTCGCGCGGCGTGTGGTCTCTGGGAGGCCAAGCACCTGCGGGTGGCGCGCTTCGGCGACAACATGCGCAACGTGGCCGTGACCGAGGGCGACAAGGTTTCCTACCAGATGGCGTTCGGGGTCGCGGTGAACGGCTTCAGCGTCAGCGACCTCGGCGACGCCGTTCTCGCCGTGCCGATCGCCCGCGTCAACGAACTGGTTGCCGAGTACGAGAAGACCTACTCCGTCGTCCCGTCACTGCTGGCCGGCGGCAAGGACCGCGAGTCCATGCTGGAGGCGGCCCGCATCGAGATCGCCCTGCGCGACTTCATGGTCGCCGGTGGATTCGGTGCCCTCACCGACACGTTCGAGAACCTGGACGGCCTCAAGCAGCTGCCCGGCATCGCCGCCCAGCGGCTCCAGGCCGAGGGCTACGGTTTCGGGCCGGAAGGCGACTGGAAGACCGCAGCGATGGTCCGCATCGTCAAGGTGATGTCGAAGGGCCTGCCCGGCGGCACGAGCCTGATGGAGGACTACACCTACCATCTCGATCCGAAAGACCAGAAGATCCTCGGCGCGCACATGCTCGAGGTTTGCCCGACGATCTCGGACAAGAAGCCGAACGTGGAGATCCATCCGCTCGGAATCGGCGGCAAGGCGGATCCGGTCCGCCTGGTCTTCGATGCCGGTACGGGGCCCGCGCTCGTTGTCAACATCATGGACATGGGCGATCGGTTCCGCATCCTCGCCAACGAGATCGATCTCGTGCCACCCAACAAGGCCATGGACAAGCTGCCCGTCGGGCGAGCGGTGTGGAAGCCGCGGCCGAGCCTGTCCACGTCCGCCGAGTGCTGGCTCACCGCCGGCGGCTCGCACCACACCTGCCTGACCCGCGCCGTGGACATCGAGGCCATCACGGACTTCGCGGAAATGACGGGTGTGGAACTCCTAGTCATCGGTGCCGACACGACCGTGTCCGGCTTCAAGAAGGAAGTTCGCTGGAACGAGGCGTACTACCACCTGGCTCGCGGTCTCCGCTAAGTCCTCGCCGCCGCGTTTCGTTTTGCATAGGAGTGAGCCGGTGCCGCTGTCACTTCCCGACCTGAGGGAGCAAGTCTGGCGCGCCAACCAGGAGTTGGTGCGTGCCGGTCTCGTAACCCTGTCTTTCGGGAATGCCAGTGGCGTGGATCGAGACGCCGGCGTGCTGGTGATCAAGCCAAGTGGCGTGCCCTATGACGAGCTACGACCGGAGCATTTGGTCGTGGTTTCGCTCGAGGACGGCCGTGTCGTCGAGGGCGATCTTCGTCCGTCGTCGGATACCCCAACCCATCTGATCCTGTATCAGCGGTATCCCGAGATCGGTGGGGTGGTTCACACGCACTCCACCGCCGCCACGGCATGGGCTCAGGCCGGCTGCTCCATTCCTGCTCTCGGCACAACGCATGCGGACCATTTTCACGGCGCCGTCCCTGTGACTCGGCAGATGCTCGAGATAGAGGTGGCGGGCGCATATGAACGCGAAACGGGCGCGGTGATCATCGAGACGCTTGATCGTCTTGGGCTCACCGCGACCGAGATGCCGGCCGCGCTGGTCGCATCCCACGGCCCATTCACTTGGGGCCATAACGCCGCGGATGCCGCGGCAAATGCGACAGCTCTCGAAGCCGTGGCATCCATGGCCCGTCAAACGTTCGCCCTCAACCCGGACGCGAAGCCAATTTCCACTTACCTGGCCGAACGCCACTATCTGCGAAAGCACGGTCCCAACGCCTACTACGGGCAGGGCAAGAAGTAGATGGCCGCAGGACAGCTCGTAGCCACGGCGCGGATCCACGGCAAGGAAGACATCAGGGTTGGGCAGGAGTTGGCCGCTGAGGTGGGTCCGGGTGAGGTTCTCCTGCGAGTAACTGATGTGGGCCTGTGCGGTTCTGATCTGCACTGGTACGAAGAGGCGAGCATCGGCGATGCCCGTCTGTCCCGCCCTCTTGTCCTCGGTCATGAGTTTGCCGGCGTGATCGTCGACGGTCCTCGTGCCGGTCAGCGCGTGGCGGCGGATCCGGCGGCCGATTGCGGGCACTGCGCTCCGTGTCTGGAAGGGCGAAACAACCTCTGTCTTGCGATGCACTTCGCCGGCCATGGGTCGACGGACGGGGCCTTGCGCACGCTGATGTCATGGCCCGAGCGGCTGCTCGTGCCGATCCCCGACTCCATCGGCGATGACGAAGCGGCTGTCCTCGAGCCACTGGGCGTCGCTCTACACGCGCTCGACCTTTCGCCGGTCGGTCCCGGAGCCCGAGTCGGCGTATACGGGTGCGGGCCCATCGGCCTGCTGCTTGTCGAGCTCCTGCGTCTGCGCGGTGCCTCGGCCGTCATTGCCACAGACCGGCTTGAGCATCGGGTCGCCGCAGCTCGGGCGATGGGAGCCACGGCAGCCTTCGTGGTCGACGCCGACGCCGGGCCCGACGTGTCGGCCGCGCGCAAGCTCGTTCGGGAGCAAGAAGTAGACGTCGCGTTCGAGGTCTCGGGATCGGATGAGGCTCTCGATGACGCCATCGCTGCCGTCCGCCCGGGCGGCCGAATAGTGATTGTTGGGATCCCACGGCAGGATCGGACCGCCTTCGGAGCGGGCGGCGCCCGCCGGAAGGAACTGACCTTGCAGCTGTGCCGCCGGATGGTTGCTTCGGACCTGCCCCATGCGGTTGAGCTTGCGGCGACCGGCGAGCTCCATTTGTCTGAATTGATAACCCACCGCTATCCCTTGTCTCTGGCCCGCGAGGCTTTTGCCACGCTGGCGGAGCGGAGTGGGATCAAGGTCATCGTCAACCCATAGGGCCGGAATCACTGGCAGAAGTGAAATCAGCCACGGGAGCGCCAGCAACACCCATCGCCGGCACATGCCGAGGAGGATCAAGTGAACCAGCAACAGGGTAGTGCGGCGGAGTTGATCCGGTCGGGGGGCGCCATCCTCGGGATCGAGTTCGGATCAACCCGCATCAAGGCATCCCTCGTCGCCCCCGACACGACGCCGCTGGCGTCGGGCTCGCATGCGTGGGAGAACCAGCTCAAGGACGGCGTCTGGACGTACGACATGGAGGACGTCTGGACGGGCCTGGCCGACTGCTTCGCGTCGCTCGTCCGGGACGTGCGCACCCGCTACTCCCTGGAGCTTACGACCGTCGCGGCCATGGGTTTCAGCGCAATGATGCACGGGTACGTGGCCCTGGACGCAGAAGGAGAGCTACTCGTGCCGTTCCGCACATGGCGGAACAACATCACGGGCAAAGCCTGCGCCGAGCTGACCCCGCTCCTGGACTTCGCCGTGCCGCAGCGCTGGACCATCGCCCATCTGCACCAGTCGATCCTGGAGGAGCAGCCGCACCTGTCGCGGCTCGCCCACCTGACCACACTGGCCGGCTATGTCCACTGGAAGCTCACCGGCGAGCACAAGATGGGCGTTGGCGAGGCCTCGGGCGTGTTCCCGATCGACCCGAAGACGGGCGACTGGGATGCCGCGCGGATGGCGAAGTTCGACGCCCTCATCGCGCCGCGCAAGCTTGGCTGGAAGCTCCGTGACATCCTGCCCGACGTTCTGCCCGCCGGCCGCACGGCCGGGAAGCTCACCGCCGAGGGGGCCAAGCTGCTCGATCCTTCGGGCAAGCTCCCGGCGGGCATCCCGCTGTGCCCTCCTGAGGGCGACGCGGGCACGGGCATGGTCGCAACGAACGCGGTGCGCCCGCGTTCGGGGAACGTTTCGGCCGGCACCTCGGTGTTCGCGATGATCGTGCTGGAGAAGAGCCTNNGAGATCGACATCGTGGTCACGCCCGACGGCAATCCCGTGGCGATGGCCCACTCCAACAACGGATCCTCCGACCTGGACGACTGGATCGCGCTCTTCGGCCAGGTCGCGGAGGTATTGGGCGGGAAAGCCACGCTCGATGACCTCTACGGGAAGCTCCTGCCGCTGGCCGTGCAGGGGGATCCGGACGCGGGCGGGCTCCTCTGCGTCAACTATGTCTCCGGTGAGCACATGACCGGCTTCACGGAGGGCCGACCGCTGTTCGTCCGCAAGGAGGACAGCAAGTTCACCCTGGAGAACTTCGTGCGCGCGATGCTATTCGCGTCACTCTGCGCCATGCGGACCGGCATGAACATCCTCACCGAAGAGGAGGGCGTTGTCATCGAAGGGATTCGCGGCCATGGCGGCTTCTTCAAGGGCGGCGATACCGGCCAGCGCATGATGGCCGCCGCACTGAACGTCCCAGTCAGCATCCCTGCCACCGCCGGCGAGGGCGGGGCCTGGGGCATGGCCGTGCTGGCCGGCTACATGCTTCGGGCCGACGCCAAGCAGTCGCTGCCCGATTACCTGGACAAGCGAATCGCCAAGAGCATCGGCAAGGCCGTCAACCCCGACCCGCGCGACGTGAAGGGCTTCACCGAGTTCTTCGCACGCCACAAGAGTGGGCTCGCAATTGAACGCGAGGCGGTGAAGGCGCTCAGCTGAGCGTTCTGGACCCAGATCGCGGTCGCCCACGAGGCCCCAGCGGATCGAAGAGTCCCAAGTCCGCCGCCGGGCTATCCGGCGGTACGCTTGGATGTGACCTTCGCGGTCCCGTCGGCGGACTGAATCCTGGTCAGGACTCCGGTGATCTGGTGATGATCACCGCGTTGTCACTCGCTACGATTGCCGTGGAAGAGTGTGTCCGGGGGGACGTGTCATGAGGTGGAAGCCTGTGCGCCTGGCCGGGGTATCGCCCAGGAATGCCGTAAGCGCGCACCCATGGGCGGCCGGGGTCGTTCTCGGTTGCCTGTGTCTGGCGGCCGGAGTCTGGGGCTATGTCGCAGAAGACGCTGCCAATCAGACTCTGCTGGAGTCGATCACCTACTTCTGGCTGCCTCTGGCGGTATTTGCCTCCTTCGTAGCCAGCCGAGTCTGGCGGTCGAAGGCGATCCTCGTCGCTGTTGGGCTTCTGGACGTGGAGGCCGCCCTGCTGGGAGCCGGACCGCTGATCGCCCTGCCATTTGTGGCGGTGGTGCCCCTGGTAAGCGTTGCCGTGGCAGCGCGACTCATCCCAAGGTCCAGGCTGAAGATCCCCTACGTCGCGGCCTGGATTGCCAGTTCGGTGGCGGTCTCCATCACGGTTCTGAGAGTCGTCGACCCCGTCGCCCCGTCGGCCCTCGCCGTCATCCCCGCCTTCATGGTCGTCGACGCCGTCGCGCTGGCCACTCTCTGGCAACTCGACGCGAGCCGCCTGAGCGCTTTCGATGCCGCAGCCGCTGCCGAGGCCCGGGCAACTGATCTGCTGAACGGGGTGGATCTCGTTGGCGTCCACGTCGGCCGCCACTCTGGGATCGACTTCATCAACGACTATGCCCTCAAGTTGACCGGGTGGACCAGAGACGAGGTCCTGGGGGCCGATTGGTGGGATACCTTCGCTCCGCCCGAGCGCCGCGAAGCGGCACGGGGGAACTTCGAACTGGTTGCCTCAGGCCAGAGAGTCATGGACCGTCAGCGCGAAAGCACCGTACTGACAAAGTCGGGCGAGGTGCGGTTGATTCGCTGGAGCCACGTCCACCGCTACGACTCCGATGGTCGCCTGACTGGAGTCGCCAGTCTGGGCGAAGACGTAACAGGCGTGAGGGCCATTGAGGAGGCAGCCAGGCGAGGGACCGAGATGCTGTCCAAGCTCGTGGTCAGTTCGCCGTTGCCCACTGTGATCCTGGGACTGGACCGCACTGTTCAGCTCTGGAACCCCGCAGCGGCGGACTTGTTGGGATGGACCGAAGCCGAAGTCATAGGTCGCCCTATACCCTCGATCTACCTGGGCCGTGACCAATGGGCGATCGCCCGGAGCTTCGCCCTGGCGGTCAGGGGTCGGCCGATGGACAGCGAGTTGCTGCAAGTGACACGCCGGGACGGGCAGGTGATCTGCGTCAGGCTCTACGGTGGCGTCCTGCTCGATCGTGAGGGCGAGCCGATGGCAGTCGGGTTCCAGGCGATCGATCGCACAGAGGCGCTGGAGACTGAACAGAAACTACGCGATGCTCAAAAGATGGAGGCCATAGGCCGACTGGCTGGGGGCGTTGCCCATGACTTCAACAACAGTCTCACGGCAATCGGAGGGTTCGCATCGCTGATAGCCTCCGGCTCCAAGGAGCCCGAAACCGTGGAGGCCGCCGAGACAATCATTGGTGCTGCCAAACACGCCGCGGACCTGACTCGCGAATTGCTGGCCTACTCGCGCCGGGCAATGCTCCAACCGCAACTCGTCGAGGTGAACGGCCTTGTAAATGGACTCCGCCAGCCGATCGAGCGCCTCGTGGGCGACAGGGTGTCGGTGAAGGTCGAGTCTCGTCTCCGGACGGCGATGATCGATGTAGATCGCGCGGGGCTCCAAAGGGTGCTGCTCAACCTGGCCTCAAACGCGCGCGATGCCATGCCGGAGGGCGGCTGCCTGACGATCTCGGTATTTCGCCGCGCGGTTGAAGGTTCGACCGATGGGGACGCCGGGTGGGTCGGTATCGCCGTGACTGATACCGGCGTCGGCATTGCGCCCGAGCTTCACTCGCAGGTCTTCGACCCATTCTTCACCACCAAGCCCGTCGGGTCCGGGACGGGACTCGGCCTGGCGATGGTCAAGGGTTTCGTGGTCCAGTCCGGCGGCAAAGTCGCCCTTGTCTCAGGGCCGGACTCGGGCACCAGTATCGAGATCCTGCTGCCGGCGGCTGGAGCGAGTGTGGCCGTGCGGCCTTCTTGAAGAGGGGCGGGCAGGCCGGCCGGGGCTTGTAGCGCCGCCCGACGGGTCCGACCGACCCCACCTTAGCGGCCGGTCGGCGGCGGTGGATGGTCCAAGCGGCACGGTGGCGAACGCGTTGGGGCGTGTACCATTCAGCAGCCATTCATGGACCAAACTCCCGACCTACGCGCGCCCGATCGGCTGTGTCGAGGTCGGGGATCCTCAGGAGAAGAAGCGAATGCCCCAGGTTGCCGGCTCCGTCAAGGAGCTCATCGCCGCCCTAAACGGCATCGTGCGGATCGAGGGCGACGGCCTCAAGGTCGTCGATGCGGACGCCCTCCGGACGCGCGGGATCTACGACATCGTCTGGACCGCCACCTTCAGCGAGGACGAAGCCACTGTCGATGCCGCTCGTTGGATCGTGTGGGAAGCCAGCCAGGCCGTTGGCTGCCCGTCGGCTTCCATTCAGGACCTGTACAAGGCTCGCTCTCGCGGCGAATACGAAGGCATGACCGTTCCGGCCATCAACCTCCGTGCTCAGACTTTCGACATGGCGCGGGTAATCCTCGAGACCGCCAAGAAGAACGCCTCGGCCGCCGACAACTTCGAGCTGGCGCGCTCGGAGCAGACGTACACATTCCAGCGCGACATC
>PMIE01000119.1 GCA_003156975.1 Chloroflexota bacterium | reverse complement strand
ACCCCGATCGTCTGCAGCGACATCCACGGCTACAAGGGCGTCGTCCAACGTGGCAGCCAGGCCATTCTGGTACCGCCGCACGACGCCAAGGCGCTGGCAGCGGGCATCTCCGAGCTACTGGCCGACCCCGCTCTCCGGGCCCGCATGGGAGCGGCCGGGCTGGAACGAGCGGAGCAGTTCAGCTGGGAGCACGTCACGGCGAAGGTCGACGCCTACTACGGCTTCGTCATCCGCCGGCTTGCCGCCCAGGGTCAGCTGCCACCCGGTTTCGCGGCAGAGATCCCGCAAGCGCCTCACGCGGCCCCCACCGAGCGCGCCCGCTAGCCATTCACATCGGAGCTAGCCTCGACTCAGCTCTCGGGCTTGTCCTTCCGAGACGCGGCGCCTGGGATGGTGTCCGCCGAAAGGTCGGCTGATTCGTCGGTCGGTGCAGTCGAGTCGGGCGCGTCATCCTGGACCGCGGCGGCCTCACGCTCGCCAGAGAACCACCGGGATCGCCGGAAGCCGATGACGACCCGGCGCTCCCAGGCAATCCAGCCGGCGAGGCCGGCCACGAGCAGAGCCACCAGCGCCAGCTCTATCGAGGTCGACCCGATGGGGCTGATGTGAGCGGCCGGTTGCAGGTTGACCGAGAACTGGAAGCCATAGAACCACGTCGGCAGCAACGCTTCGTAGACATTGATGATCGAGTTGGGCAGCGGCAACGCCGACAGGTTCGGGTACAGCGCCACGAAGACCGCGATGGCAAATGCGCATGCGCCAAGCACGTACCGGCGCGGGTTGTGGGCGGTGAAGGCGATGAACGCCAGGACGGCCAGGACCGGCAGAAGCACCAGGGCAATCCCGTCCGAGGGCAAGGCCGCCTGGAAGATGACGTCTCGCGATCCATTCTGGCCGAGCCACAGCAGAAGAACGCCGGCGATGCCCACGGGGGCGAGCAGTTGAAGCAGCCACATCTGGTCTTGCAGGCCGGATCTCTGGCGCCGCTCCAGCCGCCATAGAACAAGCGCCAGCGAGACAAGCGCCACGACCAGGACGATGCCTATGAGAAGCATTCGTGTTTCGACCCGGACGTCGCCGGTGGCGTTGCCGCAGGCGACGCCACCGAAATAGTCGGACGTGCCGACGCGGGCAAGGCCACACAGCGGGTACTTGAGGATCCAGGCCAGGGCCGGGAAGAGCAGCGCGACGCCGGCCGCGAACCTGGCCAGCAGCCACGTCCGACGGGACGGCCCGTGCCAGAGTTCCGCCATGAAGTAGGCCAGCGCCACCAGGAAGAAGGGCAAGGCCGTGTAGAAGTGGTACTGGAAGGCCGCTCGGTCAATCCGAGCCCACGACAGCCACTGCCAGAAGAAGGCCATGGCGATGAGAGTCAGGGCCAGGCTGCGGCGCTTGAAGGCCTGCCAGGTGATGAAGCCCATGGCGAAGATCGCCAGCCACCACAGGGCCGGGTTGCCGCCGTCGTAGATCATCGTGCCGTTGTCGCCGGCATAGGTCTGGTTCTCGAACCAGACCGGCTTGAGGTCCAGCGGCCAGGCCCACCACGGCGACGATGCGGGATGCCCCTCCCGCAGGTCGTTGTGATAGTTGTACATGTCGATGGTCTGCTGGATGAATGTCTTGCCCGTGTGGCCGTTCGGCCAGCCATCGCCCTTCGTGCAGTAGCCGTACTGATCCGCGTCCGGGCAATACAGGGTCGGCAGACCGCCCCCATAGCTCGCCGTCGCTGCCTTCGTTTGCGGCTGCCACGGCATCGCCCAGACGGCGTAGGAGCCCATGTAGACGACGATCGGCAGCACGAGCACGCAGACAACCATCCAGACCGCGGGCAGCCCAAAGCCCCAGCCGAGGCGAAGCCAGCCCGTCGGGGCAGGTGCCGGCGGACCGGCGTAAGAGGCCGGGTCGTCCGGGCCGGGTGGTGGCGCCAGCGGCCCAAAACCGAGCCTGCCGGCGAACCAGAATCCCAGCGCCGCCGCGGCACCAACGACGATGCCGGCGGCCCCGAGCTCCATCAGCGTCATGTTGTGGCGCGCCGCCCCACCGAGTCCGGCCAGGAGGCCGACGACCAGCGGTGCGCCGATGGCGAAACGGAGTTCCTCGCGCGCCCAGGCGACGGGGTGATAGGCGTTCACGGCGGCGGCCATGGCGGTGACCGAGAGCATGATCAGGAAGTACGTGTAGTTGGGGGCGCCGTTCTGGATCGTGCCCGGGGACATGGCGAGGCCGGCGCCAAACAGTCCCGCAGCGGCCAGCGCGGCGACGATTCCTACCAAGAACTTGTCGGGGGTAGTGCGCATCGTGGCGGCCCACACCAGCCCACCAGCGGCCACGACGAGCCCCAGACCAACCAGCAGCACCACCGCCGCCGGGTTGCCGGTGTTCGGCTCGGTGGTCATCTCGGCGATCGCCATCCAGCCCAATACGCCCGTGGCACCGGCGAGGCCCAGGATCGTTATGAGCCTGCCCAGGGCCGACCGAATCAGGATCAGGATGCCGATGCTCGCGATGGCGTACATGGCGACCCACTTCGACGCCAGGGCCAGGCCCAGCACCAAACCGAGGACCGGCATGCCGACCCAGAAGGCGACCCGCTTTTTCCAAACCTGGAACCACATGATCGCGAAGATCAAGTAGGCGAGTAACAGGAAGCCGCCCACGTAGGAGTCGTTCATCGCAATGCGCGATTGGACGAAGAGCATTCCGTCGGTCAGCGAGAAGAGCGCCACGAGGAGGCCGATGGAGCGGCGGCGGAAGATGAGCCGGACCAGGAGATAGAGGCAGGCCGCCATCAGGGCCCCAAATAGGACCCCGATGATCCTCCATGAGAACGCGAACTGGCCGATGTCGACGGTCGCCGTGGAGCCGGTCGGCGAGAAGGCCAGGAGCTGCTCGTGATTCGTGTCCGACAGCATGGGGCTGACGTCGAAGCCGATCGCCACCGGCTGGAAAGGCAGCTGGGCGTCGGAGAAGACGGCATCGCCGTTGGTCTCGATCGCGTAGACGGTCCAGCCCTTGCCGTCGGAGGTGCGTCCGAGAGCGTGGGCGATCCGAGTCGCCCGGTTGACCGAGACGGTCGTCACCGCTCCCGGCATCTTCATCGGCCCGCTCCCGGACAGTTTGAGAGTCCACGGAGTCGCCTTCTGGTCGATGTCGATGCGGTACAACGAGTCACCGGCAGCGACGAATGAGGCCTGACCGCCGGACTGATCGGCCGGGGGCATGATGGAGCTGCCGTTCAGGCCCGACCAGTTGATCCCGATCGAAGTCGCCGGCGAGGCCGTGTCGACCGTCGAGGCCAGGGCAAGGGTGCGGACGTCCATGATTCCGACACCAGACGCGTACGCCACCAGCACCTGCGGGTTGGATGGCTCGACCTGGATGTCGGTCAGCGAGCCGTCGGTGATCAACTGCTGGACGGCGGCTATCTGGTCGGCGGTAAGGGTGCCAAGGTCCAACTCCTGCGGAGCATCCGACGTCGGCAGGGCGTCGATGACGTCCTGGACGTCGCTCGCGTCCATTGCCAGCGCCGTCGCGAGCGCCTCAGCCTCCGGACTGGCCGGAGTGGTGTCCGACGGCGAGTCCGCGGGCGAGTCCGCGGGCGAGTCCGTGTCCGATGGCGAGTCCGTGTCCGATGGCGAGTCCGTGTCCGAGTCCGTGTCCGACGCTAAGTCCGTGGCGGAGTCGGCTGGGGGGTCGGTGGGCGCCGGCGTCTCGCTCGGTGTCGGCGTTGGTGTGGGAGTCGGCGCAGTGGTCGAAGTCGGGGTCGGAGTGACGGTTGTCGGTGGGTTCTTGATGAGGACGCTCGGGCCGGCGCCGAAGTCGGCGAAGTCCGCCGCGCCGGGGACCGTGGCGCGGGCAACGACGGTGCCGCCGTTCTGGCTCAGGTCGATGGAGACGATGCTGCCGTTGTCATCCGCAGCCAGGATGAATCCATCCGTGCCGTCGTAGACGTGTGCAAGCGCCAGACCCGTGGCGACGCCCAGTTCTGCCGCGGCCTTGACCGTGCGAGAGGTGCCGTTCTGGACCTGGTCGAGGGAGTTCGTGTCGATGCTGAAGATCCGGCCGTCCGACGTGCCCACGTATACGAGCCCGTGGGCATCGGCCTGGGAGAGAGCCTGGGCTCCTGGGATCGAATATGTGTGGACGAGAGCCCGGTTCTCGAGGTCGTAGACCAGCACGCTCTGCCCGGTCGCGACGAAGACGCGGTCGCCATATCGGGCGTCCAGATTGGCGGTCGCCTCGGGAGTGGGCGACTTGTCGGTCGGCGACGCCGCGGTCCTGGCCTGAACGACGGCGTCCTTGACGGGAACGTTGAGTTCGCCGGTTGACGTGACTTTGTCGTCCGAGAAGAGCGTGATCCCGCCTGCGATGGCGTACTTCGCCAGATGCGGGTGGGTCCACTCATAAATACCCTCCGGAATGCCGTAGCGCCAGTCCTGGAGGAACTCCGTGGCGGTTCGGGCGTGATAGACCTCGTCGAAGTGCATTTCCGCGGGCTCGCCGAGGCGATAGACCCGCATCGACAGGACGGCAACCACCAGGGCCACGACGACCCAGAGGTCGAGCTTGTTGAGGCGGCCGCGAGGCTCGGAATCGAGGGAGGCGGATCTGTCCGGATAGCTCGATGGGCCCGCAATTCGGCGCCATACCCTCATGACCCAGCGCGGAACGTAGAGGGGCCTTTCCGGTCCGTCGAGGTAGTAGTCGTCCTCGGACCATTCCTCGTCCTCGCCTTCCATGTCGTAGTCGTAGGCGCCATCCGAGGCATTGCCCGGATCCCCGGCGGCGGACGCACTGGTCGGCGAGGAGGCGGCGACGCCGGACGTGGCGGCCGTGGCGGACGTGGCGGCCGTGGCGGACGTGGCGGCCGTGGCGGCCGAGACAGAGGCGGAATCGCCCGCAAAGGCGGCGACCTCGGGCTCGCCTTGATAGAAGCTCGGCCCCAGGGTGGCCCACCATGGATGCGACTCGGGCTCGTTTTCGGCTCGTGCGACTTCCCGGCTCAGAGCCGCGACGGCCCGCGGACGAAGCTGCAGCAGGGCCCAAACCATCGCCAGCCCGGTCGTCACGCCGCAGGCGGCGATCGGCCAGATGAGCCCGTCCGACCACATGGCCGTCATGACTCCGCTGCCCCAGTCATTCAAGGTGCCGGCAAGGGATCCGTCCGCGGCCGGTATGCCGTTGTATTGGACCAGGACGGCCACCAGGTTCGCCGTGTTCGCGATGGCCAGGACAACGTATGCGATGCTCCACCGCCACGAGACCGCCAGCAGGACGGCGCCGATGCCGAAGAACGGGAAGAGGTAGCGCTCGTGGGCTCGGGTTGGCTCGACGAAGAATGCGATGGACAGAACGGCGAGAGCCACCAGCAGCGACTGCCTGTCATCGCGCCAGGCCGCCCAGGCGCTGACCCCCAGCAGAGTCGCCAGCAGAAGCCCGTCGCCCAGCAGCGCCGCGTAGAGATGCCCCGACATGGCCGCCACCACGACGGCCGCGATCGTGACTGCCGTGACCAGGAGTGCGCTCCACAAGCCGGCGGTCTCGGCCAGCACGGCCCGCAAGGTCCGGACGACGGCGCTCCCGCCCGGTTGTGCGTCGGCGGCCGCCATTTCCACCGGGCTTTCGAGGTCGTGGCTCAGCAGCCTGCCTGCGATGCCGGCTACCGCGAGAAGCCCGGCCAGGACCAGGGCCACGACGACAACTGCGGCCGGGAACGGCCCAATGACATATCCCGTGCCGCTGGCCCCGGAGCCGGCCTCGGTCCACGGGGCGTCATGGAGCCAGCCCAGCGTGCGGTCCATGGCGTTGGTTCCGTCGGCCATCAGCGCCCACGGGTTATAGGCGTTCAGGGTCAGGTACGGGTACTCGCCGAAGGTGCCGACAAGGTGCGTCGCGATGGGCTCGAAGACCATGCCGGCGAACCCGACGACCGTGCCGAGGCCCAGCACGACCGAGGCCTGCGTCCGCCGGGCCGCCGCCGCGATGGGCAGATATCGACGACCCAGGCTGATTACGCCGGCGCCGGCGACCAGACCCACGACAATCGTGAGCAGCCCGGGCCCGGAGGCGAGTCTGTGCGCCGCGCCGAGCAGATCTATGCCGGTGAACGGCAGGCAGACCAGCGCGGTCGTGGCGAGGCCGGCTCCAAGAGAGCTGAGGATCCGCTCCGGATCCCGCGGGCCGGTCTTTGGTGCGATGGATCGTCGCACGACCACGGCCGCGACGACGAACCCGAGGATGCCGAGCTGCATCTTCGTCAGAACGGCCAGCACGGCCAGGACCGAAGCAGCTTCGCGGCGATCCTTCTGCAGCGCCCACAGTCCCAGAAGAAGGAAGATCGAACCGACTGAGTCTGCCTGGCCCCAGATCGCGCTGTTGAACCAGGTCACCGGGTTGACCAGAATGATCAGGGCGGCAATCAGGGCGCGGCGATGGTTGACTCCCAGATCCAGGGCCATCCGCCAGACGATCGCCGCCAGCCCCAGGTCTGCCAGCATCGGCAGCAGCTTGACGAACTCGCCGATGTCGCCGCCGGTCAGGAAGCTGACCGCGCCGAGCAAGAGCAGGTAGACGGGCGGATAGTCGATGAACGACTGGTTGGCGTAGAAGCCCATGGGGCCGTGCTGGGCAATGTTGTTGGCCCAGGATTGGAACGCGCCGAGGTCGTTTGGGAAGCCAGACCCGGGCAACAGGACGTATGCGATGATGAGACGGAGGACCAGACCCAGGGCCAGGAGAGCGATGATGGCGGGAATACCTGTGACGGCACCACTCAAATCCGCCGACGCGCGCCCCCGTGGGGTGTCCTCTCGCGAGCTCGGGCCTGCCAACAGATATGGCCTCCTGGGCGAGCGCTGAGGTGGAGCGGAGTATAACCCAGGGGGACCGCCGGGTCGGGGGGGCGAGGATGAAGTCGCGCGGACCGGAAGAGATGGCGGATCCGAAACCCGCAGCGGAATCGGACGGGGCGACCGATCGGTCGGAGACGGTGGCGGAGCTGATCGGCCGGATCGGCCGGAATCGGACGCTCTGGGGCCTGGCGATCGTGGCCCTGTGCTTCGCGGCCTACTACTTCATCCAGCCGAATCGCGGGAACGCCTACTTGCACTTCGTTCTGCAGGCCCAGTCCTGGCTGCAAGGAAACACGAACATCCCCACGCCGGCATACCAGGACACCATGCCCATCGGCGTAATGCCGGGCGGCGCATCCTGCACACCGGGCTCAGATCCATCATGCGTGGCCACCGGCTATAGCATCCTGCCCTTCCCGCCCCTGCCGGCGTGGGTGCTGCTGCCGTTTGTCGCGCTCTGGCATCAGGCCACCAACCAGCAGCTGCTCGCCACGATCTTCGCCGCAATAGACGTGGGGATCGCCTACTGGATGCTCGGCTACCTTCCGGTTCGCCACGCCATCCGCGTCGCCACTTCCATCTTTCTGGGCCTGGGAACCGTCCTCTGGTACACCGCCGCGATCGGCTCCACCTGGTTCTGGGCCCATATCGTGGCCGTGGGTTGCCTGCTTCTCTCCGTTGGCCTGGCCCTCTCGGCCGATCGCGACGGGGCGGAACCGCAGCCTCTCAAGTCGATTGTCTCGGCGGTCCGGCCCCTTCGCTGGCCCGGCGGCTGGTCCTCACTCTTCCTGCTGGCCTCATTCGGCGCGGCTGGCGAGTTCCTCTTCGTCCTGGCCGGCTCGGGCTCCTCGACGGCCGCGCTGGCCGGGGCGGGCTTGATCCTCGCAGTCGTGGCCGTTGCGATCGCGGTCGTCGTGGCAGGACGGCCGGGCGTCCTGGCCCCGTTCCTGCTGGCCGCTGTGATTGTTGCCGGCCTGCCCGCCGTGCTGATTGCCGCCGCCCAATCTCAACTGGCGATCGAGATCGTCGATGTCGCCCTTTTCGCGGTAGTGATAGGCCTGTGGTGGCTGGGCGGCCGCAAGGACGGCAAGCTGGACAAGGCCTGGGAGGCGCTCAGGGCGGCCCTGGCCACGCCCGAGGCAATTCAGGTCGCGGCCGGCATCACTTTCGGGTTGGCTGTCACGGCTCGGCTGACGATCGTGTTCGGGCTTCCGTTCTTCCTGTTCGTCGGCGGTGGCGGCACCTGGCTCCGGCGAGCAATGCTGGCGGGCGCCGGCGCGGCGGTTCCTCTGGTGAGCCTGCTGGTAATCACATACGCCACGAGCGGTCACCTCTTCAACCCGGCCTACGACTACCTCTACCAGAACGAACTGGCCTATCCGCTCAACTACCACGCGGACTGGTCGATCACGGACATCCGCTACATCCCGCAGAATCTGGCGATCATGTTCGCGGGGATGCCGCGGATCATGCCTCAGCTGGTCGGTGGCGTGTACCCCGGCGACTACGGCGCGCCCCTCTGCGCGCTGGGCCAGAGTCGGTCCCTCTTCGACCCGAGCTGCCCGCTGGCATTGCCGGAGGCAACCGGCACGAGCATCCTTCTGGCGAGCCCCGCCTTCCTGCTTGCCCCGCTCGCGTGGCAACCTCTCCGCCATCTCAAGATCGATCGCGTCACGGCGGGCGCGACGATCGCGGTCCTGGCCATTGCCACCGTGAACCTCATGCATTTCAGCCAGGGCTGGGTCCAATTCGGCTACCGTTTCAGCAACGACTTCGTCCCATTCGCGCTGATCCTCGTTGCCCTGGGCGCCAGCCGCCTAGGCCGCCTCTGGCCGGTGGTCCTGCTCGTGGCCGCATCGATCCTCATCAACTTCTGGGGAACTGTTTGGGGAGTAATCCTTGGCTGGTGACATGACTTCAACGACCGACGGCTCGGCGGTGACGGCTGCCGAGGTGACGGCACCCGCAGCGGCAGCGGTGCCGGCGCCGGTGCAGGGGCGGCCCTCCGGTCCCACCGGCGCGATCCGCGCCCGCCTCGGCAGGGCCGGCCTGAATCGAGAATTGGGAACGGCCGCTCTCGCTCCGCTCATTGGGGCCGTAGCAACCCTGTGGCTCGTCATCCCAACGCTCGCGCCGGGCGTGATTGCGCAGGCCGCCGGCGACTCGGCCGAGTTCCAGACCGTTTCGTGGGTCCTGGGCACGGCCCATCCCACCGGCTACCCCTCGTACGTGATCCTGGGCTTCATCGCATCCCACCTGCTCCCGTTCGGCGACCCGGCGTATCGCATGAACCTCCTCCAGGCCCTCCTGGCGGCCGGTGCAGTGGCCGGAACGATCGCCATAGTCCAGCTGCTGACCAGGATGCGGTGGGTCGCCCTCGCCACCGGGCTGCTGCTCCTGGTCATGCCTGCCTTCTCGTCGGTGTCGGTGCTGTTTGCGAACAGCGGCATGGTCCGTTCGAGCCCGGTCTTCTGGCGCCTCTCGACCTACGCCGACCCGCACATGTTCCACCTGGCCCTCGCGGTCCTGATATTCGGACTGCTGCTCGTTTGGGAGCGGCGGCGAACCAGCGAGGATCCGGAGCGGCAGATGCATGCGGACCGCTGGCTGGTGGCTGCGGCATGCCTCTACGGCGTGGCCCTGGCGAACCACTCGCTGACGATGATGCTGGCACCGGGCATCGGCCTCTTCGTGCTCGCCGTCGCCCCCAGGATCGTTCTACGGGGACGGCTGATCCTGACCTGCGCGGCCGTTCTCGCCGTCACGGCCATCGCCCTGTGGCTTGAGCTGCCGATCCGCGCAGCAATGCACGCACCCCTGGTCTATGGCCACCCGGATACCTGGAACGGGTTCCTGTATGTGGTGACGGGCCAGCAGTTCGGCGGCATCCCGCCCACCATCGGCGACAACCTGGGCCCCAAGTTCGACGTGGTGATGAACCTGCTATCGAGCTGGCTGGGGCCGCTCGGCTACCTGGCTGCGTTCGGACTGGCGACGAGCATCGTCAAGCGGCCCCGCTACGTCCTCTTGACCGTCGTCGGGGCGGCAATGACCGCCGGCTTTGCCGCCGCCTACGCCAACTCGGACCTCGAGCGCTACTTCCTCGTACCGGCCTTCGTGGCCTTCAGTTTCGTCGGATTGGGCCTGGCCGATGCGATCTCGATCGGCGCCTCGTTGGCTGCCGGCGCTCGGTCGCGACTGGCCGCACCGTCCGCGGGCTCGGCCAAGGAGCCGGCTGGTACGGGCTCCGATGTCGACCCGGACGGCACCGGCGGCCTCCATTGGCAGGCGGCGGCAGCCCTGATGGCCGAGGCCTTCGTTGCGGTCGCCCTGATCGTTGCGACGGTGACTGTCGTCCCGCCGCGTCAGCATCTTCCCGATGCCGCCCACGCCGGCGGAGTCAGCCAGGCGGGCCAGAGCGGGAGGGAATCCTGGCTGCGAGCCGTGCTTGCGTCGCCGGAGCAGGGCGGTCTGCCCGCCAATTCGGTCGTCGTCAGCAACTGGTCCGACTCCACGACCCTGTGGTACGGCCAGAAAGTCGAAGGCCTTCGTCCCGACGTCTATGTCGTCGACGATCGCACCCGCTTGGACAGCAACCTCGGCGAGGTCTGGAACGTCGTCGACACCTACCTCGGCCAGAGGCCCGTCTTCCTGTTGCGGTTCCCCTGGCGGTGTGACGGGATGGACAACCTGAGCAAGTTCTACAAGTTGGTGAGCGTCCCTCTTGCCGATGGCTACACGATCAAGGAGGTAACCGCCAGGACGGGGCCGGTGGTCTGCCCGTAGGCGCGGCGACTCGGCTCCACGCCTCCAACCCTCTTCGTAATCTCTTCGGAAGGTGGCAACGCTGGAATCGAGTCTACGGGCCGGGTCGCGCAGAACTAATCCACGTCGGCCAAGAGCGCTAGCATCGACCGAGCAACGGGACCGGTGAAAGGAACGTAGTGAGCGCGAGCAAGGATCCAGGTCAGAAGGGTTCCGCCGATATGCCGGATGGACCCGGCGGAACGGCCGCGGTGCCGCCGAAGGTGACGGAACTGTCCTTCTTCTTCCCGGCCCACAACGAGGAAGCCAATCTCGAGGGCCTGGTCGAAGAGGCCCTGATCGCCCTGCCCGCCCTGGCCGACAAGTTCGAGATCATCGCCGTCGATGACGGCTCGCGCGACCGAACACCGGCCATCGCCGATGAGCTCGCGGCCAGGCACCCGGACGTCTTCCGTGTGGTTCACCACACCACGAACCTCGGCTACGGCGCCGCGCTTCGGTCCGGATTCCAGGCTTCTCGCTTCGACCTCGTTGCCTTCATCGACGGCGACCGCCAGTTCAAGGTTGCGGACGTAGGTCGGCTGACCGGGCGCATGGCCGCCGCCGACGCCCCCGACGTAGTCCTGGGCTATCGCCTCAAGCGGGCCGACCCGCCGATCCGGCGCTGGTACGCCCGCATCTACCGCCTTTCAAACAGGGTCTTCTTCGGGGTCCGGGTCCGCGACATCGACTGCGCCTGCAAGCTCTTCAGGCGTGAGGCCCTAACCCCGATCCGTGTCGCCTCGGGCGGGGCCTTCTTCACCGCGGAACTACTTATCAAGCTGCGGTATGAGGGCCGCAAGCTGGCCGAAGTCGGCGTGCCGCACTACGCCAGAACTGCCGGCTCCCCCACCGGAGCAAAGCCGAAGGTCGTCTTCCGGGCAGTCCGGGACTTCTGGTCGCTCCGACTGCGTCTGTGGTTCAGGCGAAGTGGCGCAATGCAGCAGGGGGAGCCGATCCTCGGCTAGGGCTCGCCGACCGGAGGTCGCGACCTACTCGAGGGGTCCCTCGGCGCCCGGACCTTCGCGGTGTTCCTCTTCCGGATCCATGTCCAGTGAGTTGACGAACTCCCGGAAGACCTCGAGCTTCTCGTCGACCTGTGTGTCGGGCTCGACACCGGCCCGATCCAGGACCTCCGTTGAGGCGAAGATCCGGACGCCGGTCCGGACGGCGAGAGCAAGCGCGTCCGACGGCCGAGCATCGACGGAGTAGGTCTTGCCCGCGAGCTCGAGCTCAATGGTGGCATGGAAGGTTTCCTCTGCGAGACTCGAGACGATCACGCGCCGGAACTTGACCCCGAGCTCGTCCATCGCGGCGGCGAACAAGTCGTGTGTCAGGGGCCGCTCGGGCGTCACCCCCTGGAGCCGTGTGGCGATGGCGTTTGCTTCCCAGGGGCCGATCCAAATGGGTAGATAGCGTTCGCGCTCGGTCTGCTTCAGCAGTACGACATGCTGGCTCGACAGCATGTGCACCCGAACGCTCTCGACGACGACCTCGGCGAGTGACTCTGACATGGGTGGATTATCCCACTCCAACGGCGGCGGAGGTGGCGGGGCTCTACCGAGTCGCCTTCGGAGATCCCGACAACACGGGAGTCGCGCCGCCTGAAGGCGACTGTGTGTTGTTGGTGGTCGGAATGAGAGGGGCGCCCATCAAGTTGCCGCTCTCCGTCCAATACAGCACCGGATTAACCGGGGCGGTGGTGGTCGCAACGCTGGTGCCACTCGCCGCGGTTGTGGTGGATCCGCCCGTGACGAACATTGAGGTAAGCGCAGAGAACCACGGCACGCTGGCCGGCACCATGTACTGCCCGACGATGGAGCCGTCCAGCTTCTTGAACGCGATGACGCGCCGGTTCGTGTTGTCGTAGCCGTAGAAGGTGCCCTGATCCTGGGCCGGGTTGTCGGCCACCAGGCGGGTGTAGAACGGCGCCTTGGGTCGAATGAGCGTGTCTTTCGGCGCATCGACGGTCCAGCCGCGGACGGCCTGTCCCAGTTGGTACTGGGTGATCTTGCCCTTGTCGACGAGGTAAACCTTGCCGTCGACGTACATGTCCGTTACGTGCGTGAGGTCCTGAGCGACGCTCAGGTAGTTGGCCCGCCCGGCGGAAGGGTAGCCGCTGCCGTCGGGGGCGGGCGGGTACTTGACCACTTGCGATTGGCTCGGAACGACGATGTAGAAGTTGTACTGGCCAATCTGGGCATTGATGATGAATGTGCCCATCGCTCTGGCTCCAAGGCCCCAGGTCTCGTCGTCCGGAATGTAGACCTTCTTCAAAATGCCTCGGCCGGTGCGATTGCCGGCGGCAGGATGCCAGGCCCACAGCGAGTTGGACGAGTCCAGGATGAGGACTTCGCCTCCGCCGGTGGTGAGCAGGCGCGGATTGGTGACCACTCCGGTCTGGCCTCCCGCGGCCGGCGCGAGCTGGTTGGCTGCCGCCACAGCGATCTTGGCGCCGGTCTGCAGGTCGACCCGGTAGACCTTGCTGACTGTGGTGTCGAGGATGTATGCCGCGCCGTCGGGACCGAGGACCGCGCCCTCCAGGTCGTCGTTCCCGAACGACAGCACGACCTGCGGCGCGATGATGGTTACGTGGTAGTACAGGTCCAGACCCGCCACCGTCTGAGCCCGCGCATCCGCCAGCGAGGCAGCGGGGTAGCCGTTCGCCTCTGCCTTGGCGAGTTGCTTGTACGCATCGGTGAGATAGCCGGCGGCAGTGGTGGGATCGGCCGCCATGAGATCGCGGCCGTTGCCGTAGACAAGGTCTATGTCGGTCTTGGCCTTGGCAAAGGCCTGCTGGGCCTGCTGCTGGCGATCGACGCTGTCGCCACGGTTTGATCCGGACACGAGATAGGTGCCGGTGCCGACGATGGCGATCACCGCCAGCAGGCCGATGATCCCGAATGCGGCTCGCTGCTGGCGTTCGCGCCGAACGGTCATCGGTGTGATACGGCCACGGGACATGGGCCGCTGCGGCATGCGGTCGAACAGGCCGTAGACGCCGCGACGCATGATGCCGTCCGCTGCGAGCTGTGCCTGTCGGGCACCGGTCTGGACCGCAGTCACGCCGCCGGCCACAGTGTCCGCCAATGGGATCGGAGAGTGGTTCGGCGCGCCCGACATCGAGTCGCCCGGCCAGACCGGCTTGAGTGGAGAGGCCTTGTGTGTGGAAGCCACTTCGGTGGCCTCGATGAACAAGAGCCCGTCGCCGCCGGTGCTGCCGAGACTGCCCGACCCGAACTGGCGATGGATCTGCTCCACGGCCGCTTGGGGATGGAGCTGCAGGACGGCATCCTGGATAGGGCCGAGGCCGACGCGCTTCGTGACATTGGGAGACATCAGGATCAGGCAATCGCCGGCGGTGATTTCACCGTGCCAGATCTCCGGCTCGCCGATATCTTCGGCGGGCATGCCGCTGTCCGGCGTCGAGTCCGGGAGAGTGAGGAGCCGCGCCTGCCGGACCAGATACGCCTCGGCCGGGCCGACGGTGGCGACATACAACTCGTTGCCGCGCACAACGGCCAGTGCCAGCCCGATTGGACCCTTCTCGCCGTGGTCTACCAGCGGCCGATCGGGCGAGTGAAGGAGCGCCTTGTTGGCCGCCCAAACCGCCTTTCGCAGGCACACGGAAATACCGGCCGAAAGGTCGTAGTAGTAGTCATCGCGAATCCGCTCGGCGACGAGCTTGGTCGCCTCGCGAAGCTTGCGCCCGCCGGCCCCCGTGACCAGCAGGAAGAGACTCCCCTTTGTGCGCGACGTCGAACCGATGTTTGGCTCGACGACGATCACTGTGTCGGCTGAATCGGGTAGCCGTTGTGCCTCGGCAAGGAAGCCGAGGTTCATTTGAAGGCGGACTGCCATTGGCGGCTGCTAGCGGCGGGACTTAGGGCGCCGTGATATCCGACCTCATCCCAGACGGCCGAACCGGCGTTCGCAGGTTGGGATTATACGTGCCGCGCGACAACCCGGAGCTGACGGACGGGCACCCGGGCCGCGGAACGCAGGGCGGCAAGAAGCTCGAGGGAGCGCAACCGTATCTCTTGAGCCACGATCGGCTGATCCGCCTCGATTGTCGCGGTGCCGTGGCTGAGGCCCACCAGACGGCATGCGCCGACCGCCGCGGGAACACGCTCGGCCACTACTTCGGACCAGGCCGCCGCCGCCCTGGCCTGTTCGAGCTGATCCTCCAACCCAAACTCCCTTGCGGTCTGGGGCAGCAGATCGGCCAGGCGCTCCATTCCGCGGCGCTTCTCGGGCCGGTCTCGGTCGGTGGCCGACTCGGCGGGGCGCCGATCGCCGGCTCCTTCCTTGCCGGGACGTCCGGTCGGCCCGGTCACTCTCCGCCCTCCACAACGCGAGCTCCGCCTTCCCCGTCCGGTACCACTCGCCACGGCCGCGCCTGACGGCGCAGATCGGCATCGATATCGGCCGGATCCGTCGTGGTGATGAGCGCCTGCGGCAACTCGGCCAGGCGCCGGACGAGATGCCCGCGTCTGGCTGGATCGAGTTCGCTGAAGACGTCATCCAGCAGCAGCAACGGCGGCCGGCCGTCAAGCGACGTCAGCAAATCGAGTTCGGCCAGCTTGAGCGCCAGGATCGCCGTCCGCTGCTGGCCGCGAGACGAGAAGGTGGACAGATCGCGGCCGTCGAGGTTGAAGACGAAGTCGTCGCGGTGCGGCCCGACGAGCGTCGTGCCGTTCCAGGCTTCCTTCTCCGCGGTCTCGCGCAGCCGTCGCGTCAGGGCCTCCCGCGATGTTTCTCCGGGGAGTGGCACGGCATTCGACACGTAGCCAAGTGCGAGGCGCCCTTCGACGGGGGCGATCTCGCTGTGGGCCCTGGCGAGGGGCTCGGCGAGCAGATCCAGCAGGCGCAGCCGAGCCGCAACGATGGCAGCTCCGGAAACGAGGAAGGGCTCATCCCACAGCCGCAGCTGGTCGCGATCGGCGTCGCCGTCCCGGATCGACCGCAGGAGGCTGTTGCGCTGTTGCAGGGCGCGAGCGTATGTGGCCATGTTGGCGCCGTAGCTCGGGTCATGCGGGGCCGTGAGACCGTCCAGGGCCGTCCGTCGCAGCGTTGGCGGCCCGATTACCAGGAGCATCTCCTCAGGGGCAAAGAGAACGGTTCTCAGGTGCTCAGAGAGTGCCACCGGCCGCCTCGGAACGCCGTTGACCTGGATCTTCTTGCGACCACCGGCCTGGAGGGTCAGTTCCAGGGTCGCTACTGGCTGGCCCGGAGCCGCCGGAGCGGCATCGGGCCGCTCTTCCTCGGCGCGAGCCATCGCACCTTCGAGCCGCAGGAAATCGGCGCCCCAGCGGATCAACTCGGAGTCAGTGGTGGTCCGGTGGGAGCGTCCGAGCCCAAGCAGAACCACGGCCTCGAGCAGAGTGGTCTTGCCGGCCGCATTTGGTCCCCAGATGAGTTGCGGTCCACGGCCGAACTCGATGTCCAGCGTCGCATAGCCCCGGAGATTCCGGATCGCCAGAGAGCGAAAGATCGCCGCCGGTCTCTGGTGAGAGGCGACTGGACGAGCTTCGGAGATCTGCGTCTCCTAGGAGGTCGTCTTGACCGGCATGACGACGTGCGTGTACTGCGCGTCGCTGACCGGCCGGAAGACGCCGGGTGAAAGCGGCCCGTTCAGCTCGAGGGAGAACTGGTCCGCGTCAACGTTGGTCAGGACATCTATCAAGTAGCGGGCATTGAAAGCGATCGTGGTTCCGTCGCCTTCAACCGTCGCTTCGACGTCGCTCTTGTTGTCGCCGACGTCGGCTGCCGCGCTCACCGTCAGCCCGATCTCAGCTTCCTTGCCGACATGCAGCTTGACGATGTTGGCCGACGAGCTGGCGATCAGGCTGGCGAGTCTGACGGCCGCCAGCAGCTGGTCCCGATCGACCGTCGCCTTGGTCGTGAAGCCCTTCGGCAGAACTTGCTGGTAATTGGGGAACTGGCCGTCGATCAGCCGGCTGACCAGGTCGAAACCCTCGATGTGGAAGAGGATCTGGTTTCGGCTCGGCGACAGAACGATGTCTACCGGATCGTCGGTGTCCGACAGAACTCGCGACAACTCGTGCAGTGAGCGAGCGGGAACGACGACGCTCGTCTCTTCTACCGGATCAAGGATGGTCAGTGTCTTGACCGCGATGCGGTAGTTGTCGGCCGCGGCCAGCGTCAGTTTGTCTCCTTCGAACTTCGCCAGGACGCCGGTCAGGATGGGTCGCGCCTCGTCCGTGGCGGCGGCGAAGGTCACTTCACCCAGGGCCTTGCGCAGAACGTTCTGCGGGACTCGCGTGGTCGGCCGCTCGCCCGCCATCGGAATTGCCGGGAACTCCTCTGCATCGATGCCCTTGACTCGCGTCTCGAAGTGTCCTGCGTGGATGTGGAGCGTCTCCTGAGCCTGGAGCTCCAGATCGACTCGTTCGTTGGCAGGAAGACCGGCCACTATGTCCGTCAGTAGTCGAGCCGGCACGGTCATCGCCCCGCCGGTATCGACCTTTCCGGGCACCCAGTACGTCATTCCGATCTCGAGGTTGGTTGCGGTCAACTTCAGGCCGCCGTCCTCCGTGCGGAGGAGAACGTTGTTCAGGACCGGCAGTGTGCTCCGGGTGGACACGGCCCTGGTTACAACCTGGAGACCCCGAGCTAGGTTCTCCTGCATGACCGAGAGTTTCACGTTGGGTTCACTCCCCTGAGTCCGAGCGAGGTGGGCAGCGAGTCAGGAATTCTGGTGACGGGCAGCGATCCTACTCCACGTGGATTGTCTATCTATCTTCTCATCCCGTCATCACCGTAATAATGGTGTGGAGACTGTGGGTTTGCTGCTTGGCCACTCACGAATCGAAGGTGGACGAAAGCGGTCTGAACGTGGATGAACTAGTGCAAATGAGGGACGTCAGACGGTGAGTTCGGTGGACGAAGTTCCGGGACGAGTCTAGATGGTCTCCAGGGGCCCCGAATCGTTCACATGGACGGCGGATCTCAAGCCCTGTTTCTCCACAACGGGGCAGGGTTATCCACAGAATCGGGGGCCTTGTCCACGAATCGTGTCGGTGCCGGGCGATGGAGGGCCCCTGCCACAGGACTCTCAGGGTGCGCTTCGTCGTCGCCCGAGCGCGAGATCGCGCGTATAGATCATCGTCCCACTGGGCCAGTCGAGGCCCAAATTGGTGAGAAGAACCGTCAGGGTCATGAGCTGGCATCAGTGAGAGGCCGTCAATCGGCGTAGATGAGCTCCCGGACCGCGGCCAGCTCTCGGCGCAGTTCATCGTTGATGCCCATCTCGCGGTTGATCTTGTCGCAGGCGTGAAGGACCGTGGAGTGGTCTCGGCCACCCAGTTCGGCGCCGATGCGGAGCAGCGAGACGTCTGTCTCCTCGCGCATCAGGAACATGGCGATCTGGCGGGGCACCACGATGGCCTTGTCGCGCTTCTGGCCCTTCAGGGCATCGATCTGGACGCCGTAGTAGTCCGACACTGCGCGCGTGATCCGCTCGGGCGTGACCTGGCGCTTCTTGGGGTTGTAGAGGACATTGGACAGGACCGCCTGGGCCAGTTCGATGGTGATGGGCACGGCACCCATGCTGGCGTAGGCCACTATCCGGTTGAGAGCGCCCTCCAGTTCGCGGATGTTACTCACGACCTTGCGAGCGATGAACTCCAGGACGTCCGAACTGACCGGGACGGCCTGCTCCTCAGCCTTTGCCCGAAGGATGGCAATGCGGGTCTCAAGATCCGGCGCGGTCAGGTCGGCGATGAGGCCCCATTCGAACCGGCTCCGGAGCCTCTCCTCGAGAGTGAGGATCGCCTTCGGCGGCCGATCCGACGACAGCACGATCTGCTTGCCGTCCTCGTGGATCGCGTTGAACGTGTGAAAGAACTCTTCCTGCGTTCGTTCTTTGTCCGCAATGAACTGGATGTCGTCGATCAGAAGGAGATCTATCCGGCGGTAGCGTGCCCGGAAATCGTCGATCTTGCCTTGCTGGATGCTGGTGATGAATTCATTGGTGAACTTCTCGCTGGTCGCGTACACGACGCGCTTGCGCGGGAAGCGGGTCATCACGGCATTGCCGATGGCATGCATCAGGTGAGTCTTGCCAAGGCCCACGCCGCCGTACAGGAAGAGCGGGTTGTAGGCGTGGCCGGGGCGCTCCGCCACCGAGAGGCTCGCGGCATGAGCGAGGCGGTTGGCCGAGCCCACGATGAAGTTGGAGAAGGTGTAGCGGGCGTTTATGTTGGTGGAGGCGCCCTCGGGCGCTCCCACTCGGGTCGCCTCGACGCGAACCGGCTGTGGCGCCGCAGGTGCCGAGGCGGGGGCGGCCGTGCCGTTCGAGCCACTGGCCTCGCCTGACGGACGAACCATGAACTCGACCTGGACGCTATAGCCGACGATGCGGGCCAGCGTCTGGGAGATCAACGAGCGATAGCGGGTCTCGAGCCAGTCCTTAGCGAATCCGTTGGGCACCGCGATCTTGAACCGATTGTCGTCGACATCGACGAGCACGGTGTCACGCAGCCACGTTTCGTAATTGGCGGGAGACAAGGAGACTTGGAGTTCTCCGAGTGCGGCACGCCAGACTTGCTTTGCGTCCATCGGGGCAGACTTAGTCCTGAAGAAGACTGAAATGGATAGCCAGAATCGTGACGGACACCCGGTCCAACAATCGCCTTTGTGCGCCGTGAGCCTCTGACTCCAGGCTCTCCTCCAGAGCTGCCTGACCGTCCTCACGGTTCCCTTGAGCCGATGCCCAGGGTTGTCTGGCGCCGCGGGCCGAGGAAGAATAGCACCGCCCCAGCGGCCGGGGCAAGGCTCTGGTCCGTTACTAATCGTATACTCCCAGGGAGTATACGCTCCATACACCTCAGATCACATCCGATCGGCCTCCTGGGGAGGTCGCCTGTTTGACACTCTGAGTTGCCCGCACATATAATCCGCCGGCAGACGCGCCAAAGCGCTTTCGTGCGCCCGGCGCGTTCGCGTGCCTTTCGGGGTATCCTGGCCCCGAGGCCGTATGGAGAGAAACACACCTTCCAATGAAGCAGACCTTTCAGCCCAAGAAGCGGCATCGCGCCAAGGAACACGGCTTTCGCGCCCGGATGAAGAGCCCCGGGGGACGCCGGGTGTTGGCCGCCCGCCGCGCTCACGGCCGCAAGAAGCTCACGGTCTGACAACGGACCGCGGCCACAATCCGCCGCGGCTGGTGATGCTCTCCAGGCCCGAGGATTTCGCGGCGCTCCAGGGAGAGGGAACCGTCAGGTCCCATCCCCTATTGGTGGTGCGAGTCCGAAAGACCGGCCTCGAGGAGACGCGCTTCGGCCTATCGACCGGACGCAAGCTCGGCGGAGCAGTAGTTCGGAACCGAGTGCGCAGGCGACTTCGTGAAGCGCTCAGGGTGATGGCGCCCTCGTTCCAGCCCGGCTGGGACGTTCTTATCATCGCCCGAGCGCCTGTCATCGGCGCGGATTTCCAAACACTAGCGGGCGCACTACAAAACCTTCTCCGCCGAGGAGGGGTTCTTGGAGGGCGCACCGCCTCGTGAAAACGGTCGGAATCGGGCTCATCAGGCTATACCGCCGCCTGTTCGCCTGGCGTCCGTCGGTCTGTCGTTTCGAGCCAACCTGCTCTGTCTACACCGAGCAGGCAATCACCAAGTACGGTTTGCTTCGAGGGAGCTGGATGGGAATGCGTCGAATCGCTCGCTGCCACCCGTGGAGTCCCGGTGGCTACGACCCAGTGCGCTGACATGAACTCCTCTAGGCGCAAGCCTTCCCCAAGTACAAGTACTCGGTCCCGAGCACGATGGGCCGCTTTCGGGCTGTTCCTCGCCCTGGCTCTATTCGCCGTTGCGGCGTGCGGGACAGCTCTCGCAGCCGATACCAACTCCTCGACGCATGCCGTGGCGGCTGTCAATGCCCCGGCGCCGACTGCATCGCCGACCGCAGCAGAGTCCCCATCGGCCAAGCCCACGACGGCTCCTCAGCCGTTGGCGCCGGCGAACCCCGGGGCGGATCCGGTCTCGCTCCTGGGCTTCCTCTTCACGCCTATCTTCCAGGGGCTTTTCCTGCTTCTGGTGGGGCTCTACGCCCTGACGGGCAACATCCTGGTTGCGATCATCCTGATGACGATCATGATCAGGCTGGTTACGGTCAAGCTCTCGGCCCGCCAGATCCTTTCTCAGAAGAGAATGCAGATCCTGGGCCCCGAGCTGCGGGAACTGACCAAGGAACTCAATCGCCGATACAAGGGCGACCGGATGGCTATCCAGAAGGCCACCCAGGAGTTCTACAAGGAGCGCGGCGTCAGCCCGACGGCCGGATGCCTGCCGTCTCTGCTGCAGATGGGCCTCCTCTTCCCGATGTACTGGGTCATTCGGGACGGCCTCACCAACTTCGACCCGAGCGCAATGTTCAGGGTGTTCGGAGTCAATCTCATTCCGTCGATTACTTGCCCCGCCCATCTGTTGGCCAATGGCAAGCCCGACATGAGCTTGTCCTGCATAAACACGGTCATCTTTGGGATCAACATCGGTCAGCCGCAGGTCCTCTTCAACCTGAACTTGGTTGTCTTCACCCTCGGCGTAAGCGCTCTGGCCCTGATGGCCGGCTTCCTGCAGTTTGTTCAGAGCCGGATGCTAATGCCGCCGGCCGCCGAGGGCGACACGCAAGCGGGCACCCAGCGCACCATGATGGTGATCTTCCCGTTCTTTTCGGTGATCTACGGCGGCTTCCTGCCGGCCGGACTCTTTGTCTACTGGATCACCACCTCGGTCTTCTCGATCGTTCAGCAGTTCCTGATCGTCGGGTGGGGCTCCATGTTCCCGCTGTTTGGCTGGAACCCGGGCTTCGCGCGAAACCACACTCCAAGGTTCCCGGTCTCCATGCCCCAGCCAACGAACTCCGGCAAGTCGCTGGCAGCCAGCCGGCATCAGCCGGAAGAGCGGTGGGCATCGGCGGCCTCGACTGTTCGACCCAACACGCACAAGCGCACGAGCCGTAGAGGGAGACGACGCTGACATGACTGCCTTTCGCGATGCTTACCGCGAGTTCACCGGCAAGACGGTGGAGGAAGCTCTGCGTGGAGCCCGAGACGAATTTGGTGTAGGCCTCGACGAGCTTGACTTCGAGATCCTGACGCCCGGGAGCCGGGGCGTTCTGGGAATGGGAGCCGAGCCCGCCCGGGTTCTGGCCGCTCCCCGGTCCCTTCTCGGCGGCTCCACTCCCAAGCGAGAAGCCGCGGCCCAGGTTCCGCTTCCTGCGCCGGCCCACGATCGGGAAGAGCGCCCACGACACGAGCGTGACTTCGGACACGACCGTGACCGTGGCCCGCGCCCTGCCTGGCGCGACGATCGCGGCCCATCCGCCGACCGCGGCCTTCGCCCCGCCGCCGATCGCGGCCCTCGCCCATCCGCCGATCGCGGCCCTCGCCCCGCCGGTGGTGGACATTTCGATCGAGATCGCGGCCCTCGCCCCGCCGGTGGTGGAGGCAGGCCCGATCGTGGTCCGCGGCACGACGGCCCGACTCGCCCACAGCCCGGGCTGACCGCCAAGGAGCTGGCCGAGGTCGCCGCCGCTCGAGACAACCCGCACACGGAGCGCCAGGACTCAGCCGAGGTCACGCCGGAGGCCATGGCCGCGGCCAAGGAGATCCTCGAGCAGGTCATGAGCCAGCTTGAGTTCAATGTCCGCGTCGAGATCGCGGCTGGCGAAACGAATCGCCTCAATGTGGTCGGCGAAGGCGACGAGAAAGAAGCGCTCGGCGCCCTCATCGGCCGCAAGGGCGAGCGGCTTTCTGCCCTCCAGCACCTCGTCAACCTCCTGCTGTCCAAGCGCGTTGGCGAGTGGACTCGGATTCTGGTTGACGTCGAGGACTATCGCGGCCGGCGTGAACGCCAGTTGCGCGATCTCGCCAATCGGGCCGCAGAGCGTGTCGTCGAGACCGGGAAAATGCTCCAGCTGGAGCCAATGCCGGCCCTCGAACGGCGCTGGATCCACCTCGCTCTGCGCGATCACGGTCGCGTCGGCACGCAGTCTATCGGCGAGGAGCCGAACCGACGCGTCGTCGTGCTGCCGCGCGACGTCTGATCCTGATTGTTCGTCAGGCGGGCGGCTCCGCCGATGCAGCAGGGTTCCTTGGCCCTTTCCACCGCATTGGAGAGTGGCAATCTGATGCATATTGCTCAACGATTCGTGGCGACGACGTCACGGGGAGTTGAGGCCACGCGTCTATCGCAGCGCCGGTCCCAGCAGCCCGGCTGATTCGCGATGCCGTTCGTTGCCGTGGCGCCGATTGCCGACCGGCGCGGAAGAAAAGGGTAGAGATGACTAAGGACTCGCTCGAACCGTACGGGCTCAAGGAGCAAAGCAAGGCCCCTGGTGCCTCCGCGCCGGGGCGGTCCGCCGTCCGGAAGTCATCGAAACCTGGGAGGTCCGAGGTCGCGGGCGAACGAGAGTCGCCGCCCAAGGCCCGGAAGGCTTCGCCGCCGCAACCACGGATGCCGCGGTTCGCGGCGCTTGCGGGCGTCGACCTTCGAGTGGTCGGCTTTGCCGTTGCGTTCGTGTTGGGAGCAGCCGTGACCCTGGTTCTCCTTTCGGTCGCGGCATTCAGCTTCGCAGGGTCCTACAACAATCGTGTCGTTCCGGGCGTGCGCGTCGGGTCCGTCCAACTCTCGGGCGCTACCCGGGAAGAGGCCATTGCCAGATTGAAGTCCGGCTACTCGTATCTTGGCCAGGGCGAGGTAACGGTCACCACCCCTGTAGGTGCAACGACCATTACTTTCCAGCAGGTGGAGCGCGGTCCGGATCTGGAGGTCATGGCCGACGCGGCGTTGTCCTTGGGCCACACCGGTAATCCAATGGCCGACGCCGCCAACGTGATCCATTCCGCACTCTTCGGCCAGGACCTCCCCGTTGTGATCTCGATGAATCCGACCGCTCTAGCCCAACACATCCATGACGTTGTCGGGTCGAGCTCGATACCTGCTCAGGACGCTCAGGCAACCAACAAGGGCGGCGCCTTCAGCATTACGCCGTCCGCATCCGGGAGCGGCATTGACGAAGGGTCGATTGGAGCAACGATCATCGACCAGTTGAGCGAAACCAGCGCCCCGGCCGACTTGCAGGCGGGCGGTTCGTTCGTGACGCTGAGGCCACAGGTCAGCGATGTGGACGCCCAGCGTGCGATCGCCCTCGCAAGCAAGATGGCCGTCAGCCTCAAACTCACCTGGACTACGCCGCCCAAGCCATTGCCGGGGAAGTGGGTTCCTCATAGTTGGACGATTACGGCGGATCAGGTGAACAGCTGGATCGTCTTTGGGGCGCGCCAGGACGGCACCTATGCACCGGCCGTCGATCCGGCCCAGGTCCAGGCCTATCTGACGAGCATCTCGGCCAAAGCCAACGTTGCCGCGACTGCGCCGTCGGCGCTGTTCGGCGTTTCGGGCAGGCCAACCAAGCTGAATGTGGGCAACAACGGCGTCGGCATAGACCTGAATGCGACCACGGCGGCGATTTCGTCCTACCTCGACGGCCTCACCGCGGGAGGTAGCACCCTGGCAAGCATTGAGGTGACTACTGCCTCGATCAATCCAGCGATCAATGCCGCCACTGACGTCAGCAAGTACGTGGTTATCGGCACTCAGACAATCAACTTCTTCCAGGGCCCGGCCAATGGTAATGGCGCCAACATCCGTGTCCCGGCGGAGCGGTTGAACGCCCAGGTTGTCGGTCCAGGCGAGCAGTTCAGCTTCCTCGGCGCAGTTGGTCCAATCGATGCGGCACACGGCTTCGCCATGGGTGGCGTCATCGTAGGCGGTCATAGCGACCACACCGGCGCAATGGGTGGAGGCATCTGCTCCGCGTCGACGACGATGTTCAATGCCGCGGCGACGGCCGGTCTCCAGATCGACGAACGCCATGCGCACTACTACTTCATCAACCGCTACCCGATTGGCAGGGATGCCACGGTCTACTCCAACGGAACCAACATCTGGGATCTCAGATGGACGAACGACACGCCCAACCCGATCTTGATCCGGGCGTGGACCACGCATTCCAAGAGCCACATCACGATCCAGCTGTGGAGTCTGCCGCTGCACCGAACGGTGATATGGACCGGGGACAACAAGGCTTCGGAGACCAGGCCCGTGAAGGCGTCTACCAAGTCGCCGCAGTACGTGACCACCCTCAAGCCGGGTCAGACGTACGCGGCGGAAGTGACGACCGACGGCTTCTCAACTTCCGTCACCCGCACGGTGAAGGATGCGTCCGGCGCGGTCATCCATCACGACCGCTGGGCTTCGCTATACAGCCCGGTAGACGGCCAGTTACAGATCGGCGGCACTCCGCCGCCGGTGGCAACGCCGACGCCCAAGCCGACCCCCACGCCCGCGGCGGTGTTGATTGCCCTGCCGACGATCCTCCTGAGGAGGCGTCGCGGGACGAGATAGGTCCGAGTCGAGATTCTCGTAACCAGGACGAGCCGGCGCCACGCGCCGGCTCGTTTGTGTCCGCGGCGCGGCCGTGCCTACGGATCAGGGCTCCCGTGCTCGTACGCGAGCAGCTCGGGGAACTTACGCACGACTGCCAGCAGCCCAATCAGACATAGGACTCCGCCCGAAACGACCGAGAACTGCGGTCCTGCGATTGCCGCCACTCCGGCCGCCTCGGCATCGCCCAGGCGGGGTCCGCCCGTAACCACCAGGCTGTTGATGGACGAGACTCGGCCGCGGATATGGTCGGGAGTGGCAAGCTGGACGATCGATGCGCGCAGGACTGAGCTGACGACGTCCGCGCCGCCGGCGAAGGCCAGGCACAACAGAGCCAGCGGGAAGCTTGCCGTCAGGAGGCCGAAGGCCGCGATGGCGACGCCCCAGCCGGCAACGGCCAGCACCACGCCGCGACCCGGCCGCCGGACGCCGCCCACCCAGCCACTGAACGCCGCCCCGACCAGCGCGCCGAGGGCCGGAGCCGCGTTGAGGAGTCCGTAGCCGGCCGCTCCGGTGTTGAACACCGTCAGTGCCAGCTGCGGCATCAGGGAGTTGGGCATGCCGAAGATCATGGCGTTGAGATCGATGGCGAAGGTGGCCAGGACGATCCGTCGACCGCGGGCGAAACGCAGGCCTTCGGCTATGGATCGCAGGCTCGGTCGCGTTGCTTCCGGATGGGGCGGGATCGGGGCGATCAGGAGCAGGGCGATGAGGCTGGCCATGAATGTGGCAACGTCGAAGGCGAATGCGGTTGCGACGCCGGAGACGGCGATCAGCAGGCCGGCTGCGACCGGACCGGCCACCGCGACCGTCTGGCCGCTCAGCCAGTTGACGGCGATTGCGGCAGGAACGCGCTCACGAGGAACCAGCCGAGGGATCGCGGAAGATCGGGTGGGCTGGTCCACTGCGCCGACACCGGCGGCCACGAACGCGACGACGTAGATGGCCCAGATTGGGGGGCTTGGCTGATAGGCGAGGATGGCGAGGCAAAGGCTGGAGGCCGCGAGAAGCGCCTGCGTCACAATCAACAGCCGGCGTCTATCGACGGCGTCGGCCACCGCCCCTCCGCCCAGTGAGAAGACGAGGATCGGGACGAGTTGGACCAGCGCCAGGAGCCCGATCGACAGGGAGGAATGGGTCAGCTGCCAGAGTTCGAACGGGAGGGCCACCACGGTGACCTGGCGGCCCAGGCCGCTGACGAGCTGGCCGAGCCACAGCATCCGGAAGTCGCGGTCGCGCTTGACTGGCTCGAGGTCCACCAGGAGACCTCGAAGGCCTCTACGGGGAGAACCGGCCGTGTTGGACATGGCCGAAAGAATAGGCGAAGGGCGGAGTCATTCCGTGAGGGAGCCGACGAGGAGCTCGCCGGGGCCGATGCCTCAGGCCAGAATGTCGACCTTCTGGCCGATGTGACTCGCGAAATTGGCCATCGCCTGGCGATAGGCCGAGAGGGAGCCGGAACCGGACTGGGCTCGCTGGTACGCCGGGGTGGGTTCCATCGAGAATTCCGCCGGAACGGGCTTGGCCACCAGGGCCTGGTAGATGTTGTTTGCGCGCGTCATCGCCTCGGCGGTGGACGGATCGCCGGAGATGTCGGGATGCAGGTGGCGAGCGAGGATTCGATAGGCGCCCTGGACAGCCTCAAGAGGGGCCGACGGGTCCAGGCCCAGCATCTTGTAGTAATCAATTCGGGTTGGCGAGAGCGCTATGTCCATCGTTACTTCCGGCGTGTATTGCCGAAGATAGAACTGATCAAAAGATAGCAGAGCCATTGCCGGATTTGAGTAGAGGGAGGCCCCGGAATGATGCGGTTCGGGTGCGCGCAGGCAACGTTGGCCGCCGATAGAGGGCTATTACCTATGGCGAAGCGGCCGAAGGCTCGTCGGGCTCGGCAGGCGCCGCCGCCGGTATGTTCGGTGACGGACCCCTCTCACATCAGTCACCCAGCCTGCCTCGATCTTCCAGTCGGCCTCGAGGCCGTGAAGTGCGGGATAGAGGAGGCTCTCGTCCGCCGGAGTGCGCGGCTCGGCTTCGAGCCTCAGGATGGCCGGCCCGGTCAGCGCCTCCTGCCCGGGATTGTCTATAGCCCGGAGCACTCTCTTGCGGGCGGCCGCGAGCGGCGCATCGGCCGCGCCCGAGCGCGTGAGGCCTCTCATTGCGGCGCCGTCAGCCAGTCCCAGACCGAGCCGTTGAAATCGGCCTCGTTGCCCGTTCCGTCTCCCAGCCGGTAGCGATGGCCGTCGGGAGCCACGCCGGTCAGAACGACCCACCACGACCGGGCATCGCGCATGTGCTCGAAGTGGAAGGTGGCCGGGAATGAGTCGCCCTGGAGGACGGCAGGCTGAACCGCGAATGGAGTGGCGTACGTGGTGTCGATCCCGAGCTGACCTGAGTCCGACATGAACGGCAGCGCGTGCCAGGCCTCGAACCGCAGATCGCTCCAGTTGGCGAGAACCGGAGCCACCGGAAGCGGAGCCGACCCCCCGGACGAGGCGAACAGCTGGGCGGAGAGATCGGCGTAGGCAGTCTGGTTCCCGTTCTGCGAGATCACGACCATATCGGCCGCAGGCAGCCAGGTCTCGGGCGCCACAGGAGCCACCAGATCGAGATGCAGGTCGGACTCCTGGAAGGACCCAGAGCTGCCGGATGACGAGTAGCTTACCCCGTACATGAGAGCCACGCCCCCGACCAGGACAACCATCGACAGGACGGCCACCACTGCAGCCCAACGACCGACGTGCGGCATGGGCCGCTCAATCCTGTAGACGGCACCGACGACCGCGGCCAGAGGAATGCACAATTCGGAGGCGGCGCCGGGCCAGCTCTGCGTGCCGCGAATTCCGAAGAGCGCCCACGCACCGAAGAGAATCAGCCCGGCCGCGGCCCAGAAGCTCGCGACCGTCTTTGGGGCGCGCCGGCTCAGACCTGCGCAAGTGCGGACCGCGTAGCGGGTCGCGAACAGGGCGGCAAAGGCGAGCATGAAGCTCAACATCAGAGCATTTCCAACAGAGCCCCCCGTCGACGAAGTGAGATCCGGCAGAGGGACGCCGAGGTGGCCCAACAGAACCGCGCCCGCGGCCATCACGATCACCAGCACGAAGGCCAGCGCCGTTCCGCCCAGGTAGCCCAGAACGAAACCGCCCCCAGCCGCGAAGACGCCGCCGCCGGCACCGGCCAGGAGCCGCCTGGTCGATTGATGGGCGGCGCGCAGCTGCCGGCCGAGTTCCGCGGCTGGGCCGAGGCGGCCGAGGGCCTCGCGGAGCGCCTCATCGTGAGTGAAGCCTTCCGCTTCCAGGGCGGCTATCGAGTCCTCGAGGTGGTCGATCAGTTCAGATCGGACTTCTGCGACGTCCGCAGCCGGCAGGGCGAGCTCGGAGGACATCCGGTCCAGGTATGCGGAAATCTGGTCGGAGGTGTCGCTGCCGGGCACGGTGGTGTATTGGTCTCGAGGTCCTGTGCTCAGGCGGCGCTCGCTTCGACGGACGAGGGCTACCGCCGCGATGAGAAAGGCACCGAAGCCTCCCAGCCAGACGATGGCGAATAGCCAGTCGATCGTCACCTGTTGGCCTCCCCCATCGCCTTGCCCGTGCTCAGCGAGGAGGCCGCCCACTCCTGGGCATGCTCTTCGAGCATCGCCAAACCGGACTTCGTGATCTTGTAGTAGCGGCGTCGGGGGCCGCGATCGCTCTCGCGCCAGCTGGTCTCGAGGGCGCCGTCGGCCTCGAGGGCATGGAGCGCTGGATATAGCGAGCCCTCGCTCGGGACGAAGGCGCCGCCGCTCCGCTCGCGGATCCGCTGCGCGATCTCGTAGCCGTATAGCTCGCCGTCGCGGAGGACGGTCAGAACGAGCAGCGTCGTGGTCCCCTTGAGCAGTTGCGCCCTGATCTTGCCCCGCATCTTCGGCTGCTACCTCAACTTGAGGTGTATCGGATAACTAGGTAGGCAGAGACTAGGCAGTCGCTCGCCGGATGTCAACAGGGGGCGGCCACGGCGGCCCATTGCGGGCCGAGCCGGGAAGACAAAGAATTGGTGGAGATGGGGGAGAGTCGAACTCCCCGTCCAGAAACCTTCGCCGGAGACCACTACGAGCGTGTCCGATGATTTGTCGTCGAGCGCCCGGACGGCCATCGGCAGTCTGCCGGACGCTCCAGTCACGTTCCCTTGCGGGCTTTAGTTCCGGTTACGCGACGCTACCCAGAACCGCACCTCCGCTGAATGACGCTTCCACAACCCACGGAGGTGAGGCTGCTTCCACGCTCACCTTACTGCCTAAGCAGCGAGGGCGAGAGTCGACTGGTTGTTGCCAGTTACTTCTTTTGGGCTCCTTTTTACGAGGCCTNNCGAAACCACGCATCCCCACAGAGCGGCAACCGAGCTGGGCGTCCGACCGTGACGGCCGAGCGCCTGGCGCCCGCGGATTGTACAGCGCCACCGCCGCAGGTCAATTCGAGAGTCGGGCGAGGGGCGGGCGCCGACTCAGCCCGGGCCGTTCGAGCCCTGATTCGGGTAGACGTCGTAGGTCCATCCCTCCCGCTGCTGATCCATCTCCGAGACGGTGCCGTCGGGTGCCAGGTCGAAGAGACCGGTCGACCGGCCCGCGGCGTAGTCCGGACCAGCAGCCCAGGAATGCGTCAGTGACAGCGTCCAGCCATGCATGACGTTCGGGGCGATCTCGGTCGTGCAAGTGACACGCAGGGGCTTCGTCAGCGGATGTTGCTCGCTGCTCGTGATGGTGGCGGCCGCGCTCTCGCCGGGTACGTTTGGGAAGCAATCGAACAGGTGCTTGCCGGAGTACTGCCAGAGCCTGCCCATGATCGAGGTCCTCAGCCATGTGAGGGCCGTCTTGGCGGCGGTCTTGCCGGCCGCTTGGAGGGCCGCCGGGTCCGTCGGCAGGCCATTTTCGGGCTCCCACCGCAGACTCGCCATCATCGCCCGAACCCTTGCGTCCAGCTCGGCTACATTCGGCCCGCGAATGGCGGCATCGACTTCAAAGACACCGTCGAGCATGTGCTGGGTCGGGAGCAGCCACGAGAGAACCTCGTCGGCGTCGGGGACGACCTGAGTGGCCGGCGTGAAAAGTGCGGGAGTCGTGATCGAGTTGGTGCTCTTCTGGAATAGAGCCGGCAGCCCGTCGATGGTCGTTTGCGTGTAGCCGGGGAGAGTCAATCCGTCGATGGCGGACAGGCCGTTCCATCTCGCGTCCGCTGCCACGAGGAAGCGGACCTCGACGCTGCCCTCGGGCAACGCCCATTTGGTCGTGCAGACCACCTCGACGGCCTGGCTGGGATCCGGGCCGACGCACTCGTCCGTTGCCGAGCCGGTTCCCACGAAACCGACCGACCGGACGGTGGTCGCCCAGTCTGAGCCGACAAAGGTCAAGTGGACCAACGGGTCTGGGTCGGCCATTGACAGAACCTTCTGGTCAACGAGCTTCCACGCGGCCGGGTAGTCGAAGGCGAGGAACCACTTCTGGGCGTGGGCCAGCGGAACGCTCGATGTGCTCGCGGCGGCCGATGGCACGGCCGTCCTGGACCCTGCCGGGCCGACGCCGCCGGAGTGCGGGGCCAGCAGCCAGGGACCGGCGACGGCCACCACGGCGACGACCGCCGCGAGGCCAATCAACCCCTCCAAGGCGCGGAGCCGTCGGTGACCTCCGGCCACTCGCGGAGTCAGCGACCTGTGGACCCGATCCTCAAAGTCCGGGCTCGGTAGGGGTCGGCTCGACCCGGAGCCCAGCTTCTCCCGAAGGAGACTCTCGATGTCGTTGAAGCTCATCGACTTTCTCCAGTTCCTTGCGCATGCGACCCAGGGCGCGGTGGAGCCGTGACTTGGCGGTTCCCAGAGGGATCCCGAGTGCGGCCGCGGCGTCGGGCAGCTCGAGATCGTGACCGAAGCGGAGCGCCAGCAGGGCTCGATCGTTGGCATCGAGATGGCCCATCGCACGGGTGACTTCGTCGCGCTCCGCAAAGCCCGCCGAGGCGTCGGACGCGGGCGGCGGCTCGTGGAAAGCGAGTGGCACGATCCGCATGGCCTTCTTGCGGCGGCCCGTGTCGATCGCGGCGTTGACCGTGATCCTGCGGAACCAGGCCGCCCAGCGCTCTGCGTCGCGCAGCCTTGGCAACTCGCGCCAGGCACGCACGAATGCTTCCTGGAGCGCGTCCTCCGCGTCGGATGGGTGGCGCAGGATGGCCAGACTCAGCCGGAACGCCTCGGGCGTTTCCAGGTGGACCAGATCCATGAATGCGTCGCCGTCACCGGCTTTGGCTGCAACGACCAGATCGTGTCGGTCTGCCATCTCGGAGATATTGACGCAGCGGTACGACCGATTCGTTCCCGACGTGTCAGGACTTGGCGGGCCTGAGCTTGGAGGTCAGGAGGTTGCGCAAGGCTCCAATCTGCGCGGCATCGAAGGCTCGCTTTGGAACGTAGAGGTTCATCCGAGGGCCGATGTCGATCAGGAACGCCTCCGGCCACTCGCGGAATCCCTTGATCATTGGCCACGTCAGCGTCCCTTTGCCGGATTTGGTCTCGATTCTCACGCCGTCCTCGCCGGCCGCGAAGTCGATCTCCGGGGAGAGACGGCCTTCCTTGCGGACGGACCACAGCGCGATCGGGACCATCCAGAAGCCCGTCAGCATTGCCGCCGAGCACACCATGTAACCAAGAGACACGAGCGGCATCGCGAGCGTGGTGGCGGCCAGGATCAGGCAGACAAACCCTACGAAGATGTTGAACCTGGATCCTCGGCTCGTCTTGACTGCCACGGCGATCCGTTCGGAGCGGCCAATCGTGTACCGGGCATGGATCTGCGGGTCGGTCGGCTCCATTGGTTCTCCCTCAGTGATTGTCAGGTGGGGCTCCGGGCGCACGCCGCGTCCGCCGCCTATCTTGTCCGCCCGCGTGCCGAGTCGGCCATCTCGCGTTCCATCTCCCTGCGCGAGTCGCGGTCGGCTATGTCGTTGCGGCGGTCATGCTGCTGCTTGCCGCGGCCCAGGCCTATCTCAAGCTTGGCTCGGCCTCGCGTGGTGATATACATCTTCAGCGGGACGAGTGTGAGGCCCTTGGACTTGGTCTTCAGCAGCAGGCCGAGGATCTGGTCATGGTGGATGAGAAGCTTGCGAGGCCGCTTGGGCTCGTGGTTGTAGCGATTGCCCGTCTCCCAGGGCTGGATGGTGGCGCCGACCAGCCACGCCTCGCCGTGGTCGATGCGCGCGTAGGCTTCGGCCAGGCTCACTTTCCCGACGCGAACCGACTTGATCTCGGTCCCGGTCAGGACGATGCCGGCCTCGAACGAATCCTCGATCGAGTATTCGTGGCGAGCTCTTCTGTTTTGGGCGACGGTCTTTTCTTCGCCCATGGCGGGCTCCTGGGTTCGGTGCGGTTTGGCTGTGACGAGGGTAGCGGACCGGAGGCCGCTGAGCGCACGAATGCCGGCCCCGAAGGACCGGCATTCGGTACTGCGTCTTTGTCGCACCACCCGCACGGTGTCCGTTCTACTAGAGAGCGGCTCCGAGCGAGGTGGTGCAGCGCATCGGACTATCTATCACTGCACATCACCTCCTTTCGTTCTCCGGCATCGTATGGGAAGCCGGAGAAAGGCGCAACAGGCTCAGAAGGGCGATCTGATCCGACTCGGTCCGGATCTTCTCTCCCGTAACGAGCCAGCCCACTTCGAGCACGCCCGCGGATCGGCGCCTACGCCGGGCAGTCGTCCATTGGGTTCTGAACATTTCTGGTGGCCGTCGCCAGGATAGGCCCGGTCAGGCCGTGACCGGGGTTGCGCAGGCGGCCTTGACGGCGCGCGCTAGCTCCTTGCCGCTCTCGCGAAGAGTGGCCAGCACGTCCTGGTCCGGGGTGCCGGACCACTCCACGGACTCCAGGCTGTTCCACTCCAGCGGTTCGATGGCCGCCTCGTACTCCTTCTTGGCACCGCCGATCCAGCCCCACGATCCAATGCGCAGGACCGTCCGCCCCTGGACGCGCTTGCGGTCGAAGAGGCTCAGCACGTAGGCCATCGGCGGGAACATCTTGTATTCGTACGTGGGCATGGCGATGAGGATGCCCTCGCTCTTGTAGGCGTCGGCGAGGATGAACGACGGGTCCTCGTTGGGGACGCGGTGCATGGTGTAGGCCATGCCCTCCGACTCGATGCCCTCGATAACGGCGGCCAGGCCGCGTCCCGTGTTGCCGTACATCGTGGCCCAGACGACGCAAATCTCCGGCTCGCGCTGGCCGTCCCGGTACCCGGCGTACTTGGTGTAGCGATCAATGACCTTCTGGGAATCCCTGCGCCAGACCATGCCGTGGCTCGGGCAGATCACCTTGACGTCCAGAGCCGCGATCTCGTCGATGGCGCGCTGCACGAAGTTGCCGAAGGTGGCGAGGATGTTGGCGTAGTAGCGCAGGCTTTCGGTCTCGAACCGCGCGTGCTCCGCCTCGTCGAATTCGTCGTCGAAGACGCGGTCGCCGAGCGTGCCGTAGGAGCCGAAGGCGTCGCAGGTGAAGAGCGTCCCAGACGCCGGCTCGAAGGTGCACATAGTCTCGGGCCAGTGGACGTGCGGCGTCTCGATGAACTCGAGGACCATGCCGGCTCCCAGGTCCAGCTGGTCGCCCGTCTTCACGGCCCGCAGGCCTTCGGTCACGTTGTAGAAGGAGTTGACGAGCGCCACGCCCTTGGCGGTGGTGAGGATCTCGACCCCCGGGTTGATGGCCCGGAACTCGGCCAGCCAGCCGGTGTGGTCTGGCTCGAGGTGATTGAGGACGAGGTAGTCCACGTCGGCAAGCTTGACGCCAGCCCGGGTCAGTTCGGCCTCGAGCGATTCGAGCGCTCCGCCCCAGTCGCGAACCAGATCGATGAGCGCGATCTTGTCGCCCTTGACCAGATACGAGTTGAGCGTGATACCGGTCGGCAGCGGCCACAGACCCTCGAATCGGTCCTCGGTCTGGACATCGGCGTGGAGGGCATAGATGCGATCGGTGATGGGATTGGTCTTCATCGGAGTCCTTCGAGGTTAGCGCGGCGGAGGCAGTCGATCTGTCGGGCTTCCTGGCGCCCGCATCATAAGCCCGGCGTTGCGCCGCAACGTCTCCTCTGAACTTGGCCCGGAGCAAGCGGGCGCAGGAATCTTGATGGCGCGAGAAGGGGGCTTCAGCCGGCGGTCGGGCTCGGGGCCGGGCTCGGGACCGGGGACGAGCCCGCGCTTGCGCCCGCACCCGGGGACGTCGAGGCGCCTGAACCGGCCGACGGGGCCGGCTCGGGCGGAAGGCCGAATTGGGCCAGCCCGGCGTCGAGGACCGGGTCGGTCCCCGCTCGGGCGTTGCTCGAGTCGATCGGGACATCCGGCTGGAGGCCCTTGCCCTGAATCCAGACCCTGGCAGGAGTGAGCCAGCGAGCGATGGTCAGATGGATGCCGCCGAAGTTGTTCGGGAGTGGCAGCCACTCCTGGACGACGCCTTTGCCGTAGGACTTGGAGCCGACGAGCTTGGCTCTGCCGCGGGCCTGCAGGGCGCCGGCAAGGATTTCGGCCGCAGAGGCTGTGTTGCCGTCCATGAGCACGACGAGGTGCGTAGATGGGTCGGTCGCATGACCGCCGGATGTGGCGGTGACTTCGGTCGTCTTGCCTTTGGAGTCCATCTGATAGGCAATGACGCCCGAGGGAATGAACTCGCTGGCGATCTTGACGGCATCGGCCACATAGCCGCCCGGGTTTCCTCGGAGGTCCAGGATGACATCGTGCTGGCCGGCGGTCAGGGCCGCCGAGAGAGCCAGGTCGAATTGGGAGCTGGCGGGTTCGTTCATGCCGGTTACGTGGATGTAGGCGACGGCCCCGTTGGCCAGCGTTCTGACCTCGACTTCCGGCTGGCTGTACACCTTGCGCACTATCGTCTTCTGGATCGATTGCGTGCCACGCAGCAGCCCGAGCGTCACCGGAGTGCCTTCCTTGCCCTTGATGAGGGCTGTGGCCTGGTCGAGCGTGAGGCCGTCCAGTGACGTGCCTCCGACCGTGGCGATCACGTCACCGGGCAGGATGCCGGCGGCGTCGGCGGGCGATCCCACGATGGGCTTGATGATGGCCATCTCACAGCCGTCGCCGATCTTGGTGCAGCTCTGTGTCGAGGCAGGATCCACAGGCTGGAGCTGGACTTGCACGCCTATGCCCTCGGCCTGGCCGCCGACGCTGAGGAGCGAATTCGCGAAATCTTCGGGCGCCTGGTAGTAAGACCACTGATCGTTGAGGCTCTCCATCATGCCCTTGATCGCGGCCTGAACCAGCTGGTCCTGACTGGGCCTGGGCGAACCCGCATAGTCGCTCTGGATCAGCGAGTAGACGTCCCAGAACGGGCCGAAGCGAGTCTCCTGATCTGCCGGCGTCCCCGGCGTCGTGGCGACGCGGGCACCCAGGGAGAAGCCGCCCATGAACAGGGCGCTGCCGGCCACGATGGCGACCAGGACCAGGCCGAAACGGGACGGCACCATCCTGCGACCCCCGCGGGGAGCAGCGGGACTCGGTTGATCGCAATCCGGCTCGGGCCGGATGGGCTCGTCTGAATTCAGAGGGGACGACATCTCGAGAACCTCGGGCAATGGAACGGCGCCGATCGAGTCGCCGATCAGCGGATTAGATAGCTCCGGACGGAGAGGTACGAGCCGAGAATGCCGATCCCGACCCCAGTTCCGAGCACGGTCAGGGCGATGTCCCGTCCGACCGTGGCACCGGCCTCGATCGGGAGGACTTTGAAGTAGTCGGACAGGAAGCTCGTGATCGGCCCCTGGCCCAGGAAGAGCAGGACAATCGTTACGCCGGCTCCCAGTAGTCCGACGAGCGCCCCTTCAAATATGAACGGCCACCGGATGAAGGCATCCGATGCGCCGACGAGGCGCATGATCTCGATCTCGTCCGCGCGCGCGACGACGGCCAGGCGGATGGTGTTGACGACGATGAACAGCACGATTAGGCCGACGACGACCAGAAGGACCGTCCCGCCCGTCTGAAGAACGTTGATCACCGTGTTCAGCTGGTCGACTGTTTGCTTGATGTTCACGACGTGATCCACGGTGGGCTGTTTGTTGAGGTAGGTCGCCACGGAGGCGTAGTTGTTCGGGTCTGCAAGGTTGATCTGGAGCGAGGCGGGAAGCGGATTCGTCGGTAGAGAGTTGATGACGTCGGCTTCGTCCGGGTGCCGGGCCAGGAAGTCCTGGTAGGCCTTCTCCTTCGAGAGATAGCCAACCGAAGACACCTCCGGCATTGCCTGAAGAGAAGTCTCCAGGGCGGCAACGTCCTGCGGAGTGGCCGAATCCTTGAGATAGGCGACCACCTGGACTTCACTCTGGACGTAGCTGATCGTCGCTTCCAGGCCGGTCCGGAGGATGATCAGGCCGGACAGGAGCACGAGCATCAGGATCATCGTGGCGGTCGCGGCAAGGCTCATGAGGCCGTTGTGCCAGAACCCGTGCCAGGCGCGCCGGACGCTGAAGGCGATGAATCCGAGCAATTCAGTCCTCGCGGTGGTATGCGGCGCCGACTTCGTCGCGCACGATTCGGCCGTTTTCCAGCGCCACGACCCGTTTGCGGACGGCAGTGACGACCTCGGCATTGTGGGTCGCCATCAAGACCGTGACGCCCAGCTCGTTGATCCGGAGCAAGAGCTGGATGATCTCCCAGCTGATCACCGGGTCCAGGTTGCCGGTCGGTTCGTCGGCGATGAAGAGTCGCGGGTTGTGGACAAGGGCCCGGGCGATTGCGGTCCGCTGCTGCTCGCCGCCTGAAAGCTGGCCGGGGAGCTGGTCCGCCTGGCCGGTCAAGCCCACGACCCGGAGGACGCGATCGACGGCGGGCGCGATGTCCTTGGCCCGCGCGCCGGTGACTTCGAGGGCGAAGCCGACGTTGTCGCGGACCGTCTTGTTGGGCAGGAGCTTGAAGTCCTGGAAGACGACGCCGATTCTGCGACGGACCTTCGGGACGTCGCGGCGCTTGAGTCGCCCCAGATCGCGGCCGTCGAGGAGGACCAGGCCTTTGGTCGGCAGTTCGTCTCTGATGAGGAGCTTGATGACGGTCGACTTGCCGGCGCCGGATGGCCCGACCAGAAAGACGAAGTCCCCCTCCGGGACCATCAGATCCACTCCCCGGAGCGCCACTCGGCCGTTGGGATACGACTTGGTCACGCCCTGCATGGCCAGCACGATTCTCGTGGGAACGGGCTTCGGCGGTTCGCTGTCGGGCGCGTCGGGCGCGTCGGGTCGGCGGTTCTGGCTCGGTTTGGAATCGGAAGTCTCCGGGCTCACCATGGCATGAGGCTAGCACCGATCCGGCTGGACGATGGGCCCGCGGTGCTCACAGGAGTGCCAGGCTGGCCGGCAAATACCGTTCGAAACCGCCAAAGGGGCGCGACCAGCACAGGAGGGCCGGGAAACCTTCGATCCGCAGGCCGGCCCTCAGGAAGGCGATCATAGCCCGGTCGTTGGCACCTGGGACCCAAACGGTTGTCGCCCCACGCGGTCGAACGACGGTCATGAGATGGCCGAGGACCGGCGCAGTGAGGGTCTCGTCTAGGAGGGCGACCGGTCCGAAGCGGCCTGCCTCGGAGCTGTACCCGTAGCCCAGCGTGTCACCGGCATTGGAGCGATACAGAAAGCCGGTTCTGCCGGTCGCTCGCAGGTGTGCATGGTCCGCAGGGTGGGCGTAGCCGAGGATGGCTCTGTCGACCGTGTCGATGGCCGCGGCAGGATCGCTCTCGGCGAATGGCACGGCTTCGACGTCGGCCGGCAGCCGCGACAGGGCCGCCGGATTGGGCGTGCCAACGAGGTTGAAGACGGGCAGGCGCGGAACGATGCCGAATCTGGCGTAGAGGGCGTTGGAGACGGGCTGAGCGGAGTCGGTGCACATCGCCAGGACGCCGGGATGGGTTTGGGCGGATGTGCCCGTGGCGTCCGGCGGTGCCGAGGCAACCGACGGCAGGATCTGCGTCAGAAGGGCGCGGCCGATGCCCCGGCCCTGGTGGTGCGGCAAGACATACAGCTGAGAGAGAAACCACACGTGCTCTCGCTGGGCCGCGATCCCAAAGCCCACGATCTGCTCGCCGCTGCGGCCGATACCGGCAGGTCCCGAACCCACGGCAACGAGGAAGCGCTCCGGGTCTGTGGCCAGAAGGTGCCGCAGCAGGGTCAGGAGTGGGTCAAGGTATGGTGTCGGGAGCGGCCGGCCGAGGCGGGCCATGTAATCGTCCACAGCCGAATACCAGACGAGCGCGCAATCTGCCAATTCCGATGGCCGGGGCGGCCGGTAGGTAACGGCCACGCTATCCGGCCACCGGCCTGGGCCCACCCGCCCCAATGACGGCGCCGGTAGCCTCGCGCTCGAGCTCGGCCTGCATGAACGCGTCCAGATCGCCGTCGAGGACGGCCGACGTGTTGCCGGTCTCCAGGTCCGTGCGGTGGTCCTTCACCATCTGGTACGGGTGGAGAACGTAGCTGCGGATCTGGTTGCCCCAGCCGGCCTCGACGTGCTCACCTCTGAGTTTGAGGAGCTCGGCTTCGTGCTCTTCCACGGCTCTCGCGAGGAGGCGGGCCTGGAGAAGCTTGGAGGCCGTTTCCTTGTTCTGGGTCTGGGATCGCTCGTTCTGGCTCTGCGACACGATGCCCGTGGGGATGTGAGTCAGGCGGACCGCCGAGTCCGTCTTGTTGACGTGCTGGCCACCCGCTCCCGTCGCCCGGAAGGTGTCCATCCGGATCTCGTCCCAGTTGAGCTCCACTTCCAGGTCGCTCTCGACTTCGGGCAGGACCTCGACGAGCGCAAAGGTCGTGTGGCGTCGCTTCTGCGAGTCGAAGGGGCTGATGCGGACGAGCCTGTGAACGCCGCGCTCCGCCTTGAGGAAACCGTATGCGGCCCGCCCGTCGATGGCGACGGTGACGCTTTTGATGCCAGTCTCCTCGCCTTCGGTCTGGTCGAGGATCTCGGTCCCAAACCGATGGCGTTCGGCCCAGCGCAAATACATGCGCAGGAGCATCTGGGCCCAGTCCGTTGCCTCGGTGCCGCCCGCTCCGGCGCTGATGGTCAGCAGGCCATTTCGGGCGTCGTACTCACCCCCAAATAGGAGTTCGCGTCGCGCGGTGGCGTACTCGCCGTCGAGCACCGCGGCTTCCTTGGCGACCTCGGCAAGGAGACTCTGGTCGCTCTCGTCCTGGCCGAGCTCGAGCAACTCCAGGGTGGATTGGGCGAGCGACTCGAGGTGACGCCAGAGCGTCAATTCCTCGCGGAGCCCCTCAGCTTCTCGAAGTACCTTCTTGGCGGCGCGCTGGTCGTCCCAGAATCCGGCCTCGCCGCCGAGAGCGTCGAGTGCAGCTAGACGCTCTTCCTTGACCTTGAGGTCAAAGACGCCCCGACGTCGCCTGAATCCGGGCTACCAGGTCGCGGATTTCGGCCGGCTCCACTAGGAGCGGCCTCTCGCGTCCTGGAGAAGGACCGGACGGAGCTCAATCAAGCGCAGCGCGCTCTTGCTCCGGGCAACAACGGGGTTCACGCAGGGACAGTAGATGTTGTGGGTGCAGACTCCGCAGTTGCCATCGCAGTCGAGGGCCGCCGCGTAGCTACAGTTTCGGCAGTCTCTCTCGCACGCGATGAGATCTATGAATGCCTCTTCTTCTGCCTGCTTCACTACTCTCCTCAGTGTGACGGCATTCGCCCCTCCGCAGAGCCGCAACCTGGATGACGGGTCCCTGGCCGCGACGGACGATGGATCGAGTATACGGTCTCAATTCGGCATAGCCAAGAGGTTAGTTGGGATCGATGCGGGTAAATCGCCGCGCTGCGCGCAAGTCCTTCCAGTTTCTCGTTGCGTCCGTTCGCCAGGGTCTCCTATCGGATGGCGGTCGGGACGAGGGAGACGGTAGATCCTACGGCGCGGGCGTGTCCGACAGACCGTCGGACGAGTCCGGGTCCTCGTTGACGAACACGTACAGACCCATCCCGCCCAGCTCGTGGATCATGGAGTTGCGGAACAGGCGCTCGTCGGTGTCGTCCGGACTCGTCTGCGTTGGAGAGGCCCAGCCCTCGATGCCCTGATCCTGAGCCAGCCTGAGGACGCGGAGCATGTGGCTTCGGTCCGAGACGAAGAGGGCCGTGTGCAGGTCATGCGCATTGAAGATGGCCCGGACGTGCTCCATCGATTCGAGGGTGGTGCGGCCGGTGGTCTCCATCAGGATCGCCGAGGCGGGAACGTTTCTTGCCGTGGCGTACTTGTAGCCCGTCTGGGCCTCGGTGTAGTTGTCGCCCTGGAGCTTCCCGCCGGTCGTTATCAGGTACTTGGCCAGCCCCTCTTTGTATAGCTCAATGGCGTGGTCCAGCCGCGCAGCCAGCACCGGCGAGGGGCGGCCGTTGTACTGGGCCGCCCCCAGGACGACGATGGCGTCTACCTGGCGCCGGCCGTCTTGCTGCCCCACCTGCCAGATTCGGAATGTCGTGTAGGCCGTGAGTGAGCAAGCGCCGAGCACGAAGACGAGGGCGACGAGTAACAGGTCGCGAAGCCGCCGTCCCCAGGTGAGCCTGGAACGGTTCCGCGCCGCAGGCGGCGTTACTTGCCGTGGCACTTCTTGTACTTCAGCCCTGAGTTGCACCAGCAAGCGTCGTTGCGGCCCATTCTGATTCCAGCCGGTGAATAACCGGGCCTGATTGCGCCGCCCGAGCCCCCGCTCGAGGCATTGCTGGAGCCGCCGACGGCGCGGCCTTGCGGCAGCGGCTTCCGAAGGCCAGACATGCCTTTGGCGATGCGCTGAGCCGCCGCGTCCGCCTCGGGCGAACTGTCGGCCGGCACGGCGCCCGTGCCTTCGACGCCTTCGGGTGGAGGCTGCTGCCGGACGATGGAGACGCGGAAGATGGTGGTCGCCACCTGGTGGCGGATGATGGCCAGCATCTCCTCGAACAACGCAAACGCCTCCTTCTTGAAGGCGTTGAGCGGGTCTTCCTGGGCGATGCCGCGGAGGCCGATGCCCTGGCGCATCTCATCGACCTCGGTCAAGTGCTCGACCCACACGGAGTCGATCGTGCGCAAGAGGACGAGACGCTCGATGAGTGACCACTCTTCGGAGTTCTCCGCGTCCTTCTGTTCGAGACGCTCGGCCGCCCTGTCCTTGACGAAAGCGGCGACCGCCTCGCGGCCGTTGAGGTCCCAGAGCGAGTCTTCGGTGAGGTCGGGGCCGCCGAGGCCCATTGCCTCGATCGATGCCAGCATGCCGGCCATATTCCATTCGTCCATCGGCAGGCCCGGCGAGAGGTGCTGGTCCACGAGCGCATCGATCTCCTGATCGACGAAACCCTGCACGGTGTCTGTGAGGTCCTCGTTGCGGAGAACCTTGTCGCGCTCCTCGTAGATGGTCTCGCGCTGCTTGTTGATCACGTCGTCGTACTCGACGACGTGCTTGCGGATGTCGAAGTTGTAGCCCTCGACCCGGGATTGGGCGCTCTCGATCGTCTTGGACACAATCCGCGACTCGATTGCCATATCCTCGTCCAGGCCGAGGCGCTCCATGAGGCCGGCCACGCGATCCGAGGCGAAGCGCTTCATCAGGTCGTCTTCGAGCGACAGATAGAAGCGCGAGGAGCCCGGGTCGCCCTGGCGGCCGGCGCGGCCGCGGAGCTGGTTGTCGATGCGGCGGGAGTCGTGGCGTTCGGTGCCGATGATGTGCAGGCCGCCCGCCTCGACCACTTTCTCGTGCTCCTCGTCGCACTGCTGTTTCGCCAGTGCGAAGGCCGCCGCGTACACGTCCTTCTCCACCTCGGCCGGGTTGAGTCCCTGGCGGTGGAGTGCTGCGGAGGCCTGCCCGGCGGGGTCGCCGCCGAGCTTGATGTCGNNGGTGCCGCGGCCGGCCATGTTGGTTGCGATCGTGACGGCGCCGAGGCGGCCGGCCTGAGCCACGATCGGGGCTTCCTTTTCGTGGAACTTGGCGTTGAGGACTTCGTGCTTGACGCCGCGGCGAGTGAGCATCTCGGCCAGCCGCTCGGACTTCTCAACCGAAACGGTGCCGACCAGAACCGGGCGGCCCTGCTCGTGCATCTCGACTATCTCGTCGATGAGGGCCATGAACTTACCCGTCTCGTTGCGGAAAACGAGATCCGACCCGTCCTCGCGAACCATCGGCCGGTGGGTTGGGATGGCCACGACTTCGAGCTTGTAGATCTTGTGTAGCTCTTCGGCCTCGGTCATTGCCGTACCGGTCATGCCGGCGAGTTTGGTGTAGAGGCGGAAGTAGTTCTGGAAAGTGATGGTGGCCAGGGTGACGGACTCGCGTTGGACGTGCAGTCCCTCCTTGGCCTCGACGGCCTGGTGCAGACCCTCGGCCCAGCGCCGGCCCGGCATCTGGCGCCCGGTGAACTCGTCGACGATGACGATTTCGCCGTCTTTGACGATGTAGTCGCGGTCGCGCTTGAACAGAGCGTGGGCCTTGAGGGCCGACTCGAAGTAGCGGGCCAGGGCGGGATCGGCGTCGTACATGTTCGCGACTCCCAGGAGCCGCTCCATCTTCTCGATGCCTTCCTCTGTCGGCGAGACGGCCTTCTCTTTCAGGTCGACGAAGTAGTCGCCGCCTTCCTCGTCGCCTTCCGGCCGGGCGACCAGGCGGGGCACGAGCCGGGCAAAGAGGAAGTACTTGTCGGCCGACTCTTCGGCCTGACCGCTGATGATGAGCGGCGTCCGCGCCTCGTCGANNGTTCGTGCCGTAGGTGATGTCCGCCTCATAGGCCTCGCGCCGTGTGCACGGCCGCAGGTTCAGGAGACGCTCGTCGTTTGTGGGATAGCCCGGCTCGTAGATGTAGGACGTGTCGTGCGTGATGATGCCGACGGACAGACCCATGAACTTGTAGACGGGGCCCATCCACTGGGCGTCGCGGCGGGCCAGGTAGTCGTTGACGGTCACGACGTG
>PMIE01000074.1 GCA_003156975.1 Chloroflexota bacterium | reverse complement strand
ACAAAGGCATCTATCACGTCGGCTACACCGACTACCCTAACCCGACCTACCCATGACCTTGTAACTGGGGCAGCAGGCTGACTGGCAGCTTCGAAAGTATACGGCCCCGTTTGCCTTCATTCCAAGGGTTTTGGCGGGTTCTTGGGTTAATATCCCGCAACTTAGTAGGCGTTTGGTTACGAGATTGTTGCGACCTGCGCAACGACCCGGGAATTACGCCATAACCTCATCCGGCGCCCTGCCTTCGGCGCGCCGCCCGGATGGCCCTCAACCGCCCCAAATGGACGGGTGGATTATCCCGGTGGCCGGCGAAGGGTGGGGCCGAAAGATGCGCCCCCGGCCGATCGCTATTCCGTGATCTTCACGGAGCGCATTGCCGTGGGCTCGGTGGGCTGGTCGCGGCCGTCTCGCTTGGATGCGGCGATGGCATCGACGACATCCATGCCGGCGGTCACCTGGCCAAAGAGCGTGTACTTCTTGGGCAGCTTCCCGCCCGACAGATCGTCCAGGCAGATGAAGAACTGGCTGCCGTTGGTGTTGGATCCGGCATTTGCCATGGCCACGGCGCCGCGGACATAGTCGCCCTCGAAGGGCTCGTCGGCGAACTTGTATCCGGGGCCGCCCGTGCCGAGCCGGCCGCGGTCCAGCTTGTCGATGTGGCCGTACTCTCCGTCGCCGCCCTGGATGACGAATCCCGGCACCAGCCGGTGGAAGACAACGCCGTCGTAGAAGCCCTTGTTGGCGAGTTCGACGAAGTTGGCAGTCGCCTTGGGGGCGCCCTTGGCGCTCAGCTCGATCTCGATGACGCCCTTGTCGGTGTCGATAGTCGCCTTGGTCATCGGTGTCTCCTCGGTGGGTTGTCGTGGACTAGGGTGCCACGGATGGAAGTGCGAGGCGCAATCCGGCGACAGAAAGACCGGCGGGAGGTCCCGCCGGTCTTGGAGTTGCGGTGAAGCGGGCGGTTCCCCGCGAGATGCTAAGGCGTGGTGACGGTCGCGCTGGTGATGACGATCGGCTGGACGGGCATCGACGTCCTGCCGCTTGCCGCCTGGTCCGCCTCGCCGCCAGTTGGAACGAGTGAGATCCGATCGGCAACGTCCATGCCGCTGGTCACGTTGCCGAAGATGGCGTAGCTCTTGGTGCCGGCCGGGAACGCGGTATCGGAGAGGACGATGAAGAACTGCGAACTGCCCGTATTGGGGGTGCCTGTGTTGGCCAGGGCGATGGTGCCGCGCACGTACTTGGTGTTGACCGTGTCATCGGGAATGGTCCAGCTCGGTCCGCCCGTGCCCAGATCCGCACCGAGCTTCGGGTTCGGCAGCCGTGCATTGGTTCCGTCGCCGGCCTGGATGAAGGACTTGGGCAGGATGCGATGGAAGATGACGTTGTTGTAGTAGCCGCACCGCGCCAGCGCGACGAAGGAGCCCGCAGCGTTGGGGCCGAGGCTGCCATCGACCTTGACCACCATGACGCCGAAGTTGGTGTTCATGGTGACCGTGGCCGTGCCGGTGAAGGCCGGCGGCGCGGCGGTCGGGCAGGCGTCCGGGGCCATCGTGGGGCCGAGGGTATACGGCGGCGTCGTCGGCGGGATTGTCGGCAGGGCGGACGGAGCCGGGGTCGGCGTGACGGTGGGCGCGGAGCAGCCGCTGAAGAGCGCTGCGACGAGGCCGACGGTCGCGAGCCGGCGTGCAGGTGACTTGGTGAGCGCGAGGATCATGCAGCGGCCTCCAAGGCTTGGGCGAAGTCTACGGCTCCGGACAGGAGCGGCTCTCCGAGGATGATGCCTGCGATCGAGGCGTCGCGCAGGCGTTTGATCGTTTCTATTTCGACGGACCCTCCTGCCACGAACAACTCGGCGCGGACGTTGCGCGCCAGCTCGGCCAGGAACCCCAGGTCCGGAACCGCGCCGCCGTGTGACAGAACGAGTCGGCGGACGCCATGGTCCACCAGCTCTCCGGCCAGGTCAACCAGACTCGGAGGTGCAGATCTACGCCAAGGATACGCGGCAATGCGGTCGGGCCGTTGGTCGAGCCCGACAGACAGCCACTCTCCGGCCACCTCCAGGCATTCGTGGAGCAGCTCCGGGTCGTCGGCGAGGGTCATGGAGGGTTCCGTTAGCACGACCGGCCGCTACCCGTTCGCCGCGCCCGGCGCGCCGGCGCCGGAGCCACTTGCCGCGGCTTCGGCCGCAAGCAGCCGTCGATGGAAGCTGATCGGCAGCGAGCCGTTCCGCATCAATGCATCGTGAAAGTTCTTGAGGCTGAACTTGTCACCGAGGCGCTTCTGCTCGTCGGATCGGAGCTGCAGAAGCAGGACCTTGCCCAGCAGGTAGCTGAGCTGGTACGTCGGCGTGTAGGTGTAGCGGAAGACTTCCGCCTGGGCGTTGGCGTGCTCGAAGGCGGTGTGTTCGATCAGGAACGCGGTGGCTTCGTCCACGGTCAGCTCGCCGCGGTGCATGCGCACGTCCAGGATGATTCGGCAGGCTCGCCAGATGGCGTCGGTCCGCATTGCCAGCAGGAACTCGGGGCCGGCGTCGAAGCCCTGCTCGCGCATCATCTGCTCGCTGTACATCCCCCAGCCCTCGACGAACTCGGGGGCGTCGGTGAGGAGCCGGACGAGCGATGGATGGCGCGTCGCGGCCGAAAGCTGGAGGTGGTGGCCCGGGTAGGCCTCGTGGACGCTGGTGTTGCTGATCGACGCGAAGTTGTGCTCGCGCATCGCGTTCGGGTCGTCCCCGACCGATGGGGTGACGATGTAGATCCCGGACGGGTGCTTATCGAACTTGGGCGGCTCGAAGTAGGCGGCGAAGGGGATGACCGACCGCAGGTACTCCGGAGTCGTGATCACCGAGATCTGCTCGCCCGGGGGCATGGTGGCGATGTCGTGCTCGATGATGTGGGCCCGGGCCCGGATCATCGCGTCCTTGTATGCCGCGAGAGCCTCGTCGAATGTGGCCGGGTGGTTGGACTTGACGCGGTCGACCACGACCGACTCGGCGACGGTCGAGTCGATCCGGCGGGCGGCCTCCACTCGGGCGGCCTTGTTGAGAGCCAGCTGCTCGTAGCCGATCTCTAGGATCTGGGAGGCATCCAGCCCATCGAAGGCGCGCAGGCCGACGAGCTGGTCGTAAGTCTCCGAACCCAGGGCCCAGCTCTCCACCGTGGAACCCATCGACGCCTTGATCGTTTCGACGTAAGCCGCGGTTGCGCCGGCCGCAGTCTCGACGGCCTTGTCCAGGCGGCCCTGCGCCCGCTCGTCGAGAACGCCCTTACCGGCGGCTTTGATCTCGTTGAAGAGGAACGGCATCTGCTCGCCGGAGTCGATCTCGAGTTCCTGCCAGAGCCGGACCTGCGGCGCGGTGGCGCGGGTCTTGTACTGCTCGAGCGCGACCGGGACGGCCTCCAGGCGAGAGGTGATCGAGGCGAGGCGCTCGGCGAGCGGGGCATAGTCCCGGGCGAAGACGGAGAAGAGCGCGTCGCCGACGCCGTCCATGGCCGTGGAGCGGCGCTCCCAGACACGGTGCACTTCCGAGTTGAACAGCTCCCGCTTGACGTTGTGGAGGGCCAGCTCGCGCTCGAGGCGGACGCTCTCGGACAGCCCGGCGGGGTCGATTGACTCAACCTCCCGTTGGAACTTCCCGGCGTCGTCGATGTCCTGGACCACGGCGTCACGAGTGGCATCGTCGAGGCGGCCGTCGTCGTCGTGGATGCCCAGGTACGTGGCGTAGATGGGGTGGTCCTTGATCATGCGCCGGAAGTCGGCCTCTACGAGATCCCAGAACTTGCCGTCGAGCGGGCCTTCGGTGGGCTGCGATACGGGTCGTGGAAGCGCGAGCTCGGCCATCTATCTCTCCATGGTTGTGGTTTCGGTTGTGGTTTCGGTTGTGGTTTCGCGGAGGGCGCCGGCGCATGCCGCCAGCACCCGCTCGATGTCGGCGGGGGTGACGCCGTAGTGGGTCACGGCTCGGACGGTGCCGTGGTTGTAGGCGACCATGAGAACGCCGCGGGACTTCAGGGCCTCCAGGAAGGCGACCCGATCGCGACTAACTCTGAAGACGACAAAGTTTGTGGTTGCGCGGGCGGGGTCCAGCGGCCCGGGCGTCGGCTGGGCAAGGCCACCGGCCGATTCGACGCCGTCCATCACGGCCAGACCCTCGGCCAGCCGGCGAGCCGTGGCATGGTCCTCGGCCAGCCGGGCGATCATGCCGCCGGGGCCGTCGCTGAGGGCCACGAGGCCGGCCGCGGCGAGCACGCCGACCTGACGCATCCCGCCCCCGACCAGCTTGCGCCCGCGCCAGGCCCTGTGGATGAAGTCCCGTGAGCCCACGACCATCGAGCCGATCGGGCAGGCGAGCCCTTTCGAAAGGCAGAAGGCCACCGAATCGGCCGGTTCGGCCAGCTGCGCCGGGGTCAGCCCGAGCGCGACCGAAGCGTTGAAGAAGCGGGCGCCGTCGACGTGAAGCGGAACACCGTGGGCGTGGGCGATTCCGGCGACGGCCTCGGTGTAGGCGAGGGTCAGCGGCTGGCCCATCGAATGGGCGTGCGTGTTCTCGATTGCGACCAGTCCCGTGATCGGCTCGTGCGGATCGGCCGGGTCCCGGAAGGCTTCGCCGAGCCCGTCCGGCCCATCCAGGTCGAATGTGCCATCGGGGTTCTCGCGCATCTGCCTGATGGAGGTCCCGACTACGACCGCGTGGCCGGCCTGCTCGTCGTCCACGATGTGCGTGCTGGCACCGGCGATCGTCTCCTGGCCGCGGCCCAGATGGGCCAGCTGCGAGACGAGATTGGCCATGGAGCCGCTGGCGACGAAGAGTGCCGCTTCCTTGCCGAGCAGCTGGGCCGCGCGCTCCTGGAGGGCGTTGACGGTGGGATCGTCGCCGAAGACGTCGTCGCCCAACTCGGCCTCGAACATCGCCTTGCGCATGGCCGGCGATGGATGCGTGACCGTGTCGCTTCGGAGGTCGATGAAGCCGTTTCCAAGGACGTCTGGCATGGCTTGCCGAGTATATGTCCGGCGGGCAGCGCGGCCGATTCCGGAGGGGCGGCACGAGGCCCGCGGGCCGCGCCGGTGCGCCTCGCCGGCCGCGCGCCACTCCGACCACTCGGCGACCATCCAGCACGGCTAGACTCGCGTTGGCCATTCCCAACGCGAGGTGATCACGTGGGCGACTCGGACGGGCCGGAGCACAGCGAGGCGATTGCCGGCGACGCGATGTCGCCGTTGGTGCGTGCCCAGAGATCGGCGCGGCCGACGTTCGCGGCCCCGGCGACGATCACCGCGACCCACGTTCGGATATGGCTGGGAGTCGTCCTCGGCGCGATCGTCATCGGAACCACGGGATACATGGTTCTGGATCCCAGATGGCGGCTGCTCGACGCGCTGTATATGACGGTCATCACGTTGACGACCGTCGGCTTCCGAGAGGTCAACGACCTCAGCGACGCGGGCCGGATCTGGACGATGGTCCTCTCTCTGGCGGGCGTCGGTCTGATTTTCGGTTCGGTCGGGATCGTGGCCGAGTACCTTGTTGTCGAAGCGACCAGCGGACGGCGGGAGGCGAAACGAATGGCAGACGCGGTCAAGAAGCTGTCGGGCCACTACATCCTGTGCGGCTTCGGCCGTGTCGGCCAGACGGTCGCGCTCGAACTCGTGCATGCGGGGCTCAAGGTCGTCGTGATCGATGTCATGGCCGAATCGCTCGGCCGCGCCCGGCGCGAGGGCTTCCTCGAAGTCGAAGGGGACGCCACCGAAGAGGCGACTCTGCGCGCTGCCGGAATTGCGAAGGCCAAGGGCCTGATCACCACGATCGACTCGGACGCCCATAACGTCTACGTCATCCTGTCGGCCCGATCGCTCAACCCGAACCTCTTCGTCGTTGCCAGAGCCAACACGGCCGACTCCGAAGGTCGGCTGATGCAGGCGGGCGCCAGCCGCGTCGTCAGCCCGTACACCATGGCCGGCCACCGGCTCGCCGAGCTCGCGGTTCGGCCGCGCGTGGTCGACTTCATCGACGCCGCGCTGTCCCACGGCGAGCTGGCCTTCTCGATGGAGGAGGTTGAAGTCGTGGCCGGCAACCCCGGCACAGACGGTGCCACTGTGGGCTCGCTGCGCGAGACGGGCGTCTTCATTCTGGCGATCGTCACCGGCGAGAAGAGCTACGAAGCCAATCCATCGGCCAACCGCGTTCTCCGCGCCGGCGAAACCCTCGTCGTGTCGGGCAGTGTCTCGCGCCTCAAGGAGCTGCGTGCGTTCGAGGCCAAGGGGTAGCGCAAGCGGCCGGCAGACAGGACCGACCAGGAGAGGATGAATGGGCACACCGGCTACGAAGGCCCTGTTGCTGGCCGACGCAGAGAAGGAGCGAGACGCGCTCGGGACGATGCTCGGCGGGATGAGCCGCGAGCAGCTGCTCTGGGCCGGCGCCTACGGCTGGTCGGCCAAGGACCACGTCGCCCACCTTGCCGAATGGGAGCGCCTCTTCTTCGGCTGGTACGACGCCGGGCAGCGGGGCGAGAATCCGCCCGTTCCCGCCGAGGGTTACACCTGGGCCACGGAGCACGAGCTGAACCAGGCGATCTACGAACGGCATCGCGACGACCAGCTCGAGCACGTAATGGCGGACTGGCGGGACACATCGCGACGGCTGATTGCCCTGACCCAGACGATCTCTGAGGCAGACCTGTTCACGCCCGGACGCTACCCCTGGACCGGCCGCGGCACGCTCGCCTCCTTCGTCTACGAATGCGGCCCAAACCACTACCGCTGGGCCACGACCGAGATCAAGCGCGGGCTCAAGGTCAAGAGGTAGCGCCGGCTGGCGGTGGCGGCAGGCCCGACCCAGCCGCTAGGCGATTGACCCGTCCGGCCTCTGAATCGCCTCGCGCGACTGCTTCTCGTGGGCGATCAGCGCGCCGCCCACGATCCCGGCGTTGTTTCTCAGAGTAGCCACGGCTACCGGCGTCTTGACCGTCAGGTACTGCAGGTAGTTATCGGCGCGCTTGGAACCGCCGCCGCCCAGGATGAACAGGTCCGGCCAGAAGAGCCGCTCCAGCATCAGCAGGTAATCGTTGAAGCCGGCGGCCCATTCCTTCCAGCCCAGGTTGAAGCGGTCGCGAGCCGACTCGGCGACCCGCTCCTCTACGTCACGGCCCTTCATCTCGAGATGGCCCAACTCTGTGTTTGGCAGCAGGCGGCCATCGGCGAAGAGGGCGGTGCCCATGCCGGTGCCGATCGTCAGGACGATGACGGTGCCCCGCTGGCGGCGTCCGGCGCCGAAGCGCAGCTCGGCCAGACCGGCCACGTCGGCGTCGTTGCCGATGGCCACGGTCCGGCCCATCGCCTGAGTCATCTCGCGCTCGGCCTGGTAGCCGATCCAACCCGAGTCGATGTTAGCCGCGGTCAGAACGACTCCGCCGCGCGTGGCAGCGGGAACGCCGACGCCGACCGGCAGCTTCGCCGCATCGGCGGCCGCGAGCGACGCCTCCCCGGCGGCGGTCCAGGGTTCGAGCAACCTGTCAACGAGACCGGCCATCACCGCCACGACCTCGCGCGGCACGGAGGGCTGCGGAGTGGGGATGCGGATGCGATCGCCAACCAGCTGCCCGGTGCGGGTGTCCACAACCGCGCCCTTGACGCCGCTGCCGCCGAAATCGATCCCGATCGCGAGATCAGTCCCGATCTTGAGATCGCCCGGTAGATCGCCCGGCCTCGAGTCAATCGCCATCGCAGCTCCCTATCTCGCCTATCGGCGATCGGTTCCCCGGAATCAGAAGTAGTTGACGCTGATCCCGCCGTCTATGACGAGCGAAGCGCCGTTGGTCCAGGCCGACTCGTCCGAGGCCAGGTAGACCGCCAGCGCGACGACCTCATCGGGCTTTCCAAATCGGCCGGTCGGGTTTCTGGCCAGGCGGAGTTGCTTGGCCGCTTCGTCCTTGAGGAGCCATTCCACGAGCAGAGGCGTTTCCACCGGCCCCGGCAGGATGGCATTGGTTCTGACGCCGTGCGGCGCGAATTGGACGGCCAGCGACCGGGTCAGGGCCAGGACGGCCCCTTTCGAGGCGGTGTAGGCATCCTGCGGCACCGAGCAGCCGAGGACGGCAACAAAGCTCGAGACATTGATGATCGATCCGGAATGGCGTTCCACCATGTGCGGGATCGCGTACTTGCAGGCCAGGTAGACGCCGCGAACGTTGACGGCCATGACCTGATCCCAGGCCTCGACCGGGGTGTCGATGACCGAGTGATCGGCCTGGGGCATGATCCCGGCATTGTTGTAGAGGACATCGACGCGGCCGTACTTCTGGATCGCGACGTCCACCATCGCCCTGGCATCCGCCTCAACCGAGATGTCGACGACGGACGGCCAGGCCTCTCCGCTCGCGGCCTTGACCTGGCGGACGGTCTCCTCCGCCGCGGCCTTCTGATTGTCCGCGACCACCACACGAGAACCCTCGGCGGCGAACCTCAACGCGGCGACACGGCCCATGCCGCTGCCGGCGCCGGTGATGATGGAGACCTTGTCCTTCAGCCGCATCCTTGCGCCTTTCGTGGTGGTGTTTGGAGTTCCATGGGCCGTCCGAGCCCGTCCGAGCCCGTCCGAGCCCGTCCAAGCCCGTCCGATCAGGCCCGACTCGATGTCGGCGCTAGCTTACTAGGCGGTGGGGCATATGCTGGCCGGAGTGAGGTGTCGGCGGCGGGCCGCAGGTCAGGAGGCGTACGGTGAGTCCAGAAGCGCGGATCGTGGCAGTTGCGGGCGGAACTGGCTTCGTGGGCGGCGCGATCGCCCGCGAGCTGACGGCGCGCGGCCGGCGGGTGATCGTCCTGACACATCGGCCGCGTGGGGCGGCAGCGGCGACCGGCGAGCCGGCGGAGGCGGCCCCCGCAGGGACCGGGGCGACCGGCGAGCCGGCGGAGGCGCCGACCGGGGCTTCGGCCGGCACGATCGAGTACCGGCAAGCCGACGTGACGCGGCCGGAAAGCCTCACCACTGCGCTGGCGGGCGTCGAGACTCTGGTCATCAGCCTGGCCTTCCGGAACTCTCCCATCGAGGCGCCGCGCCGCGGCCAGACCTTCGAGAAGGTCGATGCGGCCGGAACTGAGGCCCTCGTCGCCGCGGCCGAGGTCGCCGGTGTTCGGCGCCTCGTGTACATGTCGGGCGCCGGAGCGGCAGCGGACTCGCAGAAGCACTGGTTCCGGGCCAAGTGGCGCGCCGAAGAGGCAGTGCGGGGAAGCGGCATCACCTACACGATCTTCCGTCCGAGCTGGATCTACGGCCCGGGCGACCGGTCGCTGAACCGCTTCCTGGGCATGAGCCGATGGCTACCGTTCGTGCCTCAGATCGGGAACGGCCGGCAGATTCTCGCGCCGGTGTTCGTGGGCGACATCGGCGCGCTCGTGGCCGATGCGCTCGCCACGCCGGCTACCGAGAACGTGGTCCTGGAAGTCGGCGGACCCGAGATGCTGACGATGGACGAGGTCATTCGCGTGGCCTTGCGAGTCCTGGGCCGGCGGCGCCCGATCCTCCACGCCCCCGTTGCCCTGATGAAGGTGCTGACCGCGCCGCTGACGTTGCTGCCGTCTCCGCCGATGACACCGGCCGCGATCGACTTCGTGGTCCAGGCCGCGCCGGTGGACACGAAGCCGCTCCGGGGGCGCCTGCCGCGACGTTTGTTGCCGCTCTCCGAGGCGCTGGCGACCTACATGGGGCCCGGCCGCTGAGCGGTTCCGCTCTCAGGTTCGCTGCGCGCTACCTGGCGGTCGTCATCCTCGTTCCAGGTAGCGCGCAAGCGCTACCCCGCGGTCATCAACCGCGTTCCAGGTAGCGCCCAAGCGCTACCCCGCGGTCATCAACCGCGTTCCAGGTAGCGCCCAAGCGCTACCCCGCGGTCATCAACCGCGTTCCAGGTAGCGCTCGCGGTCCCACGCATGCACCGCCGCATCGTAGGCGTCTCGCTCGACGCGGGCCGCGTTGAGGTAGTGGTCGACGACGTCCCGGCCGAAGATCTCCACAGCGGCCTTGCTCTGCTCGAGCAGGGAGACCGCCTCGTAGAGGGCGCGCGGCATCCTGTCACAGCCGGTGGCGACATAGCCGTTACCGGAGTATTCGGCGGGCGGCTCTATCTTGTGTTGAATGCCATATAGCCCGGCGCCAAGCTCTGCGGCATAGGCGAGGTATGCATTCATGTCGCCGCCCGGGAAACGATTCTCGATGTGGAGCGCAGAGTCGCTGCCAACGATGCGGAAGCCGGTTGTGCGATTGTCACGCCCCCACACGACGTTAACTGGTGCCCAGCTCGCAACGGCGTAGCGTTTGTAGGAATTGACATTTGGGGCGATGAACAACGCAAGTTCGCGTTGAAGCGCCATCATCCCACCGAGGAACCAGCGCATCGTGTCGCTCATTCCGTATGGATGCTTGCCGGCAGGATCGAAGAAGAGCGATTCCTCGCCGCCCTTTCCGCCCCAGAGGGAGATGTGCAGGTGGCCGCTTGATCCCGTCCACTCGGCATACGGCTTTGCCATGAATGTCAGGCCGTAGCCGTTGAGCCACGCGATCTCCTTTGCCCCGTGCTTGAAGATCACGCTTCGGTCCGCCGACTCCACCACTTCGTCGTATTGGATGTTGACTTCGTGCTGGCTCGGGGCCGCCTCGCCCTTGCTGAATTCAATCGGGATCCGTGCCGCGGTCATCTGATTTCGGATCTGCCGATACAACGGCTCGAGCTTCGTGGCCTGCAGGAGGTGGTAGTCCTCGTTGTANNATGTCGTTGTAGCCCTTCTCGGCCATGTCCTCGTATGTGTCCGAGGTCACGTAAAACTCGAACTCCGTGCCCGCCTTGACGGTGTATCCGAGGCCGGCCGCCCGCTCGACCTGGCGCTTGAGCATTGTCCGCGGCGAGATCGGGATCTCAGCGCCCGCTTCATCAGTGGCGTCGCAGAGCACGATCGCCGTCCCCTCGAGCCAGGGCAGGACCCGCGTCGTCTCCCAGACCTCCCGACCGATCCAATCGCCGTAGCCGGTTTCCCAGTTCATCAACTTGAAACCGTCCGGGGTGTTCATCTCCATGTCCGTGCCGAGGAGGTACGTGCAGAAGTGGATTCCGTGATCCACGATGCCATTGAGGAAGGCCTCCGCCTGGACGCGCTTGCCCATGAGACGGCCCTGCATGTCCGTCAGGGCCACGATCACGGTGTCGATGTGCCCGTCGCGGACCATCTGCCGCAGCTCCGCAAGCTGCTGTGGAACTGCGTGGCTCGCGCCGCGGCTGCCGGCGCCGTGCTCGTCGCTCATCGGTTCCTCCTGTGTCGCTCCGGGGCCCGTGGCCGGCGTGCGGGCGATCTCGTCGCTGATGGCGCCCTGTGGTCGGTATTGTGGCGCGCCCGGCGCGCGAGGGCCAGCCGATCGCCACATTGGGCGCCGCCACCCGGAGGCCGCGCTGGATGAGGCTCCGAGCCGGGTCGATCTCGACCCCCTGGAACGGCTCCGCCGGACCCCATCGGCACGCGCGGCGTGCCCCATTGGGGCAATCCGTGGCAGACTTCGAGTCTTCGCCGCGTCCGGCAGGGTTCTCGAGCCCCGCTCGAAGCCAGGCTGGGTCGGTCGAAGAGCAGAGCACGGACAGAGGTGGGCAACACCCCGATGAACGACCGCGACGTCGAGGCCCAGCCCGGCGACAGCCACCAGACCGAGCTCGAAGGGGATGCGCTCGAGCGCCCCGAAGAGTCGAGGCGCCTGGTCATGCCCAAGAAGGCGGACATTGCCCGGACCGACCAGGCCCGTCGGCGTCCCGCCGAAGGCCGGTCTGCGCCTGCGCCGGCCGCCTCCGGGTCGAAGCGACCAGCGGCCGCGGCCGTGTCGACCTCTATTCGATACTGCCCCGAATGTGGCGCGGAGAACTCGATCGCCGATCGCGGCTGCCGCGACTGCGGCATGGAGTTCGAGCCGCGGAGGCCTTCGGCGCGGGTGGCCGTTCCCGTCCTGCCCGCTCGAGGTGCCCGGCCGGCCGCACCCGTCGTCGCCCCCGTCCGATCCGGCCCGCCGGCCCGGCCGCGTCCTTCCGCGCCCGCCGAGTCGATCTCGGCCGAGAAAGCCGACCAGATTCGCGAGCCCGCGGCAACGCCGCGCCTGACCACACCGCATCCGCTCTCGCGGCTGCGCCAGGAGCGACGCGGGCGGGGCTCGGGTCTCTCGCTCGGGCTGAGCGGCATCGTTCGGTCGCTGGGCCTGGGCGGCTCCGCCGGATCGAGACCCGGCACTCCTCGCCTCGGTGCACGCCGCGGCGGCATCCGCATCGGCCGGCCGAGCCTGCGCGGGCTGGTTGGATTTGCCGGGATGACGGCCACGTTCGGAATCGTCACGGCTCTGCTCGTGACCCTGCCCAGCCAGGCGGGCCAACCCGTCGGCACGGGCAGCATCTACGGCATCAACTGGGCCAAGCCCACCGTGCCGCCTTTCGCCAAGCTCGACTTCGGTCCGTACTTCACGACCGTCGACCAGGACCTCCTCATGCTCGGCACCGTCGTCTCGACTCCGTCCGGGTCGACCACGCCCGTGGCCACGACCACCATTTGGGTCACCCGCGACGGCTCGACCTGGTCCCAGCGGTCCGCGTCGGGCTCATTCGACGTCGGTGGCCGGCGGTTCGTCGCCCAGGGCATCTCCGACGATGGCCAGGGCGGGCTCGTAGTCGTCGGCAACAGCATCGGCTCGGCCTCCACGGACGTGACCGCCAGCGCCTGGCACTCGCGGGACGGCGGCACCTGGACACCGATGGATGTCGCCTCGGGCGGCGGTCAGGAGATGGTGGCGGGTGTCGCGACGCGATCCGGGGCCGTCGTCGCCGCGGGCAACGGGGTGGCCTGGCTCTCCACGGACGGCCGATCGTGGACGCCACAGGTTCTGCCCGGCGTCTCGACCTCGGGAGGGTCGTACACGCCGCGCGCCGTCGGCTCGTGGAACGGTGGGTTCGTCATCGTCGGGCTGTGGAACGGCGGAGGACCGACGCGCTCGACGGCCTGGTACTCCTCGACCGGCCGTGACTGGACTCAAGCCAAGACCTCGCTGGACGGCTTCGACGTTCGAGGCATCTCGGGTCTGAACGGCAGAATCGTGGCCGTGGGCATGGACCTCGGCGAGTCGGCTCCGGGCCTGGCGGCCTCGTGGAGCTCCGACGACGGCGCGACGTGGACCAAGACCACGGCGCCCACGGATCTGGCGACGGTGGGCATGGACGGCGTGGCGAACGTGAACGGCAGCCTGGTGGCCTTTGGCGCGCCCGCGGTGACCACGGCTTCGGCCGCCGCCACGGTGGGGTCGCCACTGCCCGGAAGCACTCCACAGGCGGTCGCGGCCGAGGTCGTTTGGGTTTCCGACAATGGCCTCGACTGGCTACCAGTCACGGGCACGACGTCGCCGCTGGCCCGGGCCCGCATGGCCTCCATCGGCAGCCGGATCGTCATGATCGGTGGGACGGGCAGCGGATTGGGCGCTGTGAGTGGCGATCTGGTCCTGGGAGCGGCCCGCGCCACGGCCGGCGTCTCGGCACCGCCGGAGAACTTCGCCCTCAACGTGAACGTCGGGAACACGCCGATGATCCCCGACGTGACCAAGGAGTTCTCGCTGGGCCCTGTCACGAACTCGACGAACAGCTTCTATCTCTTCGCCACGGGCCCGACGGGGACCTCGATCTTCAGCTCGTCGGACGGCGGCAACCTGTGGTCCCAGGAGCTCAAACCCGCCGGCTTGACTTCGAAGGTCGTCACGGCCGCGCCGATCCCATCCGGCGGCTCGGCTCAACCGTCGGCCTCCGGTGCCTCCGCCGCCCCGCAGGCCTCGGCCGCACCGCAGGCGGTCGTGACCGGCCGGCCGGTCGTCCTGCAGGCGATCCCCGACGGCGCGGGGGGAGTCATCGCCGTCGGGAAAGTGACCGACACCAGCGGCGACAACGGCATGATCTGGCACATGACCAAGGCAGGCGATTGGAGGCAGGTACAGTTCGCCGATGACACGCCGCCGGAATTCGTATCCGTAGTCGCCGCCACAGGCGGATTTGTTGCCTCCTCCGACAAGGCGGGTGGCTCGCCGATCATGTATTCCACCGACGGCGACACCTGGCAGGCGGGCTCGATCTCCGTCGGGGACGGCTTCGCGCTGACCGTGGCGACGTACCGCTACGGCTTCGTGGCCGTCGGAACCGATGCCACTCGTGCCGGCGCCACCACGGCCTGGACCTCGCCGGACGGCCGAACCTGGACGATGCGTACGGACTGGCATCTGCCGCCCAACGTCACGGCGCTGTTCAGCGTGGGCACCACGCTCGTGGCCACGGCCAAGACCGCTCCTCCGGCGACAGCTTCGGGTTCCGCTGCGCACTCGGCCCCGGCATCCCCGTCGTCGAGTGCCAGCCCGGCTGCCACTCCCACTCCGGCCCCGGCCGCCAGTACGGCCCCGGCCGCCGCGACGACCACGTGGTGGTGGTCGACGACCGGCGTCGCGTGGCAGAAGTCGGGCCTCGAGACCGCGACCAGAAACTGGGCCATCGTCAACGGCCGAGTCCTGGTACTCGATGCGCCGGCCAGTTCGACCGCCCCCTGGACCGCCTGGTCGAGTTCCACCGGCATGAGCTGGCAGCATCCCCCGTCCGCTTCCGGTTTCGACGCGATCAGCTTCGCCGGCTCAAAGGCCTGCGTCATCGCCTCCAACGGCAGCCAGGTCATCGTCGTCAGCTGGGATGCGCCGGGCGCGCTGAAGGACTTCCTGGGTCACTTCTCCGGCCAGTAGCCGGCGGCGTCCTCTCGCGATCCGAGCGTGGCCGCGCCTCGTCAGGCTGCGGCCGCGCCCGTTCGTCTCAGGCCCCGGCGATCTCCTCGGCCGCGTGCTCGAACTCCTGCTCGATCTCCGTCAGCTCGACTTCGCCGACTTCGACGATCGGACCCTTGAACCGGCCCCGGGCCCAGGCGAAGTAGTACACAAGCAGGAAGCCCAGGAAGACGACGTAGGCGATCAGCGTCCATGGGTTGCCCGAGGTCGGCCACAGGAACAGCACCGAGATCAGGACGATCCAGAGGCAGGCC
>PMIE01000071.1 GCA_003156975.1 Chloroflexota bacterium | reverse complement strand
ATCGGCAACCGCACCGTGCTCATCGGGATGAGCGAGCGCACCACCGGGCAGATGATCGAGAAGATCGCTCTCTCCCTGTTTGCCGCCGGGGCCGCGGACCGGATCATCGTGGCGGGGATGTCGCGGGATCGCGCGCACATGCATCTCGATACGGTGTTCACGTTCCTGGACAGAGACTGCGTGACGCTGTTCCCGTCCGTGGTCGACTCGATCACGGCGTACTCGGTCCGCCCGGCCGACAAGGCCGGTGAGCTCGACGTCCGCCGCGAGGCCTCGTTCCTCGACGCCGTGAGTGACGCACTCGGGATCAAGAGCCTCCGAGTGATCGGGACCGGCGGCGACGCCTGGCAGGCCGAGCGCGAACAGTGGGACGACGGCAACAACGTGGTCGCGCTCGAGCCTGGGGTTGTGGTTGCCTATGAGCGCAACGAATCGACCAACGCACTGATGCGCAAGGCCGGGATCGAGGTCCTCACCCTCGACGGTTCCGAGCTCGGCCGCGGCCGTGGTGGCGGCCACTGCATGACCTGCCCGCTCCTGCGCGATCCCGTCTGAGGTCCGCGGGCCTGCGCACTCCTCAGGTCCAGTGAGCAGGGCGGCTCAGTGTCGCCGGCAGGGTAGTCGCGCGATTGCCACGGGCAGACTCGAGTTGGGATTGCATCAGGAATAGGGCGTTCCTCAGGTCGGCGCCGGCGAGATCGGCGCCTCGGAGATCGGTTCCCGTAAGGTCGGCCAGGGCGAGGTTCGCCCCGCGAAGGTCGGCGCCGACCAACAGCGCACCGCGGAGGTCGGCACCGCGAAGGTCGATGGGTCGGAGGTCCCAGCCGACGAGGTCGGCGCCGCGCTTGTCGAGCGACGGGCCACGCGAGGACGCGCGCGCGAGTGCACTGGCCTGCCTCAGGAGCTCGTTCACCCGCGATCGATGGTCCGCCGGATCCAGCGCGCCCAGCACTTCGGCTCCGCCGCGAACCAGGTCGTCGGTCTCGGCGATGGCCGCGCGGAGCCTGGCCGCAAGCGGACGCGCCGCCGGAATTGCGAGCGCCTCGGTCAGGTACCACAGCAATTCGTGGAGCTGGCGCACGACGAAGAAGACCGCGAACATGCGCGACGCGATCTCGGGATTCGCCTGCCAGTCGGACCCGGCGAATACCTCTTGAGTCACTTGCCCCGCGCCGAAGCAGTCGTAGGCGACGCACCCCGGAAATCCCAGGACACGCAGTCTCGGATGGATGGCGCACCGGAAGTCCGGCTGGAGGTTCGGGCACGGCTGGCCTTCCGCCTTCTTGATGGCGAAGTCGGCGGATACAAGAAACGCGGGCGCGACGCAACACAGCCCGCAGCAACGCTCGCAATCTGGACGCAAGTCCGTGGCATCTGCCAAGGCGCGAACCTCCCCGGAGCTCGGACGCCCAGTGGCAACGGCAAGTCCGCGGCCCGCCCGGCGGCAAGACAATAGTCCCGGCAACTCGACTCCGCTAGTGTTGCCGCATGCAGGCCGGCACACATCGCCGCTTCATTCACGCGATGATCGCGTGCGTCTTCGCGCTCACCGTGGTGCTCGGCTGCATGCCCCGATCGGAGCTCCAGTTCGCGCCCACGACCCTGCCCGACGCCCAGGTCGGCGCATTCTACGCGGCCACCATCACCGTAAGTCAGGCTGCCACACCTGTCGGCGGCGCCGGGATCCAGGACGGCGCGCTCCCCGCGGGCATAGACCTCGCGTTGGCCAAGGAGCCCATCAACACGATCCAGATCTCGGGAACGCCCACCGTCGCGGGCACGTTTATCTTCACCATCCACGTCTGGTGCTACGGCACGCAGGTCGGCGGCCAGACCGCGACGCAGCAGTACGTGCTAGTGGTGAAGTGAGCCAGGGGAAGTCTGGTCGGGGCGCGAGGGGTTGCGGCCACGCTTCCGACCGACCTGTGCCGTAGCGTCCGCGCTCGGGATGCTGGTGGACATGGCCCAGGCAGGGTCTTGTGCCGCTACTCGGGCGGCTCCATCGTCGAGGCGTTGAGCGAGGCTAGACTCAACCCCCTTTTCGGTCAGCCCGCCAGGGTTGAGCGGATTGCCGGACTGCCGGTTAAGTCGCTACCATAGGTGCGCGGGGACGAACGGTCGGAGTCAGATGAATTCGCATGATCGACGGTCGCGACCGGACGAGGTGGGCGGTTCCGGCCCGAACAGCGAGCGCGGCGCAACCGATGGGGCAGGTGCGCCTCAAGCCCGGTCCGATGGGCTGCCCACGGCATTCGTCGATGAAATGGCCGACGGCATCGCCTTTCAGAGCGCCATCAGGGACGACACCGGGCATATCGTCGACTTCGTCATTGAGTATGCGAACCAGGCATTCGGCCGGCTAGTCGATCGCCCGCTCGATGAATTGGTCGGCCGGCGGATGCTCGAGATGTTCCCAACCTGGGCGGACGGGCTCTTCGGCATCTGCGTCCAGGCCGTCGAGGCAGGTCCGGCGCGGACCGAGGAGTCGCTGCCAGAACAGCCCGGTTTCGAGTGGAGCGGAGCCGGCGACCTTACCCCGAGCGTCGAGATCAGGGTCAGCAGGCTCGGTGACGGCTGCGCGATATCTCTTCGCGACCTCACAGCTCGGCGACGCGTCGAGGACGAGTTGTTCAGGTCGCAGGTCATGCTGCGGTCGGTCCTGGATACCTTCCCGCAGCGTGTCTTCTGGAAGGATTGCGATTCCGTGTTCGTCGGCTGCAACGCGGCCTTCGCCCGGAACCTGAAGCTTGCGGATCCATCGGAGATCGTCGGCAAGACGGACTTCGAGATCCACACGCACTCCGACGCCGAGATGTATCGCGCCGATGACAAGGAGATCATGCGGAGCGGCATCGCGAGGATCGAATACGAAGAGCCCATGACCCGAACGGACGGCTCAGACGGCTGGGCGAGGACGAGCAAGGTGCCCATGCGGGACAAGGACGGCCGGGTCATCGGCGTTCTTGGGGCCTACCAGGACATCACCGACCAGAAACGGGCCCAGGAAGCGCTTCGGGAAAGCGAGAGGTTCCTCGACAGCGTCATCGAGAATATCCCGGTAATGGTCTTCGTGAAGGACGCCGTGACCTTCCGTTTCGTACGCCTCAACAAGGCCGGCGAGCGGATACTCGGCAACCAGCGGGAGCGCCTGATCAACCAGGACAGCTCGGATCTGGTGCCTCCCGAGGAGGGGGCGCATTTTCTTGAGACCGACCGGATCGTTGCGTCGACCGGTCAGACGGTGGAAATCCTCGAGGAGACCATTACCAATCCCGAGTTGGGACCCATCGTGCTGCACACGATAAAGGTCCCTCTCTTCGGCGACGGCGGCAAGGTTCGCTACGTGCTCGGCATCTCAGAAGACATCACGACTCGCAAGGCGGCCGAACAGGGGCGGCGCGAGAGCGAGGAACGATACCGGCACATCATCGACTCGATCACCAACTACATCGTGAGCGTGCGGCTCGCCCACGGAGTGCCGGTCAGTGTGACCCACGGACCGGGGTCGGTCGCGATCACGGGCTACACGCCCGACGAGCTCAATGCCGATCCCGACCTCTGGGGCAGCCTGGTCCTGCCGGAGGATCGCCAACTCGTCGAGGAGAGCACGCGTCGCGCCCTGGCCGGCGTCCGCATTGCCCCGATCGAATATCGGCTTCGCCGCAAGGACGGGGTCGTGCGCTGGGTCCGCCAGACGCTCGTCCTACGTTTCGACGTGGATGGCACGCCGACTGCCTATGAGGGACTGATCGAGGACATCAACGAACCGAAGATGCTCCAAAATCAGCTGCTCCAGGCACAGAAGATGGAGGGGATCGGCCGCCTCGCCGGTGGCGTGGCTCACGATTTCAACAACCTCCTCACGGCGATTCTGGGCTACGTCGAAATGTGCAGCACCGACCTGCCGCCGGAACTGCCGCCGGACCACCCTGCCCGAGTCGATCTGCAGGAAGTGGCCGCGGCCGGGGAACGGGCGGCGAGTCTCACCAGGCAATTGCTGACTTTCGCCAGCCGTCAGATCGTCGCGCCCGAACGACTGGACATCAGCTCGCTGGTCACGGATCTGGTCAACATGCTTCAGCGCTTGCTCGGCGACGACATCGAGATCGAGACTTCGCTGGCTCGTGACCTGCGGACCGTCGTGGCCGATCCGGGCCAGATCCAGCAGCTCCTCGTGAACCTCACCGTCAACGCCCGGGACGCGATGGCGCACGGGGGCCGCCTCGTCATCGAGGTCGCCAACGAGCTGATCGATACCGAAACCATCAAGGCGCATCCAGGCGCGGTGCCGGGGCCGCATGTCCTTCTCACCGTCACCGACACGGGCGACGGGATGACCGAGGAGGTCCGCTCTCGCCTGTTCGAACCGTTCTTCACAACGAAGGGACCGGGCAAGGGCACGGGGCTCGGCCTGGCAACGTGTCACGGCATCGTGAGGCAACTGTCCGGTCACATGGAGGTCTTTTCCGAGCCGGGCCAGGGGACGATGTTCCTGGTCCACCTGCCCAGTCAGGGCGGCCCGGCCGATCCTCGACCGGTCGCGCCATCGGCCCCGCTGTCGTCCGTAGGGAAGGAGACTGTTCTCGTCGTCGAGGATGAGCCGAGCGTCCGGCGGTTGGTGCTGCTTGGTCTCCGTGCCCGCGGATACACGGTCCTCGAGGCGGCAAACGGCGCGGATGCGATCCGAGTCGCGACCCGAACGGGCAACGCCCTCGATCTGATCGTCAGCGACGTCATGATGCCCGGCATGAGCGGCCCGATGCTCATACGGGAACTCGCCGTCCTTGCCCCCCGGGCGCGATCCCTGCTGATGTCCGGCCACGCGGATTCGGCAGTCCTCGATGACGCGCCCGAGCTGCACCATGCCTTCCTGGCCAAGCCGTACACGCCGGAGCGACTCGCCCGCAAAGTCCGCGAGGTTCTGGACGGCTCCGGATGAGCGCTTGACGGCCCGGGCCGTCCCCATCGCGTATTGGCGGGCAAAGGGCTCCAGATCGTCGTCAGCGCCGGCCCAGAAAGACGACGCCGCCACAGAGCGCGGCGACCCGCGGCCCGTGGCGGCGATGTGCTGATACGGTCAGTCGATCGTCACGTCGATCGTGTACTCCCAGACGCCCTTCTCGCCGCCCGCCCAAGGCCGACTGTACGAGAGCGTCACCGTGCTGCTGCCGGCGTGCTCGGCCTTGAGCATGAACGTCGTGCTGCTGGCGGCCCCGACCACCACAGAGTCGCTCGGACCCTCTGAGACGAGGGTCGCCTGATTGCCCGAGACGCCAACCGCCTGGGAATCGCTCGGCGCGACGCCCACGGGCGGGACCGGGGTGCCGGCATCGGCCGGGCCAGACGCGGGCATGCCGGTGGACACGCCCGAGGAGCTGAGCGCGTCGCCCGAGATGACGGGCTGATCCCACGAGAAGCCGGTGCTCGCGTTCGAGCAGAGCGTCACGTAGAGCACGTCACCCGACGCGAGATGGACTTTGGCGCTGGCCTTCGGCTGCCTGGCGAATGCGTCGCAATCGATGGTCAGCTGTGAGGTCGGGGGAGCGATGTTGGCAGCCATTGGAACCCCGGCGGCAGTTGTCTTCGCGGCGGACGTCGCCGTTGCCGTGCGTGCTGCCTGGCTCGACGCCGGATGCTCGAAACTGGGCGCCGGCGAGGAGCAACCGGCGACGATCATCATGGCCGACAGGCCCATGACAACGACAAGGCGCGCGCCGATCGAGGAGCGAACGAACATCGGGGTTCTCCTGTGGTGTGTGCTGCGCCGAGACGAGTCGTCGCATCGGCGGGTAGATACCACGATGACGTTCGATGGGCGTTGCCGGTTCCCGTGAGGGATCGGTCCGCCTATGCCCCAACCGCCGGGTCTCCGGGCTTCGGCGCGAGGAAGCCGTCCTGATCGCGGGCGGAGAATCTGCGCTGCAGCCCTCCGATTCTGGCCGCACTTCATGCATTCTATCCAGTAGCTTTCGCCGCCGATTTCGAGCGGGCCCCATCCACGAGCGCTCAAATGGTGCGTGCTGGCACCTGGATAGCCCAGCGACCTTGACACGAGGACGGCAATTCTTTACATTGCTTGCAGACGACGCGAGACGAGGCGCGAATTGCTTGCACCCTCCATGCGACGAACATCATCGGAGACATCAATGGACCATCCACGGGCAGGCAGCACCGAGGCGCTCCGGACGGGCGCGGCGAATCCCGCCGCCGGCGAAGGCGTGCGTCGATGAAGCTGACTGGCCGCCAATCCGACGCCGTGGCGGCGTTGCTCGACATGTATGACGAGGGCCGCCGTCAGCCCATCGCATACGCCCGCGTCGCGGAGCGGCTCGGCGTGTCGACAACCACCGCCTACCGAATGCTCCGCCTGGCCGAGTCGCTTGGTTACGCCAGGGCGACCTACGCCGTTCGGCCGGAGAAGACCGGAGCCGGCAGATCTCAGGTTCTCTTCGAGCCGACCGATCTTGCGCACGCGACCGTTGTCGGCATGGCCGAGGGCGGCCAGGCCGACGAGGGCTGGGACCTCACCCGTCAGCGCGTGCTCGAGGTCCTGGCGTCCGACGACGGGGACACCGCCCAGGCCATCGAGCTGCTGGTTGGCGGCCTGGACCGGCCTCAGACGCCGGTGGAGACTGCCGCCCGGATGATCGCCGCGCTCATGATCGGTGTCGAAAGCAGTGCCGCAGAAGAGCAGGAGCATCAACTCGCCGATCTGGTCGCGCGACCCGCAACCAGGTTCAGCCTCTCGACTCTGAGCGGAATGCTGCTCGGCCTGGCGCTCGCCGATCGAGCGACGCGGAGCCTCGCCGGGCGTCTCGAACGACAGCTGACGAAGCTGCAGACGGCGCTCGGAGATCTCTCCGTCGATGAGGCGGCTTCGATCACAGCCTTCGCCGCGCAGTTGCTCGTAGCCATGGAGGCCCGCGGGCGCCGCCCGGCGACGCGTCGAACGAACAGCTAGGGGGCGGCCTCAAGCAGGCCTCTCCACAAAGCAGGCCACAGGGCGCGCTTCGGTTCCCGCGGAGCCATACCCACTCGTGATCCCAAGCGGCCGATTCGCGAACGGCGCGACCGACCGCCTGGTTTCGTGCACCCTCGAAAGGAGATTCATGTCCTCGCTCTATACCCGTCTCGGCCGATTCGTCGAGTCGAGACCGGCAACTATCCTCGGGATCACGATCGCCGTGATCCTGGTCGCGGCAGTCGGCGCGGCCCAGACGAAGATCGTCACATCTGAGGAAGTGTTCGCCGACACGTCGAGCCAGACCTACCAGGACTACTCGGCCTACGCGGCCACTTTCGGCGCCGATCCGCTCGTCGTGATGATCCCGGGCACGCCCCAGGAACTGACGAGTCCGCAGATGCTCGCGAAGATCAAGACATTGAACGATGTGCTCGCGGCCAATCCCGGCGTGAAGTCGGTGGTCAGCCCGCTTACCTTCCTGAATGCTGCGCCACTCCCGGCAGGCGTTTCCCTGGACCAACCGGGCGTCGCCACGAGCATGGTTTACGGCTCGGACGGCAAGCCGAACGCGGCGCTGGCCGGCCTGTTTCCGACCGGCTACGAGTTGGTCCAGATCTCGGTCAAGTCGAGCGTCGGCATCGACGGCCAGGGCAAGCTGGCCGATAGCGTTCGAGCCGATGTCGTGAACGCCGGTCTGCCCACGGCAAGCGTGGTTGCCGGATATCCGCGCCTGTACGGCGAGATGGTCTCGACGGTAACGCACGACATGGCCGTCACGGGAATTGTGGCAATTCTCCTGATGATCGCGGTCCTCTACATCGTCTTCCCCGTCCGCCGGCGTCTGCTGGCGCTTCCGATCGTCCTCATCGGCGTTCTGATCACGTTCGGAATCACCGGTGCGGCCGGAGTCGCGCTGACCCTGGTCACGATGGCCGGTCTGCCGATCCTGCTTGGGCTGGGCATGGACTTCGCCATCCAGTTCCACAACCGCTATGAGGAGGAGCTGGCCCGCGGCGATACGCCGGCGTCCGGCATGGTCGACGCGCTCTCGCACATCGGCCCGACCGTCGGCACGGCGATCCTGGCCACCGTCCTCGGCTTCGCCACTCTCGGCATCTCGTCTATCCCGGCCGTCCGCGACTTCGGCGCGCTGCTCGCGCTGGGCGTCGTGGTCCTGTATGTCGTTTCGCTCGTCGTCCTCAACGCCCTCCTCTCCCGCCTCGACAAGGGGCGAGCGGTTCGGGTGGCTTCCGACTCCCGCACAGCACTCGAGGGATCGCCCGCCGGCAGCTTTGCCAGAATCAAGGCTCGGCTTCCCCGGGTCGATCTCGGTTCTCGCCTGGCCTGGATCTCCAAGATGTCCGTCCGATTCGGGCCTGCCGTCTTTGCGCTCGCGGTGCTCGCCGGCCTCGGCGGCCTCGGCGCGGACCATCTCGTCCCCGTCCAGACGGATCTCCTCAAGCTGATCCCGTCCGATGCGCCCGCCGTCGTGGCGATGAATCAGGTGCGAGACGTGACGGGTAGCAGCGCCTATATCCAATTTCTCGTCCAGGCCGACGACGTTACGTCGCCACAGGTTCTGGGTTGGATGAGCCAGTTCCAGGCTCGTGAAATGAAGGCGCACTCGCAGATCACGAGCGTCAACAGCCTCACCACATTGATGGCCTCGGCCTCGGCTGCGACCGCAGCCTCCGGCTCTGCGACCGCAGCGTCCGGCTCCGCGGCCGCGAGTTCGCCCGCTGCGGCACTGGCTCAGGTTCCTGCGCCCATCCTCGATTCGTTGATCTCCAGCGACCACAAGTCGGCATCGATCACCTTCAACTTCCAACCAATGTCGATCGATGCTCTGTCGCTCCTCATCAACTCCGTTCAGGCCGACGCGCAGCCGCCCGCCGGAGTCACAGTCCGCGCGGCGGGCACGCCTTCGATCATGGCCTCCGTAATCGGCGCCATAACCGATCGCCGCGGCCAGATCGCCATCGCCGGCTTCCTCGCGGTGTTCCTCGGTCTCCTGCTGGTCTACCGGAACCTGGCCAGAGCCTTCGTCCCCGTAGTGCCGATCGCTCTCGTAACCGGCTGGTCGTCCCTTGCCATGTACGTCTTCGGCATCGAGCTCAACCCGCTCACCGCGGTCATGAGCGCGCTGATCGTGGGCATCGGCACGGAGTTCTCCGTGATGCTGCTCGGCCGGTACTGGGAGGAGCTGGGTCGCGGATCCGCTCCGCGCGAAGCGATGCAGGAAGCGGTCCGGCGCATCGGGCCGGCCATCACGGCCTCGGGTCTCACCGTCGTGGCCGGGTTCGCGGCCCTCGCTGCCTCGTCGTTCCCGGCGATCCGGGAGTTCGGTCTCGTGACCGTTTTCGACGTCCTTCTCTGCCTCGGAGCCACGTTGATCGTCGTTCCGCCCCTCGCGGTGGCCCTCGTCAAGAGGCCGCAAATGTCAGAGCGTGGACTGGCCAGCGCGATCCGGGCTCGGCTCTCGATCGGCTGAACGAAGCCCAGGAACTGGGAAGGAGCGTCTCGCAACGGCGAGGCGCTCCTTCCTGCTGTTTTGGTGCACCTAAACCAGGCAGGGCCCGCGGCCCGCTTGGTGATCAGTGGCCTCGCGCCCAGGATGGGCGCGAGCCTGAAACTCGCGACTGGTTCGGCGCACATCGGCCGGCGCTCGTCGATTGTCCAGCCGCGATTCGTCACCGGTCGGCTGTTCCCGGGCCCCGATTGAGGTATTCCGCCCGATGACAGCCTGACTAGAATGGCGAAAGACGGCGCGCATGACGGGCTCGGACTTGGCGCGAACAGGTGTCATACGCACTCGCATCGCCAGGAACCTGGTGCGGCACGACACGCCGAAGGCACGGACAACCGCGGAGTTGACCGATGGAGCGCGCTGGTCCTCCCGTGGAGCTCTCTGCGACGCCCGGCAGCGGCGCCGCTCCCTCCGCGCAGCCCCGGTCGGCGGGCAAGGAGCGAGGCGTTGCCCCCCGAGTTCTGGTCGTCGAAGATGATCCTGCAGACCTCGCGACGGTCTATGCCGTCCTGAACGACGCCGGCTACCACGTCCATCCGGCATCGAACGCGTCTCTGGCACTTCGATTCCTGGCGAGCTCAACCCCGGATCTGATACTGATGGACGTGGGCTTGCCCGACAAATCCGGCTTCGAGCTCTGCCTGGCGGTCAAATCGAGGGATGAGATCGCCGAAGAGTTAGGCGAGAGGCTGGCAGAATACGCCCACGAATACTGTTACGAGGCGATCCTGCGGCTCGTGCGGCCGCCCAACGCGGGCACCGCCGTCGACGCTCCCAACTGATCGAGGTAGGAGCCAGACGGCGGCGCCGCTCAATGACCGAGCAACGCGAGCCCGACAACTAGAAAGGACTTGAGCGAGTATCTGGAGGCCAAGGCGGCTCGGCGGATGCGGACACGGCATGCCCTCAATCTGGAAATCGATAGGCGTATCGCCTCTCTGATGGAGCGGGCCATTCTGTGGTTCCGCCCCGAGGGTCCGATTGAGGGGCGCGATGCTTTTCGGCTCCGGTTCGGGATCGGAGTCTGCGCTCTCGCTGTACTCCTTGGGACCGCCTCGTGCTTCGCGGACATTGTCGAGGGCGCGCAGGTTGCGGCCATCATCATCGGCTGCTTCGTCTTGGTCATGGCCGGGCACCTGCTGGCGCTCCGCTTGGGCGCCCCGCTGGCGCGGCTCTTCTGGACGGTGATGGCGACGTTGTGGGCGTTCCTGATTCTGCACTCCCTTACCACGAGCCTATTCGAACCCACGAGGCCCTTCTGGCTCGTCCTCCTTCCCCTGGCCGCATGGGCTTGGAGCGCGCCGCGGGCTGAGGATGTCGCCGTTCCGGAAGGGTTGAGGAGTACTGAGAGGGGCCTCCTTCTCGCGCTCGCCGCCGCCGGTGTCATATTCGCAGCGCGCCAACTCGGGCTCACGTTTGGTCAGGCCAATGTCACAAGCGACGCGGCGCACATTGTCGATGTCGCACTGTTCATCGCCACCGTGTTCGGCATAGTTGTGCTATACGACGTCTCGGCCCGCGGAGCCGCAGCCGAACTCCTCAGGATGCGCTCGCTGCTGCACGTGTGCGCGTGGTGCAAGAAGATCCAGGACGAAGGCGACTGGATCACGCTCGAGGACTTCGCAGGGCGTCGGACCGGGAGCGAACTCACGCACGGCATGTGCCCGAGCTGCGGCCACGAGTACTTCCCGGGCGTGCTCGGCGAGCGGCCCTGACGCTCATTCCGCCCGCGTCTCGACGATTGCCGGACGGCCTGGTTGTGTCCTGCCGCGGGCTTGATGGTTCGCCACCGGATCGTGTCGGCGGGCGGCCCCGAACCTACGGTCAGTCGGCTGCTGCCCGGAACCCTACGCGGCCCGAGAGCGGCGCAGTTCGGTGACGTTCACCGGTGTGGTTGCGCCGCTGCCGGCCTCGATCCGGAAGCGGGCCACGATCGCATCGAGTTCGTCGGCCATGCTCGCGAGGGAGGTGGCGCTGGCCACGACCTCCTCGGCCTGGGCACTCATCTGCTCCGTGGCGGCGGATACCTCCTCGGCGGAGGCGCTGTTCTCCTCGCTGATGGCAGCGATCGACTCAACCGAGCCCGAGACCACGCGGGCAGAAGCCGTCATGCGCGCGGCCGCCTCGTCAGTCTGGGCGGCGATCGTGGCGATTGCGTCCGACGCGGCCACGACACCCGCTGAAGCCTGGCTCATTGCCTCGACTGCGGCCGTGATCCGTTCCACCGCTCGTTTGGTGGCCGAAACGGACTCGGAGATGGCGTCGAGCGAAGAGCCGGCCTGGGTCGCCAACTCGGACCCATGCTGGACTTCTTCCGCTCCCGCGGCCATGGCCGTGACAGCTTGTTCGGTGCCTCGCTGAACCTCGGCGATGAGTGCGGCGATCTCCTTGGTGGCACGCGACGAGCGCTCGGCGAGCTTGCGGACCTCGTCCGCCACCACCGCGAAGCCCTTGCCCTGCTCGCCGGCTCGGGCGGCCTCGATGGCCGCGTTGAGAGCAAGAAGGTTGGTCTGCTCGGCGATGTCGTCGATCGTCTCCACGATGGCGCCGATCTGATCGCTCTTGGCACCCAGCTCAGTTACCTTGACGCCGGCCGTCTCGACGGTCTGCCTGATGCGTTCCATCTCGCCGACCGTCTCGCGGACCGCGGCCTGACCAAGGTCCGTTGCCTCGGCGGCCGTCGCGGCAACGTTGCCGACTTCCTCGGAGGCAGCCGTGGCCGATTTGATTGCGGCGGCCATGTCGCCGAGAGCCACGGACGCGGCATCGACCTTGGCGCTGATGTCAGAGGCGCCCGATCCCACCTGGACGATGATCGCGTCCAGTTCCTGAGCGGCGTTGCTGGTGTCCGAGCTGGCCCGGGCCTGCTCCGAGGCTCCCGATGCCACTTGGTTGATTGTCTGGGCGATCTGGCCGCTCGCATTGCCCGATTGGGCCGCGGCATCGCTCAGTTCGCTCGACGTCCTGGCCACCGCCTCGGCGGCGGTCTTCACCTGACCCACGGTGCCGGCGAGACCGACTCGTGCGGTTTCGTAGCTTCCGAAGGCCGACTGCAGCCGCTCGAGCATCTTGTTGGCCACGGCGGCCGCCTGGCCGATTTCGTCGCTGCCGTGGCGGTCAATTCGGGGCGTTGCCGTATGGATCGCGACCGTGAGGTCGTTTTGCGCCAGGGCCGCGAGACCCACTTCCAGCTCGGCGGTGTCGTTCTCGGCCAGCGACGTCATCATCGCTTGGACGGCCTTGACCCCATTCACGATGGAGCGGGCCAGGAACCAGCCAACCGCGAGACCGAGCAGCATCGCCAGGAGCCCAAGGCCGATGCTCAGTGTCTGGGTGAGGGTCGCGGCGGCGCGCACATCTGCGGTGGCCTTGTCGATCTGGGTCTGGACGGCGTCGATGTAGACCTGCGCGGAATCGAGCGCTCCAACGAACGGCACGGTCGTGTAGTCGAACGCGGCCTTCAGGTACTGGCCGGACCGGGCCTCGACAAATATCTGCTCGTTGCCGAACAGGTAGCTGTCGGAGCCGGTGAAGACGTCCTTCGACTGGGCGTCGAGCGTCTTGCGATCGGCGTCCGTGAGCGGCTTGGCGCCCCAGTAGAAGGCCTGGAACTTCTCGATCGCGGCGCGCTGAGCGTCAGTGTCGGCGAGGTCGAGGGTCGTGGCGACGGCCTGCTTCAACTGGTCCACTTCGGAGTAGTAGGTCAGCAGGACCTGATCGGAGTGCGCCTTGTCGCCGGACATGCTGTTGACGACCCAGGCGCCGTCGTCGTCGATCGACCGGACCAGAGTCACGATCTTGGCGGCGGCGATCCGTGCCGGGTCGAGGTGGTTGACGATGCGGTCGGAGATCGCCGACTGATTGCCGCTTGCGAGGATGTCCACCGCGAGGGTAGAGCCCATGAGAAGGAGAACGACGACGAAGCCACCAACCAGCTTCGTCCGCACAGACACGCCTCGCGAACCCTGCACCGATCCCTACCTACTTTCTGGCATCCAGGCCCGCATCACCGGGAAACTCCCGTGTGGTCCGGATAGGTCAGTACTCGGTTGCCGTTCTCGCGCGCTTTAGCTGTCGCTTCGGTCCGCAACATTCGTCGGGTGCAATGCGAACGTAGGCCGCGAATAGCCCCTCGGCATTGCGACATGAGGCAGGACTACAATTCGTGCGAGTGTCGGCAGCCGGTGTCGACCTTGTTCCGGGGGCGAGCCGTGACGTCAAGTCGCGCCAGGATCAGGAGCTCGATCTACGCCGATGCATGAGCCTCTCGGGTCAGTTGCGCTGGTGATTCCGGAGCCATCGTCCTTCTTCTACAGCCACCCCTTCGACACCGACGTCGCCCAGAGCGTGGACGCCGCGTTGGTCGAGAGATCCATCGTCTCGGTGCTGCTGTTGGCGGGGGTCGGCCGAAGCTCCGAGCTGGCGCAAGCTTTCCTCTGCAGCGGGAAGGTCGACGGAGCGATCCTGCTCAACTCCCGCGACGATGACCCGCTGCTTGGTCGCGTGCTCGAGTCAGGGTTGCCCGTAGTCCTGCTTGGCTCCTCGCCGGCCGGACTGAACGTGGACTCGGTGGACATCGACAACAAGGAAGCCGCCGAGATCGCCGTCGGCCATCTGATCTCGCTGGGGCGACGGCGCATCGGGACTGTGACCGGCAATCTCCGGATGACCAGCGGGGCCGAGCGCCTGATGGGCTACAGAGAAGCGTTGGCCGCGGCCGCGATCACCGCCGACCCAACGCTGATCGAAGAAGGCGACTACACCGCAGACCGGGCCTTTCTCGCTACGGAGCGCTTGCTCGTCGCCCACCCGGATCTCGACGGTCTGTTCGCCCCCTCGGATGTGATGGCCGCGGCCGCGCTTCGAGTCCTGTTGCGGGCTCACAAACGCGTTCCCGAGGATGTTGCCCTGATCGGTTTTGACGATTCACCGATCTCGTGGAACTCGCGCCCGCCGCTCACGACCATTCGCCAGCCGGCCAAGCACATGGGCCGTGAAGCTGTGGATCTGCTGGTGCACAGGGTGGAGGCCCCGGAGTCGGAACCAAGGCGGATCGTCCTCTCGGCGGAGCTCATCTGCCGAGAATCCACTCTTGGCGTCCAGGACGAGCCGTATAAGTGACGGCGGCGGACGCGAGTTCGTCCGAACGACTCCGCTCTCTGGATCGGTGGTTTGGCCGGCGGTTACGGCGCCAGAGATCCCATGGAACGGCCGGCCAGGTGCGGGCGAGTCTCCTCTTCAAGCGCCACTTCGAGTTCGCCAATCTCCCTGAAGACGAGCGTCGCGGCATCGTCGAGGTCTTTCCACGTCCGAGTGCTCTCTAGGCCGTCGATCGCGTGTAGCAGCCGGGTCGCATCCACCAGCGTGACCGGCTCACGTAGTCGGGCGGCCACCATGACCATGGTGATGCGGTCGCCTCCCTTGAACGCCTTCGAGAGCTCGTCCCGTAGTGTCAGGATGTGCTCCCGACAGGTGCGCACGAGGCTCTTGTACTCCAGGTCGCTCAACCGCAGGCGCGCCATGGCCGCGTCTCTCGACTCCATGATCCGGGGCCTTTCGGATTCGACGAGCGATATCTTCTCCATTACCACTTTGGGCGTGATCGGCTTGACGATGAAGTGCCGGATCCCAAGGCGTATTGCCTCGCGCACAGTTGGCTCGTCGGCGAAACCAGTGCACAGGATGAAGGGCAGGTGCCGGAACCTGACGTCGGCGCGAACGGTCGAAAAGAGTTCCAGGCCGCTCATGTTGGCCATGCGCTGGTCGCTGATAACCATCTCGACCGACTCTGCGGTGTCGAGCCACGTGAGCGCGTCATGGCCGCTCGATTTTGAGACCGTTTCGTAGCCATATCGGGTTGCGATCATCTCGATCAGCCGGATCGAGACTGGGTCATCGTCGATAACCAGGATGGTCCTCATGCCGCTTCGCCTCTCTTGCCTCCGCGAGGCGACGACTCCGCGCCCCGCTCGGGATCGACTCTCCTCTGGTAATCGGCCGCCTCTGCGGCGAAGGCGAGCGCGGTCGTGTCCAGGGCGGCTCTCATCTCGTCGAGGAGCGCCGTCTCCTCAGCTGACCCTTCTCTGCTTCGCCGTTCCATTTCCGCGCATAGGTCTCCCAGGAAGCGCGCCCCGACGTTGCGCGAGGCCCCTTTGAGCGTGTGGGACGCCGCCGCGAGCGCAGCGGCGTCGCCGGCCTCCACGGCAGCCCCCATATCCCCGAGCAGGCTCCTGCTGTTCTCCAGCAAGAGGTCGACCAGTGGGGCGAGGGCGTCTCCACCCTCCGGGTCGAGCGAGCGGATGTCGTCCATGGCCTGAGGGTCGAGGATCTCGCCCGAGGCGGCGGGACCTTCCGTCGGCGCAGCCGCTTGTGGGGGCGTTGGGGACTCGAGGTCTGACGCGGGTGTCACGCCTGCGAGCCAGCGACTCAGCGTATCTCGGAGGATCCCCGGCCGCAGCGGCTTGGTCAGGTAATCGTCCATGCCCGCGGCGAGGCATCGGTCGCGGTCCTCTGCCATCGCGTTTGCGGTAAGCGCGACGATGGGCACATGCCTGCCGCCGTCCTCGCCGGCCCGGAGCTTTCGCGTGGCCTCGAAGCCATCCATGCCGGGCATCTGGCAGTCCATGAGGATCAAGTCGTAATGGGTCCGTGAGGCCGCGTCGAGGGCCTTGAAGCCGTCGTCGGCGGTTTCAGTCGCATAGCCAAGGCTGCGGAGCATCGCGGAGGCGATCCTGCGATTGATTTCGTTGTCCTCGACGAGGAGGATCCTCGCGCCGGCGGCTCTTTCGTCCGCCGGGACCACCGACTCGCCCGCGACGCCGGTATCAGGAACCACATGACCAGCGGCCTTGGCGATGAGATCGAGGATCGCGTCGTGAAGGTCACTAGCTCTGACGGGCTTGGAGACGAAGGCCGCCCACTTCGGAAGGGAGGCCGGACGCTCCTCCGGCCGGCCCAGCAGGACGACGCTGGTGTCCAGCAGCTCTGATGCCGGGTCGAACGTGGTAGTGACGGCCCCGTTGGGGGCGTGGCCAGAGTCGTTGATCAGCAGGCAGGCAACAGCGTCTCCGGCCTCGCGGGCCGAAATCAACGCCCTGCGGGCGTCCCGCTCGCTCGTCGCCGCGGCCACTCGCATGCCCCAGCCGGCGAGCTGCCGGAGGATCATCTCCTGGCTGGTCGCGTCGCCATCGAGCACTAGAGCGCGGCGTCCATCCAGGGGGTTCTCGGCACGGGGCTTGTCGGGGGCTTCCGCGACCCCGAACTCGGCGGTGAACCAGAAGGTGCTCCCGCTCCCCGCCTCGCTCAGGACGCCCATCTCCCCGCTCATGAGGCCCGTGAGCCTGCTGGCGATGACAAGCCCTAGACCCGTGCCCCCGAAGCGACGGCTCATTGAGCTGTCTGCCTGGGTGAAGGGTCGGAAGAGCCGGGCCTGCACGTCCGGCGGGATGCCCGGCCCTGTGTCCTGCACTTCGAAGCGGAGCTTGACCCCTCCGGCCGAGGGCCCGGGTTCGGGCGCCACACGAACGATTACGCGCCCTCGCTCCGTGAACTTCACAGCGTTTCCGGTCAGATTTACGAGGATCTGGCGCAGGTGGCCGGGATCGCCGACCAGCCAGGACGGCACGTCCTCCCCCATGGAGACGAGCAACTCGAGGCCCTTGCGGTTGGCGGCCGCCGCCAGGATCTTGCACGCCCCGTCCAGGGCCTCGCGAAGGTCGAACGGAATCTGCTCGAGCTGCATGGCGTTGGCCTCGATCCGCGAGAAGTCGAGGACGTCGTTGACGATGTCGAGCAGTGCCTCGCCCGAATCGTGGAGCATTGTCGTCAGGTCCTTCTGCTCGAGCGTCAGCTCGGTTCCCAGGAGCAGTTCGGCCGCGCCAATGACGCCATTCATCGGGGTGCGAATCTCGTGGCTCATCGTCGCAAGGAAGTCTCCTTTCGCCCGGCTTGCGGCCTCGGCCGCCTGTCGGGCAGCGATCAGTTCCCGCTCGTTGCGCAGCGTTCGGCGGATGTCACGAGCAACGATCGACACGTATTCGGGGAGCCTGCCCGGGCGCCTGTGCCCGATGACGATCGGCGAGACGGGGTTGTCCCGATTGCCGCAGACGAAATCGAGGTCGCCTCGCCAGTACCCGTGTTCGAGCAGGCTCGGGATCACCGTCTCCTCAAACCGTTCCCTGGTCTGCGGAAATTGGTCGAGGACGTCGGACATCTGGCGGAGCTCAGAGACGCGACTACCGAGCAACTCGGCAAAGGCAAAGTTGACGTAGTCGACCGCGCCTTCAAGGGCGAACGAGCAGATCAAGTCTGGACTCGCGTCGAAGATGCTGGCCATTCGCTGCAGTCGTGCCCGGGCACTATTCGACCGCGTAACGTCCCGGATCGAGGCGAGGCATAGTCCGTCGGCCGCGGGGCAGAAGCGTGCCTCGAAGTCGTGGACCCCATCCTGGCCGACCGTCGAATAGGAGACGACAGCAACCTGTCCCTCCCCAATGGCGATCTCGACTGCGTCCTCACAGCTTCGCGCCGCAGGCGCCGGGAGATACTCCGCGAACGTCTTGCCGATGGCATCGGCTAGGAATGGCGCCGGGGTAGCCGGACTCTCGGCTCGGACGAGACGCCCGGTACGGTCGAACCGAAGGATCTGGTCGGAGAGTTCCACGGGCAGGGGGAGGCCTCCGGGTCCCTTTGGGGGCACGTCGCGGGACGGGTCAGTCTCTTGGAAGCTTGTCATCTGCCTGGCAGTCCTGCAGGTGGCGGGGCGCCGTCCGCGAAAGGGCGCCCGGCGGTCCGAGGCGGGCCGCGTTGGGGTATTCGGTGGGCGCGCGCCAACCTGTACCCTCGCCGCCCTTTCGACCGTGGGCCCGACCATCGCCAACCGTGACGCCGGCCAGCGGCCTCGGTCTCGCCGTACAACCGGGCCTTCAGAGTCCGGCCTCGGCTACCGATTCCCCCCAGGTCGTGGAATCTCGCCGCGGCAAATGCGCGCCTGCGCGTTGTCGCAACCATGGAGCCGCGGTCAACTGGTCTGGTCGCAACTCAGGAGACCCTGTCCAACGGTTTGGGACGGAACTTCGCATCATGAAGAAAGGTGCGGTCGGTTGAGGACAATCCTGATCGTTGACGACGATCCGGTGTCGATCAGAACGCTCGAACTGATCGCCGCCGGCGAGGGCTACGCCACCGCTGCCGCCGCGAGCGCGGCCGAGGCTGTGTCCTGGCTTGAAGGCCCCGGCTCATGCGAGATGGTGATCACCGACCAGAACATGCCCCAGATGACCGGCCTCGAGTTGTACTCGGCGATACGCGCGGATGTCCGCTTCCGGCACCTGACCTTCATCTTGTGCACCGGCTTCGCCGACGAACCTACCATCAAGGAGGCCATGCGCCTGGGAATTCGGCATTTCATCGTGAAGCCGATCACGTCCAAGGTCGTCCTGGAGAAGCTTGCGATCGCAGCAGCGGAGAGCCCCCAGGTCACCGAATCTCGGGATCTGGCAACGACGCTCCCTCGATTGAGTGACCCGGAAGACAAGTGCCGCGTGGCACCGGGCAAAGAGCGACTTCCGGCCCCGAAGATCGCCATCCCGATCGATGAGGCTCGGGCGTGCATCGCCCAGCAAATCGCGACGGGCAGCGTTCTTCTGGAAGCCAGCGTCATGTCGCTCCTGGATCTCGCTAAGGCGAGGGTTGCCCGGCGGGAATGGTCGGTGATGAACCGCGACATCCTGACGCGCATGTTCGACAATCGCTCAGTCGCGACCGCGTACGGCGAGACGACGCTCGACACGGTATCGATGAGCACCGGCATGTCGGGAAAGATCGCCGAGTACCACCACGACATGCGTCGCTCGATCGACAAGCTTCAGGCGATTGCCGGCATTGTCGAGGCCCTCGCGGCAGAGGCCGGCTCAGCCCGATAACGAGCGCCGGCCAGCCGGGCCACCACAACGCGGTGCGTTGCGTCCGAAGAGTTGCAGGCCCGCCAGCGGTTGTCTCGGCGCCGCGTTGCACCTCCCTTGAGTCCGAGGGGTCTCGAAGTCCAGGTCTTGCCGGCGTCGGTTCTGATGGCCATCTATCTGGACGACGATCCGCTCCGAGCAACGGCGCTAGCTGCTAGCTTCGGCCGCCGTACTACTACCAAACGGAGCCGTCCTGACCCCGGCCGAGGGCCTTATCCATGGCGTAGTGGTACCTCGTATCGCACGGCCATCATCTCGTGATCGATGTCGCCCTTCGAGCCTGCGGCTTGGTGCCAGTTATACCCTGCGCCACGCTTCTTTGACAGATCAACTCGAGTGCAGGTCCCTTCTGGGTGCCGGCCAAATCGAAGTGGATCTTGTAGGGGAGGTCGCTCTGGCTGCTGGCCGACGTCGGCGCGCAGGTGAAGCCGTAGCGCCCTGGATTCCGGTCTTCGCGGCCAGTCCCGCGTAAGGCCGAGAACCTTTTGTGACCCAGGCTCGTCTATCGTGGCAGGCATCCATGGAAGTGCGGACGCGCTCGCAGGTAGTCGGCAGATTGATCACATGACCGAGCTCGAAAGCGAAGATCGGATCGACACCGAGTTCGCCGCGCTGTGCGACGACTCGATCCGGCGCGCGTACGGCCTCGCGGGCTACCTGCTGGGCGACACGACCGAAGCCGAGGATGCCGTGCAGGAGACGATGGCTCGGGCCTGGAGTTCCCGCCGCACGCTGCGTAATCGGCTCGTCTTCGATGCCTGGCTCGACCGAATCCTCGTGAACGTCTGCCGCGACCGCCTGCGCCGGCGGCGAGTCATTCAGATAGTCGCTCTCGAAGCAGGCGGCGAGTTGGAAGGCTGCAACCCATTTCGCGAATTCCTCGACCGAGATGAGCTCGGCCCCGCGCTGGACGCCCTCACGCCGGACCAACGGATCCTGATCGTGCTGCGCTTCTGGCTCGACCTGCCGCTCGAGCAGATCTCGGAACGCCTCGGTTGGCCGCTCGGCACGGTCAAGTCCAGGCTGCATCACTCCCTGGCCACGATGCGCAAGCGACTCACGGCAGGTGAGGAGCGCGAGCTTCCTGAGGTAGCGCGATGAGCGGCGAGAGTCTCGAAGAATGGCTTCAGAAGCGCTGGCGGGGTGCCCCGAGCCCTGAGCCATCAAGTCGGCTGTGGCTGGCGGTGGCGTCCGATCGACGCGACCATGATCGAGCCCGCTCTCGCGGGCATCGGATTGCGAATCCGCCAGGGGGTTTGCCCGGCCACCGATTCCGCATGGCCGGTTTCGTCGGTCTCGCGCTGGCAGCCGTTGTCGCGGCAACCGGGCTGGTGGCCGTCATCGGGAGGTTCCCCGCGCAACATGCGGCGAGGGCGACCACGCCCGTGCCATCGGCCGTGCCTACGCCCTCGGCCCGAACCGGAATCGCGGGGGTCAGCTGGCGTGCCAGCGCCACGGTGCCTCTGACCGCGCAAGAGCCGCATCTGGCCTCGGCCGGCGGCCGGCTATTCCTGGTCGGCACCAAGTGGGGCGAGGACGAGAAGACCGAGGTCTACTCGTCCGCCGATGCCGTGAGCTGGCAGCCCGTTTCCTTCGACCCAGCGATCGGCTCCGGCTTCTCCGCGCAGGCCATTGCGGAAGACGGATCCGGCGGAATCCTCGTGGTCGGTGAGAATGTCGTCGGCAGTGAACCCAAAGTTACGCCCGCGATCTGGCATTCCAGCGATGGTTTGACGTTCACCAGGGCCCAGGTCGAAGACAGCCCGGGCGCGAGCATCGACGCAGTCGCATCTCGCGCCGGCGAAATGGTGGCGGTTGGGTGGCACCGCGACCCAAACGGCGTGTCTACGACTGTTGACCTCTGGTTCTCCATGGATGCGCACAGTTGGAAGCACCGGGTGCTGCCCGGGGCCTCCGGCTGCATGGGCCCCGACATAACGATCTGGAAGGGCGAGTTCATCGTGGCCTGCGACGACGCCCAGAGGACCGCGGTCTGGACCTCGGCCGACGGAACGGACTGGCAGAAGTCGGCCGTGAACGTCGGGGAGTTCAGCCTGAAGAGGGTCCTCGCGGTCGGCGATCGCGTCGTGCTCCTGGGCTACTTGCCGGACAAGGATCTCGGCCTTGTCCCCGCCTCGAAGTCGTCTCTCGATGGCCTGACATGGGCCGAATCTCAAATGGCCGCTGTTGACCCGCCGTTCCTGTTCAACGGAGCCGCTGTCGTCGACGGGGAGATCGTGGCGGTAGGCTCCATCAAGGTGGACGGCTCCACCGAGAGGCCACGGACTTCGATATCGATCGATGGGATCAGCTGGACCGCGATGCCAACGGACGACGCACTGCCGGTCGGCCTATTCAACGCGTCCATGACCGTGTTCGACGGCCACGCCGTTCTGGCGATCAGCAACTTTGGCGCGGCCGGAGCGGTAATGGCGGGGGTGCACGTCTTCGTCGGAGAGCTTCGCTGATCGGCGACGCGCGTCGCCGCCGGAGCGGCGGCCAGCCGGGTGACGGTGGACGTAGGACAGCGCCGCGAGCTGCGCGTGAAGCGCGGGCCGGTGGGAGCCCAGAACATGCGATCGCGATCCCGGCACGGGCAGGCTGCGAGTGCCTGAATGGTCGGGGCGAGATGAATCAGTCCGACACTACGCGGGTGAAGGTCCGAGCTCTCGTCCGAGAGCGAGATGGGGCGTGCGAGCCAGGTTGCGACGGACACCGATTGGCACGATTGTCAGAGAACGAGCGATTGGACCTGGCCGTCGCCATGGACCACTTCCACAACAGACGTGAAGGACGCCAGGTCGAGGTCCAGCGCGCATGACTCTCCATCTTTGCTCCATTTCATGAGCAGGCGGGAGGGAGACGTGTCGAGTGCCTCGAATTTGCCGTCGAACGCCGGATTTGAGTTCCTCAAACGGATCAGCCGAACGAGACGGCGCACGACGTCCTTCTTCGAAGCCGCGCGGATCTCATCGAGTGAGAAGTTGTGACGATTGATTTCTCGCCCGTCGCCGTCCCGCGCCACGGCCTCGAAGTCGTTCTCCCCTGCGAGTAACCCCACGTAGTAGACCTGCGGGATTCCTGGCGTGAAGAACTGAATCGCCCGTGCGGCGATGTAGGCATCGTCATCGCAACCCAGGAGCGAGTAGTAAGTTCCACGTATTTGGTGGACATCGAAGCCATTGGGGTCCTTGTGCTGGTCGGAGTAGACCACGCTCAGGTTGGCTCCCCGGTCCAGGCAAGAATTCACGAGCCGCCGCGCGTCCTCCGCAGCGTACAGTCCGTCCATGTCCGGCTTTACGGGAATTCCATCATGGCAGTCGAGCATCGTTACCTGACGTTCCGGCCGCGACACCAGGTACGGTCGGAGATGGATCGATGAGCGGATCGACAGAGCCTCCAGAACCAGGTATGGCAGGATGAAGTCGTAGATCCAGTATCCGTGTGCCGCTAGAGAATTCTGCGCGGCGCGACGGGAATGCACCTCGGGCAGCAACTCCATGCCATGGCTGTCCGCGACTGCGTGGACCCAATCCATGAGTTCATAGATCTCCGGTTCAACGAAGAAGCAACTCGTCCCGAGCTTCTTCACCACGTAGCCCACCGCATCGAGCCTGACGGCCTTGACCCCATAGCGAGAGAAGTTGGCAAAGAAGCCGGCGATCAAACGACGGAACAGTGGGGACCGCCAGTCCATGTCGATCTGCTCCGACGGATCTTCCTTCCCGAACGTTGTCCAGACTTCCACTTCCTTGCGCTCTGGCCCGGTCGTGAACGTTGAATATGGACGCAGCCTTCTGAGAAAGATCCGGTTGATGTCCTCCTGGACTGGCTTGCCGTCGGGCCAGATCTTGTCCAGGGTGATGAATAGATCGGCCCATTCGGACTGGCGCCCGTTCTCCAGAAAGTCCTGGAAGTACAGGGATCTGCTCGATATGTGGTTGACCATCACATCGAGCATGATGTCGTAGCGATCTCCGAGCCTGCGAATGTCTTCCCATGTGCCAAGAGCAGGGTCGATCTCAAGGTATGTCAATGGTGCAAAGCCACGATCTCCGGACGATGGAAAAGGCGGCAGGATGTGGATGCCGCCCTCGAAGATTTGAGGAAAGCATTCGTCGAGGGCCTCTTCTAGGTGGCGCAGACTCCCACCCAGGGAATCCGCGTAGGTGATCAATTGCACCTTGTTCTTCATCGACATGAACGACCTTCACCCGAGTCGCGCTCGAACACGTCATAGCCTCGCGTTACCACGAAGTCAGCCAGATGACGGTGTCCGGCAATGATCTTGTGTTCAACAGTAAGCACCCGTTCTATAAAGGGGTCGCCCACCTCACTGCCGCGGTTCCTCTTCTCCCGGTGGGCCAGCGTATCGACGCGGTTCCTCGCGATGAACACTCGCACGTCAAGGTTCCGCAGAAGCGAGACGTAGGTCCCTTCAGCGATGACGACCTTGACTCCCTCGAGGCTCAACTCCTCAGTCGCGACTCTGTTGGCGTCGTAGTCGATCACTGGCTTCTCTATCGACGATGCGCCGGACAGAGCAGAGTCGACGTTGGCCTGCAGGAGATCGAGCCTGACCTCCGCATGGGGCCCAAGCCAATCGGGGTCCTGCCGGCGCCGGGCATCATTTGATCGTGGCGGAAGGACGTAGTAGTCGTCCTGCCCAAGCACAACAGCCGGAAAGAGTCTGCGTCCCAGCTCCTCGGCCAGCGCCGCCGCAGTCTCGGACTTCCCAGACCCAGACTCACCGGCGACGGACAGCGCGAACCGACCCTGCTTACTTTGGAGCCTCCCGGAGATCGCCTGGGTAATCCTTGTGGCGACCCTCCGATGATGCTCCTCGATGAGAACGACATCCCCTTTCAAAGTTCCTCCATCTCGTGCGCGCAGGCGCCGTCCCGCAAGTCCATCGCGGGCCACAAGTGGCTACGTCCTGCTGCCATGCCAGCCCCAGGCGGTCCTGCCTGGCCGGGCCGGCTCGTCGAACATTCCCGTCTTCGCCGCGTCGTGCGAACTCAGCTCAACAGGGTGCTGCAGGCGCGTCGAGGCCCAAACGGCAACCCTGGACGAGCGCAGACGCAACGTCCCCTGGGACGCAAACCGAGCCATGCGCCCGATCGGCGTGTCTTGTCATCGACGGCTCTTCTGGCTCGACCACCGCTCCTCATCCCTTGACCGACCCTTGCAGAAGGGCGGCGATGACCTGGCGCTGGAAGGCGACAAAGACAATGACAGTAGGCAGGAGGATCAGTAGCGAGCCAGCGCAGAGCAACGGGATGTCCGTCGCGTAGTGGCCCTGGAAGGCGCCAAGGGCGCCGGCTGCAGTCCGCTGCGTCGGATCCTCCACGAGCACGAGCGCGAGGATGAATTGGTTCCAGGTCCACACCGTCATCAGGATTCCGAGCGACGCGATCGCAGGTCGAGCCAGGGGAACATGGACCTTCAAGAACAGGGCCCACACCCCGGCCCCGTCGACGCGGGCTGCCTCGCTGATCTCTCGCGGCACGCTGACGAAGTGAGCTCGCATCCAGTACACCGCGAAAGGCATGTACAGGGCGATCAGCGGCAACGAGATCGCAAGACGCGTATTCAGAATCCCGATCGCCTTCTCAAATTGATAGAGGGGCGTAACGATGGCCTCATACGGGAGGGTCAGGCCGAACAAGAACAAAGGCAATAGAAGACTGGCGCCCGCGATTCGCAGATGTCCGATGGCAAACCCTGCCATCGTGGAAATGACGAGCGACACGGGCACCACAAGAGCCACGATGAATAGGCTCGAGGCCAGGAGCACACCCATGTTGGCCACGTTGAACGCGTCAACAAAATTGCCCCATTGCGGATCCGCAGGCCATTCGATGCCTACAGGGTAGGACCCGGATGGGTGAAGCGCAGTCGTGAACATACTTACGAACGGCACGAGCGTAAGGGCCATGAGCACGAGGAGCGTTATCCGGCCGGAGTAGAGTTCGCGGCGGTCGATCTTCATTCGCCTGTCTCCCGGCTCAGCCACTGGATCGGAAGGATGAGAACCAAGATGATGAGGATCAGCACAACGCCCAGCGCCGACGCGGTGCCCACCGAGCGTCCGAAGAAAGCAAGATCGTAAATTTCGAGTCCCGGAACCATCGTGCTATTTCCCGGTCCACCGGCCGTGCTGACGTAAACGATGTCGAAGCTCCTCAGGGCCGCGATGACCGTGACGGTGATGCAGACCGCCAGCTCCTGCTTGAGGCTCGGGAGAGTGATCGCGAAGAATTCGCGGAAGGCGCCCGCCCCGTCGATGCGTGCGGCTTCGTACAGGGCCTTGTCGATCTTCGACATGCCCGTGAGTAGCAGGAGAGTGCAGAGTCCGAGCAGCACCCATGCCCCGATCATGCCCACTGCCGCCAGGGCCCAATCGAAGGAGCCGAGCCACGCTTGAGTGATTCCTTTGAGCCCAATCGCGGTCAGAAACTGATTGGCGATGCCATTCAGCGATAGGACCACGGTCCACACGATGCCCGCGGCAACGAGAGGGATGACTTGCGGGAGGAACAGAACCGTTCGGGCGAGGTGGCCCAGTTTGCCTGTGGCGCTTCCCCGAATCACGGCAGCCACGACGAGTCCGAGAACTACCGGGATTACGGTGAAGAAGAATATCAACCGGAATGCGTTGAAGAGCGTGTTGACCAGTTCGGGGTCTGTGAGCACTGTCTTGTAGTTGTCCAGACCGACCCACTTAGGGACGTTGAAGCCGTCCCAGCGGTATAGCGAGTAGTTGACGGTCATGGCGACTGGGAACAGTACGAACACGCCATATACGGCGAGCGCAGGCAGCACAAACAGCCAGCCGAGCAGGGTATCCCTGCGGACCTTCCCGAACGGGAGGGTCCGCAGGGACCGCCGCTGACCGTCGGTCTGAGCACTGGTCTCAGGCATCGATCTGTCAGCGGCATTCATTACTGGTTCTGTTCCTTCACGTACTCGGCCTGGACGGCCTTGAGAAGGCCGGCGGCCGTTTCCTTACCACCCACCATCTTCTGGAGCTCGGGCGTCCAGCCAGACGCATAAATGGATCCAGTCGCGTTGGCGATGAAGTCCATCTGGCCGTTGGCCTTGGCAATGGCGGGCCCGACTGCCAGCGTCTCGTTGGTAACCGAACCGGAAGCGGCCGGCGGAACTGGAAGGTCCGCAGGGCCACCGGGGTTCGAGCCGCCGATGGTTACGTTGATCTGGCGGGCGGCCGCGTTGGTCGCGACCCAATTGAAGAAGAAGGCTGCGCAGTCGGCGTGCTTGGCACTCGCCGCAATACCATATTGGAGCGGCGAAGCCATGGTGCCGAATGAGCCACCAGCCGTGGCGGACGGGAAGACGAAGAAGCCGACGTTACCTGCCGCATTCTTGTCCATGTCGGCGTTCGACCAGTCACCGTTGAAGAGGAAGAGCGCCTTGCCCGAGGTGAAGCGGGTGTTGGCGTCCGCATACTCAATGGAGTTGACGTCAGACGGGAAGTACCCGTTCTTGATCCACGTCTCAAGGTGCTGGGTGGCGGTCAGATTGGCCGCGGTGTCGATCGTCGCACCAGCCTTGTCGAAGACCCAGTCGTTGATCGGCTGGGTCGGGCCGTACGACGCCATGAGATCCTGAAGCGGGAACACAAGCCCGCCGCCGCTCTTGGAAGCGTTCCACTGCATGATCGGCGTGATTCCAGCATCCTTGGCCTTGGCCAGCAGGGCTTCGAAATCGGCCACCGTCGTCGGAGGCGTGGTCATGCCGATCTGGGTGGCCAGCTTCTTGTTGTAGAAGACGCCGGTCATGCTGTAGTTCAAGCCGAACGCATAGAGGGAGCCGGATCCGCGCTCGCCGGTCGCGCTGACGCGGTTCTGGAGAAGCTCGGAAGCCGGCCACTTGTCCCAGCCGTAGGTGGTGGCGTAGCTATCGAGGTTCTTCAGGAGCTTGTCCTTCACCAGCGACACCACGGTGGGGAGGCGGATGAGGTCCGGTGGGGTGTCCGAAGCCAGCAACCTCGCCGCGGAGGTCGAGATGTTGGCGTACTGGTCCGAAGTGATGTTGAAGGTTACGTTCGGGAATTCCTTGGTGAATTCCGCCGTCTCACTAAAGGGGATCTGGAAGCCGGTCTCGAAGTAGGCGCTGAGCGTCACCGGAGCCGTACCGCAGGCGGTCGCTCCCGCGGCGGGCGAAGAGGCCGGTGCCGAGGCCACGGTCGAAGCGGCCGTGGTGGGGGAAGTGGCCGGGGTCGCGGTCGCCGTCGAACTGCTGCATGCGCTGGCTACGAGCGCGATGGCCGCCAATCCTCCCAGGACCTTTCTAGATCTGTTGAATGCCAGGAACACTGTTCGTCTCCTCCTTTGGGCAGTCTGGATCGAAGCGCTGCTGCGTGCGTCAACCTCTAGGCAAGACCCTCCTCGGTGGCGTCGACCCACCGAGCAACCACCGTCTGGGCCCAGGTGAACGGGGCCTGGCCCCAGACGACAGTCGTCCAAGCGGGAAGATGTGACCGTTCACACGCCACGATATCAAGCCTGTCAATAGGCTTCACGGAACGATTTGGGCGAGGTAATGAACGTACTCGACCGGCCTCGAAGCGGTCTCAAGTTCAGATGGACGTCACGTCTTCGGATAGACTCCGATCCGATGGAGGTCACGCCTTGGGCCAGAGCGTCACGATCAGGGATGTAGCGCGCCGCGCGGGCGTCAGCAGGCAGACCGTAAGCAGAGTCCTGAATGACAGCCCGAGAGTCGATCCGTCCACTCGGTCTCGCGTCGAGGAAGCGATCCGCAGCCTCGACTACGCGCCGTCGGCAGCCGCTCGACGGTTGTCGACCGGAAGAACCTGGTGCGTCGGTGTGGTCGTTCCCTTCATGACGCGCCCCTCGGTCGTAACGCGCTTGGCCGGAATCGAGCTCGAGCTGGCTTCGACTGAGTACGACATGCTCGTCTACAACGTGGAATCTCCAGCCCACAGGGACAAGCGTATCCACGAGCTCTCACGCAGCGGCCGCGTGGATGGCCTGATCATTGTCTCGATACCGCTCCATCGGTACGAGACGGAGCGCCTTCGGGCTACGGGCATTCCCACAGTACTGCTCGACAGCCATTCGCCAACACTCCCCAGGATCGTGTGCAACGACATTCAGGGCGGCCGACTCGCTGCGCGCCATCTTCTCGATGCGGGCCACGAAGGCATCTCCTTCATCGGCGATTTCCCCAGGTCCCCCTGGGGCTTCTCGTCGAGCAGACTCCGTCTGTGGGGCCTGCGACGGGAGATCCTCAGCCGTGGCGTCAGCTTCCGGCCCGAACTCGTCGCGCTGGGTGATCACTCGAGAGACGCAGCGCGCGAGCTGGCGCGCGGCCTGCTGCGGAGCCGGAACCGTCCAACGGCGACTGTCTGCGCCAGCGACACGCAGGCGATCGGCGTGCTCGAGGCAGCGAGCGCTCTGGGCCTTGCCGTGCCGGATGACCTCTCGGTAGTGGGCTACGACGACATCGAGGCGGCCGAGTACCTGGGCTTGACGACCATCCATCAGCCCCTGGGCGAGTCCGGACGGCAGGCCGTCAGAATGCTGCTCGACGAGATGGCCGGGCCACGTCTCGGACCGAGACGAAAGGACCTCCCGGTGGAATTGGTCGTCCGCCGGACGACCGGCAGTGCGCCACGAGACATAGCCGATGTCGACCGCTCAGCCGGCGAAGCATTCGACGGTGTCAGAACCTGATCAGTCCATTCGCTGGCGGGCTTCCCGGTTGGACGAGTCCTCGGCTGCGGCAGAGGACTCGTCCACCAACCGGGCGAGTGGGAAAGCTATGTCAGGCCGACACGTACGAGCAGAAGCTCATGATGACCTCTTCGCTGGCCTCGGAGTTCGAGAGTTCCTTCACGAGCTTGCCCTGACGCATAACCATGATCCGGTCGCTCATGCCCAGAATCTCGGGGAGCTCCGATGAAATCATGATGATCCCCGCACCCTCATGCGTCAGCCGGTCCATGATCTGGTAGATCTCGGACTTGCTGCCGACGTCGACGCCACGTGTGGGCTCGTCCAGGATGAATATGCGCGTCCCCAAGCTGAGCCAGCGCGCCAGCACGACCTTCTGCTGATTTCCGCCGCTCATGTTGACTACCTGGAACTCCGGGCTCGGAGTCTTGATCGCAAGGTTCCGAATCAGGTTCAGGACGAGAGCCCGCTCCTTCGCGGCCTGGATGATGCCGAAGCGGCACAATCGCTTCAGGCTGGAGATTGTCGTGTTGATCTTCACGCTCAGCTGCAGGAAGAGGCCCTGGCTCTTTCGATCCTCGGTCACGAAGGCCATTCCCCGATTGATCGCGTCAATCGGGGATTTGGGATTGAAGGGCTTTCCGGAGATCTCCATGGTGCCCGAATGCCGGTCTGCGCCGAAGATGGCCCGCGCCAATTCGGTCCGCCCGGAGCCCACAATCCCCGCGAACCCGACGATCTCTCCGGCACGAAGCTGGAACGACACGTCCCGCACGAGCCGTGGCTGAGACAGACCCTTGACGTCGAGGAGAACCTCGCCTGGGTCCACTCGCCGTTCTGGATACACGTCTTTGAGGTCGCGTCCGATCATCAACTTTACGAGTTCGTCCATAGAAACGTCCGACACGTTCCTGGTGGCGACATACCGGCCGTCCTTGAGGACCGTCACCTCGTCGGCAACCTCGAAGATCTCCTTGAGGCGGTGGGAGATGTAGATCAACCCGATACCCTGGGCCTGGAGCGAGTGAACGACCTTGAATAGGTGCTCGAGATCCTTGTCGCCGAGCAATGCCGATGGCTCGTCCATGATCAGGACCCGAGTCTTGCGGTTGAGGGACTTGGCGATTTCCACCAGCTGCTGACCGGCGATCGAGAGACTCGAGACCGGTGCGTCGACCGAGAACGTGGCTCCCAGCGTGTCCAGAATCGCCTGTGAGCGCGCCCTGGCGGTCTTCCAATCGACGATGCCGCCCCTGCGGGGAAGGTGGCCGAGGAAGATGTTCTCGGCCACAGTCAGATTGTTGGCGAGGTTGAATTCCTGGTAGATGGTCGAGATTCCCAGCATTTGGGCATCGTGCGGGCTGTGGATCTCGACTGGCCGGCCCTCGAAGAAGATCTGACCTTGGTCTTTCGCGTAGGCGCCGGAGAGGATCTTGATGAGGGTGGACTTGCCAGCGCCGTTCTCCCCCAATAGCGCGTGGACCTGACCCGCCCTGACGCTGAGATGGACGCCCTCCAGAGCTCGAACGCCCGGGAATGACTTGCCGATGTCCCGCATCTCGAGCAGGGCGACACCATCGGACACTGATGTGCTCATTGTGTTCACGCCTCCTGCTCGTCTAGCGGTTGCGGTGCGACAGAGTGTCGACGGCCACGGCGAGGAGGATCAGCATGCCGGTGACGAGCGTCTGGGTGTTCGACTCCACGCCCATCAGCTGCAGCCCGTTGCGGAATATGCCGACGATCAGAGCACCGATGAGGGTCCCCAGGATCAACCCACGCCCGCCGAAGAGGCTGGTCCCGCCCAGCACCACCGCCGTGATCGCGGCGAGGTTGTCTTGGGTCGCTGCGCCGCCGGCGTTCGGATCTCCAACCTGCGTTCTCGCCACGAGAAGGAGGCCGGCAATCGAGTAGAAGAGAGCCGCTGTCGCGTACACGCCCAGCAGGACGCGATTGACGTTGATGCCGGCGAGCCTGGCGGCCTCGGGGTTGTCACCGACCGCGTACACGGACCGACCGGCAGTAGTGGAGCGGAGGACGAACCAGACCACGGCGTACAGCAGCAGCATCACCACGGAGCCATACGTGATGTCAGTTCCGCCGACATTGAACGTATTTCCGAGGACCGTCATGATGGGCGGCAGGTTGTTGAGCGTCTCGGTCGTGTAGAGGTGGACAAGGGCCGAAGTGATGCTCAGAACGCCCAGGGTCACGATGAACGGGGGCAGTCTGATTGCCGTGACCAGCCAGCCGTTGAGAACGCCGAACGCCATTCCGACGAGCACTCCGGCGAGGATGGCGACCAAGGGATCGAACCCGGCCCGAGTTGCCAGTCCGGTCATCAGGACACTGGAAAGGGCCATGATCCACGAGCAGGACAGGTCGATGCCGGCGGTGAGAATCACCAGGGTCTGGCCGATGGCCAGGGTGCCGACGACCATGACCTGCTGGAGGATCAGAGAGAAGTTATGGCCCGTGAGGAACACGGAGCTCTGAGTGGTGAAGAAGATGATCGCGATCACCAGCGCCGCAAGGGGGCCGATGATCTGCGAGCCCAGTAGCTTCCTGAGACTACCCGACCGAACCCCCGGAACCCTGCCGATAGCTGCTTCCACGAGCCCTCCTCCGAAACCGGAGGTGACGGCGGCTTGGATCCGCCGTCACCTTCCCGGTCAAATACCTACTTGGTGCCCCAGCAGTTGGCAGTCCCGTAGGCGCTGTCCTTGCTGTCGACTCCGGTTTGCGTCTGGTCAGTGATGAGCGTCACGCCGGTGTCGGTGTAGCCACTCGGCTTCGCGCCGCCCTTGGCCCAGTCGTACATCGCCTGGATGCCCATGGAGGCCATCTTGAGCGGGTACTGCTGAGATGTAGCGGCGATCTTGCCGTCCACGACGCCCTGGACGCCCTGGCACCCACCATCGACGGAAACGATGGTGATGTTCTTGTCCTTGCCGGCGCTCTTGATGGCCGTGTAGGCACCGAACGCGGCAGGCTCGTTGATGGTGTAGACGAGGTTGATGTTCGGGTTCTTGGTCAGGCAATTCTCCATGGCGGTCTGACCTTCGGTCTGGTCACCATGAGTGTCCTGAGAGCAGACGACTACCGAAGCGGTCTGGAGATCGCTCGAGTTCGGGTCGGCGCCGGTGATCAGGCCGTAGCCCTGCAGGAAGCCGTTGTGGCGCTGCGCGCCGACGGTGATGCCCGGCTGCAGGTCGAGGGTGGCGATGACCGGGGTCTTGCCGGCCATCTTGCCCTTAGCCCACTGACCGATCAGGAGCCCGGCATTGAAGTTGTTGGTGGCAAACAGTGCGTCGACCGCGCTCTGCGGGTCGGTGGCGGTGTCGAGAGCGATGAAGAGGATGCCCTGAGCGCGATACTTCGCGATGGTCGGCACGATGGCTTTCGTGTCGCTGGGGGTGATCAGGATGCCCTTGGCCCCGGCGTTGACCATGTTCTCGATCGCTGTGACCTGGCCGGCGTTGTCACCGTCCTTGGCGCCGGCGCCCGTCATCAGCTTGACGCCAAGCTCGGTGGCCTTCGCCTGAGCGCCTTCCTTCATCTTGACGAAGAAGGGGTTGGTCTCCGTCTTGGTGACGAGGCCGAAAATGAACTGCTGTCCGGCAGCGCTGGTCGCGGGGGCCGGGGTCGCCCCCGTGGCGGGCGTTCCGGGCGCTGCGCTTGTAGCCGTGCTGCTGCTGCTGCAGCCGCCCACGATGAGCCCAAGGATCAGGAACGGGGCTATGAATGTACGTCGCATCTCCACTCCTCTGGGTTGACGCAAGGCCAAATGGCCACGAGGCAACCTTCCCTCCGATAACCCGCGGCCAGGACACCGGCGCTCATTGGCCAAAGGGGCGCACGCCTGGACCCCGGGGACCCTCTGGGAAAGTCCAAGAAGGCTTATACAGTCATCCGACTCCATTGTCAACGATGACAACGCCCAAACGCTGCCACGCCCGTCCATGCAACATGTTGCGTAGACCCCCCGTGGGCGGGGGAGGGCACGGAGGGCAGAGCGACGGACGCCGAGCCGATTTCGACGCCCGTCGCTCTGCCCTCAGGGGAGTGTCGGCACTCGTCCGGATGCGCCGGGTGCGGGTGCGGAACGGCAATCCGAGCGAGTCAACCCTGGTCGCGTGCGGGCTGCCGACCCCGGGCGGCCGAAGAGGAATGCCCCACCCGCCAACTCCCTGAGCCGGCGCCCGGCGCGGACATGATCATGATCAACCGGCAGTGACCCGAGTCGTCCGACCGCTCCTAGGCGAAGGCCGAGCGCGGCGACCCCGGAACGATGGCGATCCCCAATTCCGCCGGACTCCAGTCCGGAATCGCTCCCCGGCGGGCTGCCACCAGCGCTGCCAACCGCATTCCCAGGTCGAGCACTTGTTCGGGCGGCCAGCCCGAGGCGATCCCAAACGCAAGTCCCGCGGAGAGAGCGTCGCCTGCCCCAACCGTGTCGACCACCTCCACGGGCAACGCCATGGCCTCGCAATAGGTGCCGTTCGTGAGCAGCACGGCCCCACGAGGGCCGCGGGTCACGCAGACTCCGTTGAGCCCGAACCTTTCGGCCAGGGACCTGGACAAGGACTCGGTGGAGTCCGGGTCCAGCGACATCAGGTCGGCGAGGATACTGGCCTCTTTCTCGTTCATCTTGACGACCGTGGCGAGGGTCATAAGCTCTTCGACCAGAGGCAGAGTCCAGCAACCGCGCCGGAAGTTGAGGTCGTACAGGCGCATGGCTTCGGGCCGCATCGCCGCGAGGCTGCGGGTGATTGACGCAGTCCCAGGCGAGCGCTGGGCAAGCGTGCCGAATACCAGGATTTCGAACTCGCGAAACCGGCCCTCCAGCTCAACCGGCGATAGCGCCTCGTATGCGGCGGGGGAGGCGATCTCGTACTCGGGCACGCCGTCGCCCTCGAGGTGGACGCGGACAGTCCCGGTCGGCAAGGCAACCTTCTGGATGAAGGCGGGATCGACCTGGAGACGGCAGGCCTCGTCAAGGGCTCGCATCCCGAGTTCGTCCTCGCCGACGGCAGTGAAGTAGCCGACGTCGCACCCGAGCTTGGCGAGGTGCGCAATGACGTTGAACGGCGCGCCCCCGAGCCTGGGACCCATTGGCAGGAAGTCCCAAAGGAGCTCGCCGACACCCAAGGCTTTCATCGACCCACCGTATCGCTGCGTCTGTGGCCAGGTTGACTGGAGGAGCGTTGGAGCCCCGTGCTGGGCCTCCCTCGCCCGCAAACCCTCCAGGCCCGCAGAGGTGGGACGGAGGTCCACCTCTGCGGGCCTGGCATCGCAGGGCGTATCACATTATGTCGCGCCGTCGTTGGCGGTGTCAACGTTGACACCGTACTCCTATCGGCCGCCCGTGTCGGCCGCCCGCACGGGGCTGCGGTACAATCGGCCGGTCCCGGTGGGAGCCACCCAAGAGCCCCGGCCGTGGAGGGGAGGTCGGGTGTCTAGCAGCGTGGGAACTGGCTCATGAAGGACGGCACACCATGCTGACAAGGACGCGTCCAGTGGGTGCGCGGGCCACAATTCGCGATGTCGCGGCGTTGGCTGGCGTCAGCCCCAAGTCCGTCTCCCGTGTGGTCAACCAGGTGCCAGGCTCATCCCCTAAGTTGAAGGCACGCGTCCTGGACGCCATCGAACGGCTGGACTACCGTCCCGACCTCACCGCGAGTAGATTGAGGCGCACGGATGGGAGGAGCGCCACGATCGGCCTCGTGCTCGAAGACGTGTCGAACCCGTTCTCCTCCGCCTTGCAGCGTGCGATCGAGGACGTCGCCATGCGCCGTGGAGTCCTCGTGCTCGCCGGCAGTTCGGACGAGGACGCGAGACGCGAGAAGCACCTCATCGGCGCGTTTGCATCGCGCAGGGTCGATGGCCTCGTGATCGTGCCGGCCGGTCTCGATCACAGCTACCTGCTGAGCGAGCGCAAGGCGGGCACGGCCATGGTCTTTGTGGATCGCACTCCGTGCTTCTTCGATGCCGACTCGGTTGTCTCGGACAACATCGGAGGCGTTCGGGCTGGCGTCCGCCATCTCATCGATATCGGTCACCGCCGCATCGGCTACCTCGGCGACGTCCAGACGATCGCCACCGCGAAACTCCGGTACGCGGGCTATCGGGAGGAGATGGAGAGGCACTCCCTTTCGCTCGACGCGGATCTCGTGCGGCTGGGCGTGACGGGAATCGACCATGCGGAAGAGGCCGCCACCGAACTGCTTTCATCGGACAACCCTCCGACGGCCCTCTTTTCCGCGCAAAACATGCTCACGATCGGAGCCTACCGCGCCCTGCGCAAGATGGGGCTCGAGCACCGCGTGGCACTGATCGGCTTCGACGACTTCCTGCTGGCAGACATGCTCCAACCGGGAGTAACCGTGGTCGCGCAGGATCCGACTTCAATGGGCAGAATCGCAGCCGAACTGCTGTTCCGGCGCCTGGATGGGGATGACTCCGCGACTATCGGCGAGGTGGTCCCGACCAAGTTGATCCAGAGGGGTTCGGGCGAGTTGCAGCCCTGATCGCATCACTTTGAGGGCCGGTCGGATCCCAGCCTAGGTTCGCGTCGCCGGTTGTACGACGCCGATGGTGAGGATGATGTTCGCGTAGGTGCGGCTCTCGCCGGTCGCGATGGCCAGCGCGAGGTCTTGTCCGCGAGCGATCTCGTAGAACGAGTGCCGCTCCAGGGGCTCCAGGTCCACGCCCGGAAGGATCCGGCGGAAGTCCTCGAAGATGGGCGGTTCCTCGCCGGAATCGGTGACCATGGTGTGCGCGGATTCGATGGGAATTGCAGTGGTCAGCACGCCCAGCACGTCTGTGACGCTGAGGAGGTCCGGGGCGAAGTTCAGGTAGACCCGATGAGCCCCGGCGTAACTTCTCGTTATGAGGGGGTAGTTCCCGTCGGCGATCAGAATCCGGGCGCCGTGTCCGGCCTCCCCAAGGGCGCGCAGAACTTCGGGATGGAGCAAGCGGTACTTGAGCATCGATTCCCTCGCGTGCACGGGCTGCGACACAAACCCGATCGGCATCGGAGGTAGCCCCCGGCGGGTCGCGCCCATCATACGACCCGACGGCGGCGCGCATAGACGATGCGCTCTGATCGATCTCGGGCCGGAGGATGCCGATGCCGTCATCGGACGGCTTTCGCGTGACGCGCCGACATCATCGTCGCCCTCATGACGATGCCGGGGCCGGCCACTCCCGGCCGCAGGCGGTTCGGCGGTCAGACTCACAGCAGGTGGAAGCAGAACCCCAGCAGGACCAAGCCGGCTGCGACGACCATCAGCGAGATGACGAGCCCAACCACGTTGGAGAGGGTGAATGTGTTCAGCACCGCATCGCCCGGATCCGCGGGGTTGTAGTGGACCGTAACCGCCGTGCCCGAGCGATATCGAAGCGCGACGCGCTTGGCGCTGCCTGGCCAGCTCGAGGAGTAGACGCCGTTGCCGATGCGCTTGCCGTGGAACTGCGTCCCACCCACCTCGTATGCGTACCTGATCTCCGGTACCCACGCGTGGCCCATGTGGTGCTGGCTGTCGTAGCCGGTGGCCTCGCGCTCCGTAGTGGAGGCCGTGATCTTGCCCTGGGCGGTCGGCCACTTCCGGGCTTGGAGGTCCGCCCTGATAAGCGCCACGCAGATCAAGCTGAGGAGCAGCCCGCTGAGGACCAGGACAAGCGACATGATCAGAACGGTGAACGGGTCCGACAGGAACGACTGGGTGGAAGACACGATCCTCTCCTATTACATGCCGAGGGCCGACAGGATTCCCATTCCGAAGACTAGCCCGATCAAGAAGACGGCGAACCTTGCGATCCAGAGAATCCTCCCGGTCTCCGGCCTCACGATCTGGCGAGGGTAGTAGACGAGGACCGCGTAGACCATGGCGACTCCGGCAACCATCCCCATCCCGCTGACAATGAGCACGGGGATGAAGGCAGGCGTGGAGCCGGCCACACTGATGAAGACCTGGCGGATCAGGTTCGGCGACCCGAAGATCGCCCCAATCGCCCCATAGAGGATCGAGCCCGTCGTGAGGCAGTACGGCACCACCAGGGCTCGCCGCGTGCCGTCCTTGAGAACCGGAGGTTCGGTGGGAATGCCGGGGAGTTGCATGGGATACACGAACATGAAGCCGGCTGCCGCGACCGTCGGCGCCACTCCGACCCAAGTCGGAATGCCCAGGGCCATGCAAGCGCCGACGCCCACGAGGAACATCCCGAATGCGACCATGGACGGGATGCCCGTGGTCAGCGGTCTCGCCGGGATCTCCTGGTCGGGACTGCGTGTGACGAGGCAGACCGCCGCGCCAACCACCCCGACCAGCCACAGAAGCCCATCAATGGGCCGGCTTGGGGCCAGCAGCCCTCCGCCACCCTGCGCCTGAAACAGGGCCGGCGCGGCGAGTGCCACCCAGGCCGCCAGGATCCAGTCCTCGAGCTGGAGGGGCGAGGCCGCACGCGGGACGGCGACGACTGCCGAATGGAGGGTGGCGATTCTTGTCGAGATGGTGCTTGAGCTTGCGCGACCGGGACGGGTGGCGGAGCTTGCGGAGGCCTTGGGCTCGATCTGGGGAATGCGTTCGCGCGTCACGTTGAATTCCTTCCCGACCTCCTCCAACGTGCGGGCCCGGCCGTCTTCCAGTCCAAGCGGAGCTGGAGGACGCGACGCTCGCGGCCGGTGAGGGAGTCCAGAACCGCCTCCACTTGATGAGGCAAAGGAGATTGTAATAAAGGCACTTCCACAGATGTGCGAGGACGTCGACTGACCAGCTTGAGGATGTCCCACTACGCGGCTGCTGAGAGCGGCAGGCGGAGCCTGCCCTGACTGAGGGGCGAGAGGATTTGAACCGCCGATTCGCTGAGGTTCGGGGCGCCCCGGGGCCGCGCAGAATGGCCTGCCACCAGGTACTTCGCGGATGTGGCTTCCCGCGTTGCCCGGCCCGCTAAGCTAGACGTTGCCAGCCGGGAAACGCGCTCGTGCACCGCCACATCCCGGCCGCCGAAAGACGAGGAGGATCCTGGTGGGTGCTGTCATGGGGCTGTTCGTTCTCGTGGCCGTCGTCGCCTGCGTCGTTTGGGCGGTCCGCGTCACGGGCTTCTCGCTGCCCATCTGGAACGGAGTCCGCAGCGAGGGGACCATCGTGGCGTGGCGAGACACGGGGATGGCGGAGAGCAGCGGCGCTGGGAGCCTCGGCTCGACGATATACGACCTCCAGCTCGAGGTCATGCCGGTGCGAGGCGGAGCGCCCGTCACAACCCACGTGAGAGCCCAGCTCGACTCCTTCATGGACCCCAGCGTCGGCACTCGAGTCCCGATCATCATCTCGCCGACGAACCCCAAACGGGTCAAGGTGGACCATTCGCGGTTGGCCCCGCCTCTGGACAAGAGCTGGCACACCGCCACCGGCTCGGCGCCTGGTGCCATCCCGACGGGCGCGAAGCCCGGCCTCGACTTCGCCTTCGACGCCAACATGAACCCGGCCACGACCAGCCTCGACGACGTGGTCGGCGGGGTCGCGACCGGGACGCAGAAGATTATCCACAACAGCGCGGCCCAGATCCTGGCGAGCGGAATGCGCGGCACCGCGGTGATCACCACCTGCCAGCCTCTTGGCAAGACGGTTCGCCAGATGAATCCGCACGCAACGGCGCACCTGGACGATCCGGAGTGGCTCTTCACGTTGAAGGTCACCGTTCCCGGCAACGGCACGTGGCCGGCCGTCATGGGCCACTACGTGCCGCAGGCCAAAGTAGGCACGGTCGGTCCTGGCGTAGGACTGGCCGTGGCCGTCAACATGGCCGACAAGATGAACGAAGTGGCCATCGACTGGGACCAGTCGCCGCTCCCGTAGGGGTTCGGGCGGCGAGAGAAGTCACTCCCGGCCTCGGGCTCAGGCGTCGCCGGCCCGGCGCAGGCGCTCGAGCTCGCGCCGGAGACGTTTACCGGGCCGGCCCTCCCCACGGATGGGCATCATCCCAGGCTCGGCCGCCGGCACGACCGGCGGGCTGTGGTCCAAGTAGCAGGTCGCGGCGGCGGGGGCCCCGACCCGCGACTCGATCGGCCGCACCACCTCGACGACGCGCTCGCGATCCGCGATGAGGGCCTCCACCCGATCACCTGGGCGAACCTTGGTCGACGGCTTCGCCGGCGACCCGTTCACGAGAACGTGGCCGCCCTCGCACAGCCGCGTCGCGAAAGGGCGTGTCTTCACGAGGCGCACCGCGCACAGCCAGCGGTCGATGCGTGTCTCGTCGGCGGCCGTGGGATCAGTCACGCTATCTATGATCCCACGGGGTAAGGAGGCGTCGCGGCCTGCTCCCGCTCTGCCTCGCTCAGATACCCAGCAGAGCAGAAGGCGATTGGGGCCAGCCGTCCGCATCCCACTGGAGCGCTTCGATGCGCAGGGTGGCTGCCCCGNNCGGGTGGAGCCCTTGTAGACCATCGTCCCGCCGCCCTTGGTCAAGGACTTGCCAGCCTGGTCCAGGTACGGGCCGGTGATGTTCTTTGAGCGCCCAACCCGGATGTTGTACGTGCTGAGTGCAGCGAGCTGGTTGAGGCTAACCACAACTTGAATCGGGAGGCGAGCTCGGCGGGAACTTCCATCCCGTCGGCGAGCTTGAACCCACCGGGCGAGGTGATTCGCGCCGGGCAACCATTCTGATACCTGCGTAATCACGCAAGCGCTGCTGCTATCGCGCTTGTCCGGCGGGACCGTTGGGATTGGCAAGCGTCCCCGGCATCCCCGGCGTCTGACGAGGGACGATAGGGCTTGCCCAGGACGACTATTCGGCAGAGAGGTCCTTGTCCTCCATCTCCCAGGCATGGTCGAGCGTGTGGAAAGCGGAGTGCCGGATGAGGAATGGCAGCGTCCAGGACCGCATGCGCCGCTTGACCTCGCCGGCGTTGTAGTCCCTCATCGCCGCCACGTAGGCCTCCCTGTGCTGGCGGAGCCCATCGGGCGTCAGCGCCGCGAGCTCCGGTTCTCGCAAACCCACCTGCTTCGCGAACATCTCACTCTCAGTTCGGATCGTGTGGCGGACGATCCTATCGCGGTCGCGTCCTCCGCCACGTGGCCCCTTGCGCATCTCGGATGACACCCTTGCCGTGACGCCGTCGAAGTACGTCCAGCAGGCCCGCAAGAGCGTTATTCCGCGCTCGAGCTCCGTCTCGCTCATCGGCCCCTGCTCGGCCGAGCAGGGCGAGAAGGAGATTCCCCAGAAGTCGGTCGAGCCCGTGCCGACCCTGTCCTCCACGATCTCGAGCGGCCCGGCGACGTCGAACTCGAGCGCCATCCCGGCTAGGTTCACGACCGGCCGGTAGCGCTCCCTGTATGACTCCAGCGTCTCCAGGGCGAGCTCGGCCGTCTTGGCGCCTCGGCTCCACCCCGGCCAATCGATGCTGAAAGCAACGGACCGTTTCCCTTTGGGCCCACGTTCGATCACAGCGCGAACGGACATGCCCAATCATAGGCACCGGGGCGCCGGGCTGATCGTACGACCCATCGTGCGGATCGAACGGTGCTGCCGACGGTTCCCACATGCCGGCTGGTCGATGGCGTGCGCGAGCTTGCCGCGGCTCCGCCGGATGCGCTCTCGGCCGCAGCCGCCGAGCCAGATGTCAGAGGGCTCGGGCGCCCTCCGAGGGGCCGCGTGACGACGGCTATACGTCCGATGCCCGGGCGATAGACTGTCCATTCGGAGGAGGATCGGCGACCTCGCTTCCCGCGTCCGAAGCGCGGGCCGGCAACCTTTGGGCAGCCAGGGAGGGAGGAGTAAGCGTGGACCACAAGCGAGATTCTGTGCAGCCGACAGCGGGGTTGAGGCACCGGCGGTGGTCCGGACCTCGACCGATGGGCCTGGTCGCAGGGCTGGCGCTCCTCATGGCCGTGGCCGGGTGCTCGGCCGGAACGCCGGTGAGCTCGCCCACCGCAGGTTCGGGCGGGACCGGCCGCGACGGCGCGAGCGCGACTTTGCTCGCGGATGGCCGGGTGCTCTTCGCAGGCGGCACGGACGGCTCCGCTTCCGAGCAAGTCGTCGCTTCGGCCGAGGTCTACAACCCGGCTTCCGGCAAGTTCGGCCCAACTGGGTCGCTGACCCAGGCCCGAACCGGCCAGACGGCGACGCGACTGGCGGATGGCCGCGTTCTCATTGCCGGCGGCTACGGCGTCTCAAGTTCGCTCGCGACCGCGGAGCTATTCGATCCGAAGGCGGACACCTTCACTGCGGCCGGCTCCATGACAACCGGTCGGAACGGACACACCGCCACGCTGCTTTCCGACGGCCGCGTCCTGATCGTCGGGGGCCTCGGAGCGAGCGACTTCCTGAGTTCGGCCGAGGAGTTCGACCCAGCGACCGGAACGTTCACGGCCATGAGCTCGATGGCGGTCGCAAGGTCCTCTCATACAGCCACTCTGATGGCGAGCGGCAAGGTGCTAATCGTCGGCGGCCACGCGGGAGACATGAATCCCCTCGATTCGGCCGAGCTGTTCGATCCGGCTACATCCACCTTCTCTGACGCCGGCCGAATCCGTGAAGGCGACCGGCACACCGCATCTGCCCTGCCCGATGGCCGCATCCTTGTCACAGGCGGGAGGCGCTGCGACAAGGGCTGGATCCCTTGCACGGACTTCACCCTCAAGGACACGGAGCTCTTTGATCCGGCATCCGGCAAGTTCGCGGCTTCAGGTCCCATGACCGCCTCGCGGGTCGACCACACGGCCACGACTCTCCGCGACGGCAGGGTCCTCATCGCCGGCGGATACAGCGAGGCCGACGACACCACCCAGGTCAGGCACATCCTTGCGACGGCGGAGCTGTTCGACCCGAAGACCGGCACGTTCGCGGCGACCGGCGACATGACCGGCTCTCGGTCGGGGCATTCGGCCACGCTCCTGTCCGACGGACGTGTGCTGATCGTGGGCGGATTGCTGATCGGGGGCGGATCGACTCAGCCGGGGACGGCCGAAATCTACGATCCTGCCACAGGGAAGTTCAACACAACCGGCTGACAAGGGGTCGCTCGACGTAGTTCGCCCCTCTCAGATCCCGCCCTGGCCAGCCGCCCGTATCGGGGCCGCGATTTGGACTGCCTGGGACGCGGAACTCGACAAGTCACCCGCTGTGTTCTTCGCCGCCGTAGAGCAGTGACTGCGGCGTAAGGGATGACCTGCGGGAGCGTGCGGCGGACTCAGGCAAGCACGTTCCGTCCGGGTAATGGGCCTGAGCACACGAAGACCGGCGTCGGGAAGACTGGGCCCGTTCAACATGTTGGCAGGCATTGTCAAGATAGTCTCAAAAGCGTAATCTACCGATACGGGCTCGCCGGTCGGCAGACAGCGAGTTCTGTGGGTATCACCGTAAGACCGAGGTATCGACAGCCGCATGACCAGCGGTCTTGCCGGTTGCCAAATCGTGAGGTGCCGATATGGCAGCCACCGCTGAGAGTCACTGCGCCCCGCCACGTGGCGTCGACAAGCCCGATCTGCGCCCGGCGGAAGGACCAGAGGCCGACGAGGAAATGGCTCTCCTCTGCAAAGCCGTCGGCCACCCGGCTCGAGTCCAGATCCTGAGGCTGCTGGTTCGACGGGACGCCTGCATCTGCGGCGACATCGTCGAGGAGCTTCCACTTGCCCAATCGACCGTGTCGCAGCATCTCAAGGTGCTCAAGGACGCCGGCTTGATCCACGGCGAGATCGACGGCCCACGGGTCTGTTACTGCATTGAGCCGACGGCGCTTCGCCGGCTCAAGGTCCTCATCTCAAGCCTCTAGGTCTCATTTCCGGTCACTGTCACGCTGGAGGATGAAGTCTCGTGTCCGAATTCGCGCTAGGTACTCCCGCGCCCCTGGCACGTCCGGGAGTGATCCGCGGCCTGTCCTTCCTCGATCGCTTCCTGACTCTGTGGATCTTCCTGGCGATGGGCATCGGAGTTGCGCTGGGGTATCTGGTGCCGGACGTGGTGCCGGCCCTCAACAAGCTCAGCATCGGCACCACCTCGATCCCGATCGCGATCGGGCTGATCCTGATGATGTATCCGCCGCTGGCGAAGGTCCGCTACGAAGAATTGCCGCGGGTCTTCCGCAACGGCCGCGTCCTGCTGCTGTCGCTCGTGCAGAACTGGATCGTGGGGCCGATCCTCATGTTCAGCCTCGCCGTCATCTTCCTGCGCGACAAGCCCGAGTACATGGTCGGCCTGATCATCATTGGCCTGGCTCGCTGCATCGCCATGGTCATCGTTTGGAACGACCTGGCGGACGGCGACACCGAGTATTGCGCCGGTCTGGTCGCGTTCAACGCCCTCTTCCAGGTCTTCTTCTTCTCGATCTACGCCTGGGTCTTCGTTACGGTCGTACCTGGCTGGCTCGGGCTCAAGACCACCCAGGTCAACATTACGATCCTCGAGATCGCCAAGACCGTCTTCATCTACCTGGGCATCCCGTTCATTGCCGGGATCATCAGCCGCTTCGGGCTGCGAGCCTGGAAAGGCGAGGAGTGGTATCGCAAGGTCTACATCCCGCGCATCTCGCCGATCACGCTCATCGCCCTGCTCGCCACGATCATCCTCATGTTCTCGCTCAAAGGCGAGACGATCGTCGCGCTGCCTTTCGACGTCGTGCGGATCGCGATCCCACTGTTGTTCTACTTCATCATCATGTTCTTCGTGTCGTTCTACATGAGCCGCAAGGCCGGCGCCACATACGGACAGACCGCGACTCTGTCGCTCACGGCATCGTCGAACAACTTCGAGCTGGCGATTGCCGTGGCCGTGGCGACGTTCGGAGTGGCCAGCGGCGCCGCGTTCGCCGCAGTCATCGGGCCTCTGGTCGAAGTGCCGGTGCTGATCGGTCTGGTGACCGTGGCGCTCAAGTTGCGCAGCCGGTACTTCCCGGGCGAGGCGGCAGGTTCCCGCTAGTCGGAAATCGAGCCAACGAGCGGAGCCGGTACGTGGGCCGTGCAGCTGGCCCGCTCCGGGAACCATCGGCGCAACGAGGGAGGCGTCAAGTCCGACTCGAGGGACTCGTGAACGATGCCGGGCGGTTGGCGAGGGCTCGGGCGATGGCGACGCGCTGACGCTCGACCGGCTGGTCGACCGGCTGGTCGATCGCGTGCGCGAGCTTGCCGCGGCTGCGCCGGCCGCACTCTCGGCCGCAGCCGCCGAGCCAGATGTCAGAGGGCTCGGGCGCCCGATCCCCGCTCAGTGGCGACGTCACTGCGATGAGGCAAGCGCGAGGGTTCTCATCCTCGCGGTCGGTGACGGAGCCAACTCAAGCTTCCGACAGGCGTGATGGGCATTGGATCGCCAAGCGGGAGAAGTCAAACCTGCGAGCACTTGTGCGTCGCATGGAAACAACGAAAGAGAGCATTTGCATGAGCGCGATTGCCACCAGTGACGGCACACAGATCTACTACAAGGACTGGGGCTCGGGCCAACCCGTCGTCTTCAGTCACGGCTGGCCGCTCGACGCGGACGCCTGGGAGTCGCAGATGGTCTTCCTGGCCTCCAACGGCTATCGCTGCATTGCTCATGATCGTCGCGGACATGGCCGATCCAGCCAACCGTGGAATGGCAACGACATGGATACCTACGCTGACGACCTGTCGGAGCTGCTTGAAGCGCTCGACCTGAGAGAAGCAGCCATGATCGGCCACTCCATGGGCGGCGGTGAGGTCGCCCGCTACATCGGGCGCCACGGCACATCCCGCGTCGCCAGAGTCGTCCTGGTCGGTTCGGTGACGCCGCTGATGCTGAAGACGACGGCCAATCCCGGCGGACTGCCAATCAAAGCCTTCGACGAAATCCGATCGGGCGTCGCAGCTGACCGCTCGCAATTCTTCAGGGATCTTGCGACGCCGTTCTACGGCGCCAACCGTAAGGGCAACAAGGTCACGCAGGGCATGCGGGACGCGTTCTGGTTCCAGGGGATGCAGGGCGGCCTCAAGAATGAGCTCGATTCGATCAAAGCCTTCTCCGAGACGGATTTCACTGAGGACCTGGAGAAGTTCGACGTGCCGACGCTGATCGTTCACGGCGACGACGACCAGATAGTGCCGATCGCGGCCTCGGCCATGATCTCGTCGAAACTCATCAAGAACGCGACGCTGAAGATCTATCCGGGCGGCACCCACGGCCTGGCCGACACTCATAAGGACCAACTCGACGCCGATCTGCTGGCCTTCCTTAAATCGTCAGCACGGTAGTGGGTAAACAGACAGAAGGAGAACAGTCATGCCGAGTTTTGGGACGCCATTTTCGGGATTGGCGAACGACAGGAAGCTCACGGATCAGGAACTCATCCGTGCAATCCGGTTTACGGTCGCTTCGGAGTACGAAGCGAATCAACTGTATGTGCAGCTGGCCGAGTCGACGGACGACCAGCTCGCCATCGCGGTGCTGATGGACATCGCTGGTGAAGAACTCCGTCACGCGGGACAGTTCCTCCGACTGCTCTACGAGCTGGCTCCAGATGAAGAGAAGCTATATGCAGGAGGGGCAAAGGAAGTCGAAAGGGCAATCGAGAAGTCGAAGTAGAACACCGCCCACAGACTGAACATCCTCAGGCCAAATGGATGGGGATCGCAGGCGCGACCGTGCCAGTCCGTGTCTCCGCACTTCTGCCACACACGCACCATGGCATCATGATGCCGGAGAACAGGCCGCGGAAGTCGGGCCAGGCCAAGGGGAAAGTGGGCAGGCGCCACCTGCCTGAATGGTCGGGGCGAGAGGAGTCGAGGCCGACACTATACGGGTAACGCTAACCGCCGGCGAATGAGTCTCGGGCCGAGCGCTTTCCTTTCACCCTTGGGCCTTTTCGAGAGGTAAAGTTGCCGCAGGCTCGCACGAATTGAGGGAGCCCGTCGTTTGGGGGCCTCCGCGCGAGCCGGGAGGATGACATGAGAGCTGTCAAGGGGTTGGGTCTACTCGCCGCGCTGACGATTGCACTGGGGTTGGTGGGGGCGCAGCCCGGCAGGGCCGCCGCGTACACAACCCCGCAAGTGGCGATAAGGAACCTCGCCAACGCCAATGTCGGCAGAGGGCCGTGCACCCCGACCAGCCAAGGCGGGTATTTCACCGCGCCCGACGGGGCGACGAGTTGTGCCTATCCCACCTTCTGGTGCGGGGAATTCACCGCCTGGGTATGGGACAAGTCGGGTCACGTCTATATCACTTCGGTGGGCCACACCCCTACGAGCATTGAGCACTACGGAGAGATAAACGGCAACACTTCGCGTCGGCAGGCCAAAAAGAACGTTCCTCCGCTCGTAGGGGATGCCGTCATCTTCAGCTCCAACGACCCGAGTATCAACAAAGGATCAGCAACTCACGTGGGGATCGTCTACTACGTGGATCCAAGCAGTCATATCGTCACAGTCATCGCCGGTAACGAGGGCAAAGGAAACGGATCTGTAGGGGTTCGGACGTTCGACTACTCGACGCTGGCGAAGTCCAGTCCAACCACCCAGGACTACTGGGCCTACGAGTACGTTACGCCCCGGACTCACTAGGTTCGAACGTGGCAAGGCAGGGCGGCCCTTGGCCGGCCTACGATCCGGGCCATCGGCCTTCTCCGCGACCTCGACCACAAACCGCGTCGAAAGCGCGATCCTGTAGGTCGGCCGCTGGGTTGGCGAACCGGTCAACAACCTCGCCGGCCTTGCGGCTCAGCTCGACGCCTTCCGCCTCGCCTACAACGAGCAGCGGCCGCACCGTGCGGTTGGCCGGGCCACACCGGGCGAGGCGTACCGGGCGACACCGAAGGCGCGACCGTCGGAAGCCTCCGGCCGCGGCCACTTCCGCCTGCGCTACGACATCACCGACGCCAAGGGCGTCATGCCCTGCGGCGCGGCGGCCGCATGCATCACCTCAAGGTCGGCGCGGTCCATGCACGCCGCCGTGTCCTTGCCATCGTCGACGAGCGGGAGGTCACCGTTGTCGATCTCGCCACAGGCGGAATCTTCTCAACCCACCTCATCGAGCCCGACAAGGGCTACTGGCGCAACCGACGAAGAAACCCCGGCCGATGGCCGGGGTCTGGGGAAACCAGTTGATCACAAGTGCCACGTATGACGCGACTCATGTGTAACCGATGTCGCGACTCAAGACGCTGGTCGGGGCGAGAGGAGTGGCGCCGAAACCGGCGACCTGCGTGTCCCATTCCAGCTGGAATGGGAACTCATCGGCGCTGGCCGCTGGTCTCACACGCTGGCCGGATGAGGATCTCCTTGGGCATAGCCTGCCAGCATTCAATTCTGGCCATGCCGAGACGGCCCCGGCGTCCGGGCTTGCGAACGACAAGCGATCGTCCGCTCGTACCGTCCCGGATTGGACTTGCTGCTGTCGGCCTTTCACCGCTGAGTCATAGAGACCTCGTAGGCGTCTGCACTGATTCCCGGGCGACAGGCGCCGAGCGACTCGGCGCCTCCGGCAGGGCGATCGTAGCGATCGACGGTCGACTCACTCCACCGCCACGGGGGCGATCAGGACTCAGCCGCCGAGCGCATCGAGCCACTTGAGCAGAAGGCGCTGCTCCTCAGCACCGAGCACGGACGCAGGGCCTTCGCGCAGCAGCGCGGCAAGCTGTACCGCCGTGCCGCCCAGCCGGCGATCGGGAGGCAGCTGGACCGATGCGCCGATGCAGCCGGCGAAGACCGAATCTCGGACGCTATCGGACAGGTCCGGGTCTGTATACAGGTCCGGACGTGAAAGGATGGCCAGGGCTACGCCGGTGCACGCCGCGCGAATGCGCTGGGCCGCGAGCGCGGGCGAGACCAGCAAGACACCTGCCTGCGCGCACCGCTCGAGGGTGCCGGTGAGGAGGTCAAGAAGCGCCCGGGGTGCCGATATCTGGGGACCGAGCGTCGGGGAGAACATGAGCCTGTAGATCGCCGGGTTCTCGACAGCGAAGGCGATGTGGTCGTTCCAGCCGGCCCGGAGATCTGCGACGGGGTCATCTGTTTTCGCCAGGTGCCGCTTGCGCTCGATGAAGCGGTCGTAGCCATGGTCCACGAGGGCGCTCATCAGGCCGGCCTTGTCTCCGAAGAGACGGTACAGAACCGGTTGGCCAACGCCCACCGCCTCGCACACCGCGCGCGTGGAGATGTCGTTTCCGGAGGCGGCCAGCTGTATCTCGGCTGCCTGGAGCATCCGTAAGCGCAGTTCGGTCGAGTTGGTCACGTATCGATGTTACGTCAGCGGGCAACCGGCGCCGTCAGATCGGTCATCCGCGCGCGCCGTGCGCGAGGACGGGGAACCGAGCGTATCACCGCTACGCCACGCCCGTGGGTCTGATATCGTTGATACGCCAGCGCATATAGCGGCGATATGACTGCCGGCACCCGCGTGGCTCGAAATCGAAAGGAACCATCACGATGACTGGTAGTGCTCCTCGCGTCGCTCTCGTCACGGGCGGCTCCGGCGGCATTGGAGGCGCCGTGGTTCGGCGCCTTGCCGCCGATGGATTCGCGGTCGGTGTCCACTACGGCGGCAACAAGGCTGGGGCCGAACGCCTGGTCGATGACATCACCGCCGCTGGCGGGCACGCGATAGCGATCGGCGGCGACGTCGCGGACGAGTCCGCCATGGCCGCGGCGTTCGACGCGGTCGAGGGTGCTTTCGGTGGCCTCGACGTCGTCATCAACACCGCGGCGATCGTGTTGCTCTCGCCGATCGCGACACTCGACCTTGACGACTTGGATCGCATGCATCGCACAAACATACGCGGAACCTTCGTCGTGTCACAGCAGGCAGCCCGTCGCGTGCGCTCGGGCGGCGCGATAGTCAACTTCTCGACCACCGCGGGCCGGACCAGTCAGCCGACGTATGGAGCGTACGTCGCGAGTAAGGCCGCCGTTGAGGCCATAACCCTGGTTCTCGCGCGAGAGCTCCGAGGCCGGGACATCACCGTCAACGCAATCTGCCCGGGGCCGACCGAGACCCCGATGCTACTTGCCGGCAAGGACATGCAAGCCATTCAGAACTTCGCGAAGGCGGCTCCGCTGGAGCGTCTCGGGCGCCCGGAGGACATCGCGGAGGCAGTCGCCTTCCTCGGCGGCCCGGCTCGGTGGATCAACGGCCAGGTCAGCTACGTCAACGGCGGACTGGCATAGGCGTCTCGTCGGCGATTCCCTTGTCGCGACGAAGGTGAGCCGCAGAGGGCGCTCACTTCCTGACCCCTGTGACCTCGAAGAGGATCCCGACGTCCCCGAGCTCTCCGCTACTTGTTCCGTAGCATGCTACTGTATCGGTAGCGCGCTGCGACAACCGTAGCACCACCAGGCAAAGGAGTCGGACATGCCGGTCATCGAAATCACTATGACCAAGGCCACCGTGGAGACCAAGCGGGCGCTCATCGAGCGACTGACCGCCGATGCAATCGAGATCACCAAGATCCCGGCCGTGGAGTTCACGGTCCTCATCCATGAGCTGGAGCGGGAGAGCATCGGGCGCAGCGGCAGGACGTGCGCAGATATCATGGCCGAGATGAAAGCCGCCGGATGAGCATTCCCAAGCCTGGACAGCCCGTACGAGGATCAACGACCGGGGCGCCGATCATGGCGCTCTTCGACCTCCTCGGGCGCCGATGGGCCATGGGCATCATCTGGAATCTCGCCGCAGGGCCCGCCACCTTCAGGGCCCTGCAGAGCCCCACCGGCCGCATCCAAGGCAAGACCATCTCGCCTTCGATCCTAAACGCACGCCTCAAGGACCTGCAGGAAGCCAAGCTCGTGGTGCGGACGCTCGACGGGTATGGGCTGACCCCGCTCGGTCGACAACTCTTCACCCTCATCGAGCCCCTGGATCCGTGGTCCCTGGAATGGGGAAAGGCCCTCTAGCGAGCGGCCTTGACGCGCTACTCACCGATTCCGTAAGCGACCAGATTGTCGAGCGCTGGATGGATCGGCCCCAGGGTTGGTGCGGCGTTCGAGGGGCAGAATCGGGACATTGAGGTCGGTCGGCTCAGCTCCCTCGATCGGGCAGGTTGGTGCGGTCTCGCCAAACGCGTTGCGAAGCTGAGATGGAGCGTGCAATAGGAGCTTCGGCGTCCTACCTACTCGAATGGTCGGGGCGAGAGGAGTAACACCGACCGTAGCGACCTGAATGTCCCACTCGCGCTTGAGTGCCAGATGGCCGGCAAAGAACGGTGGACGCGGAGGGCTGGGTAACGTGTCAGCTAGGCAGGCTTACGCCCCGTGGCCGGCATCGGCCCGAGTAGCGCCACCACGGCATCGTCTACTGGCCCCACCAGCGCGTCCGCAGAGACCGTTGCGAGCGGCTGCATGTCGACCGTGGCGCGCAGCGTGGCTACGCCCAAACCGAGTGCCAAAACGAGTTGCGCTCGAAGACGACGGTCCGGGGTGGGAGCCCCACCGGCAGCTTCGAGAATCGCCTCGGCGAACCCCTCCATCCCGCGGCTTCGTAGGGCGGCCGCGCGCTCGTCGCCAGGCCCTTGGAGCCACAGCATCAGCGGCACTTGCAGACCGTACTCGGGCGAATCTAGCTGCTTGAATTGCTCGGCCAGGTTCTCGGCGATAGTCCTGCCCTCGGCGATCAGGGCGAGCCTCGGGGACGTTGGCTCTTCCAGGCAAGCCTCGAACAGGCCCTCCTTGGAACCGAAGTAGCGGTTGATCAGTGCGACGTTGACTCCAGCGTCGCCAGCGATATCCCGCGTCGTCGTCCGGTCGAACCCGAGGGTGACGAATCGCCGGCGGGCAGCCGACAGCAGCTTCGTTCTGGTCGTGGCGGCATTTCGCTTGTGGCCACGGCTTCCCGTAGAGACCGCTGTCCGACTGCCTGAGTCAGCCATCGTTCCGCCTTCACCTGAGGACCACTGGGCCATAAGTAAACGGTCGTTGACAAGTGTGCCAGGAATTAGCTAGGATCGCACAAGTAAACACCCGCTGACTTATTGCATGGGGAGCAACATGATTGACGAGGCGACGGCGTCCGCGGCGTCGAGCGGCACCGGGACTCGGGCTACGCCGCGGGCGAAGCCGGCACTCGTGTTCGGCTCGCTTGCGCTCGCGGGCCTCGTAGCCGCAGTCCTCCAATCGCTGGTCGCGCCAGCCCTTCCGGCGATCGCCGCCGACCTCAAGACGTCTTCCGGGGATATCAGTTGGGTGCTCACCGCGTACCTGCTCGCATCCGCGGTCGCCGCCCCGATTGGCGGCCGTCTCGGCGACATGCTGGGAAGACGTCGCGTCCTGCTCGTGATCCTGAGCCTGCTCGCGGTCGGAACGGTCGTTTCGGCGGTGGCGAACACCCTGCCCATCCTCATCGTCGGTCGCGTGCTGCAGGGGGCGTCGGGCGGCATCCTGCCGCTGTCGATCGGCATCGCCCGAGACGAACTGCCGGCCGAGCATGTCGGCGTATCCGTTGGTCTGCTGTCGGCCATCTTCGGCATCGGCGCCGCATTCGGCATCGTTCTCGGCGGCCCGATCGTCGATCACCTCTCGTGGCACTGGCTCTTCTGGCTGCCGTTTATCCTCGCCGTGATAGCCGTGGCAGGCGTCGCTATCTACGTTCCCGAGTCGTCTTCGCGGGTCCGAGGACGTGTCGACCTCTTGGGCGCTCTGCTCTTGCTGGTCGGACTAGTGTGCCTGCTGCTTTCGATCGAGAAGGGCAGCGCATGGGGTTGGACCAGTGGCAGCACCGTCGGCCTGTTCGTCGCGGCCGCCGTTACGCTGGCCGCCTGGTTCGTGGTCGAGCTCCGTGTCGGCGATCCGCTCATCGATCTGCGAATGATGACGCTGCGCGGCGTGTGGACGACCAATCTGGTCGGCCTCGCCTTCGGCTTCGCCATGTACGGCTCGTTTGTCCTGGTCCCGATGCTTCTCGAATTGCCCAAGTCCACTAACGTCGGTTTCGGCCTTTCCGCGAGCGACGCCAGTCTGTATCTGCTTCCGGCCGCTCTTGGAATGCTCATCTTCGCGCCGCTCTCCGGCGTACTCGATCGACGTTTCGGGGCGAGGCTGCCACTCGTCCTGGGCACCATCGTCGCCCTGGCCGCAGCCATAGTTCCCGCATTGGCACACAGCCAGGCTTGGGAGATCGGTCTGACGTTCGTTCTCCTGGGATCCGGGCTTGGCCTCGCCTGGGCGGCAATGGCCAACGCCATCGTCGCCGCCGTCGCGGCGTTTCAGACCAGTGTCGCGACCGGGATGAATTCCATCATGCGCCAGATCGGCGCCAGCATCGGCACGGCCATCGTCGGAGCGATCCTGTCCTGGAACGTGGGGCCTCACGGCGCACCTACGAATGACGGGTTCACCATCGGTTTCTGGGGGATCGCCATAGTGCTCACGATTGCCCTGTTCGCCGCGCTCCTGGTACCCGGCCGCCCGGCGCAGAACCAAGGGGCGTCCTGACGCGAGGAAGGGGGCGCATCCACCGAACGACATCCTTTGTCGCAGCGGGCACGGGTACCGAATTGGGACATTCATCGATCAGCTCAAGCTGGGGACTTCGGGCGGTCTGGGCGACAAGACACGGTTGGAGAGACCGCCGCTTGTGCATCTTGCCGCTATGCCATCATGCCCGTATGATGGCATCATGGCGACCAAGAAGAAGGTAACCCTGTACGTCGACGAGGACGTGATGCGGGCAGCTCGCGTCCGTGCGGCCCGCACTGACAAGCGCGACTCGGAAGTGGTGGAGGAGGCGCTGCGCGCCTATCTCGGCTTCGACGTGCTCGCGAGCGTCTGGGCCCGTTCCGGTCTGAACGAGGACGAAGCGATGCGTCTCGCGGTCGAGGAAACCCACGCGGTCCGGGTCGAGAAGCGTGCCTCGCGCGGTTCTTGACACCAACGTTCTCGTTTCGGCGCTGATCAGTCCGGGCGGTCCCAGCGCCGCGCTCCTGCTCGAGCTGCGCGCCGGCGCCTTCGAGCTCGTCGTCTCGCCGACTCTGCTGGCCGAGCTCAGCGATGTTCTTGCGCGCCCCAAGTTCCGCCCGTATGTAACCGCGGCCGAAGCCGCCGCATATGTCGGACTCATTGGCCACGAGGGAACGATCCACGACGACCCGCCGCCGGGGGAGGAGCCGCTCAGCGCTGACCCGGACGACGAGTACCTGCTCGACCTGGCGCGTGCCGCGGCGGCGGACGTGTTGGTGTCTGGCGACTCGCACCTGCTTGTTCTACGTGACGTCGTGCCGGTCATGACTCCCGCCGAGTTCCTGGCCAGCCTGGCCGATCGGTGAGGCAGTCGAACAGCCCGGCCACATAGATCGAGCCGGTCGAAGACGAGAGTCTCGCCAAGCGGGGATCGTGCGGGGCCATCAGTGCAGGTAGGCCGCAGACCTACCTGAATGGTCGGGGCGAGAGGAGTCGGGCCGGCACTTTACGGGTGAAGATCCACTATCACATCGAGCGCTAGCAGCCGGGCTCAGGGTTGGCTTGGTGGGGAAGCCGACGCGACCGGAACCGGCCCTATCTGGCAGGCAGCCGGCAGCTCAGGGGAATTCCCGATGTTGCAGAGAATCTGCCGCCACTCCGTGTTGGTTTGAATGACGATGCCGATGTTGTCCTTCGTGATCGCCACCGGCGCGAGCAGGATCGCGGTCATCGGGTCACGGCCGGGCCAGGTAACCGATTTGCTGCCGTCGACTCGAGTGATGTCCGGGTCGCGGCACAGGGCGATCGCGGCATGCGCGGCCGCCTCGCCGAGCCGCTCGGGGCTTCCCCAGGCGTCGACCGCCTGCGTGCCGCTGACAATGGCCGTCAACCCCCCTGCGGCTCGCTGCGAGTCGGAGACCCCGGCGACCGCGACCGTTCCCGTCAGCCCGGCCTCCCCGAGCGTGTTTTCCACCCCATACGCCAAATCGTCGTACGCGATGGCCACGGCATCCACCCTGCCGCCATTCTGGCTCAGGATCGCCGCCATCTCCTGCTGCGCCAGAGTCTCGTCCCAATTGGGGGTTTCGACCGTGGCGACGATCTTGATGTCGCCCCGGTCGACGGCGGGCTGCAGGATCTCCCGGACGCCGGAAGCGATGAGGTCGCTTTCCGGCGCTCTAAAGTCGCCCTTGATGATCGCGTAGTCACCCCAGGGCTTCACGGCCAGAAGGCCCCTCGCCTCTTGTCGGCCTTGTTCGACCGGGTCGAAGGCGACACACAGCGACCTGAAGTGCACGAGAGGCCAGAAGAGGGTGACCACCGGGATCCCGGCGACGGCGGCTCGCTGCAACGCCGGCAGGATCACGTCCTCGGGGCCCGGTTCGATGACGATGACCTTGGCACCGGCTGCGATCAACCGGTCGATGTTGGACACCTGGGTGTCGACACTGCTCTTCGCGTTCGCTTCCTGGAAGCCGACCCCGGCGTCGCTGATCGCCTTCTGGAACGCCGGGCCCTCCCAGTCCACGAGGTCCGTGAAGTTGTACCACGAGGCCCCGATGAGGCAGCCCCACGTGTTGGCCGTCCGAGTCGCGGTCGGTGAGGGCGGATCAGTTCTCGGGCTACGGCTGGGGTTCGAAGTGCCGCACGCGGTGGTCAAAGTGCCCGCAACCACGCAGGCCAGGATTACTCGAACGATGCGGCCAGGTATCGAAGTGTGAATCCGTCGGCTCATCCCGAGATCCCCCTCGGCTGCGGCACTCCAACGTCGAGAGCGTGGAGCACGCGCTCCCGGACGGAAAGGCCGGATTGCATCGGCTCGGGGCAAAACATGAGTCGAGTGGCTCCGGCAGTTCGGAGTGGTTCGATCGGATCGAGGTCCTGGGCACGCGCGCCATCGGAGCGGCCACGACCGCCCGACATCTGCTCGTCCTCCCTCCGATCCGACCTCTTGGCGCTCAGGAAGGCGGGTTAGGCGACGTTCTATGTCACCGATCTGTGGCAGCCTGGGTTAGCGTATGGCCTGGGACTTCGGTGACCACGCCTTGCGTTTGACCGAGGCTTTCAGGATGGGAGCGAGTTCGATGGGCAAGCACGTAGCGTTGAGAGGTCGTCTCACGAGATCGGCGGCGGCACTCGCGGTCGTGGGTGTGGCGGGAAGTCTCCTCGCCGCAGCCTGTTCGTCGTCGACCTCGAGCCAGGCGGCTCCGATACCGACGATCGGTTCAGGAGCGGTCGCATCGAGCTCCGGCCATGCCGCCGGCTCGTCCGCGCAAGGAGGGGGCTGTAAGGTCGGGTTCTCCCTGGACAACTACGGACCGGAACGCTATCCAAACTTCGAAGGGCCGGCGATCGAGGCGGTGCTCGACCCGGCAGGCGTCAAATACACGATATCCGATGCCAAGGGCAGTGCCGATACCCAGGCCTCCCAGATCGACGAGTTCGTCGCGGCGGGTACGAACCCAATCATCGTCGACCCGCTGACCTACATGGCCGAGGGCGTCCCCGCGGCCGTGAAGAGAGCCACCGACGCGGGGATTGCGGTCATCTCGTTCGACCAATTCCTGGATAACCCGAAGGCGTTGTTCGTCGGGTTCGACTGGGTCGACGTCGGCCGGATGGAAGCGAAGGCGGTGCTCGCGGCCAAGCCGACGGGCAACTACGCGATCATCAAGGGCGACCCGGCCAGCCCCATGAACGACATGATCCGTCGCGGTATCGGCGAGGTCCTCCAGCCGGCCCTCGACAGTGGCGCGATCAAGATCGTCGGGGAGCCGACCACGGCCAACTGGGATCCGATCACGGCCGAGGGCGAGATGGACGCGCTCCTGCAGAAGAACGGCAACAAGATCGACGCCGTGATCGCCGAGGACGACAACCTTGCCGCCGGTGTTGTCAAGTCGCTCACCGATGCCGGCCTGGCGGGCAAGGTCTCGGTGTCCGGCGCGGGTCTTCTGGCGGGCTTTCCATCTCTTGCCAACTACAGGGCCCTCGTAAGCGGCGCGGAGATCGTCGACGTCTGGTCGGACTACCGCCAGCTCGGCAAGGCGGCCGGCGAGGCCGCTCTACAGCTCTGCCACGATCGCGACATCGCCAAGGTCTCGGGCACGGCACCGTTCACGACACCAGGCGGCACCCAGCTCACGTCCATCCTGCTCAAGTCCACTCCGATCACGCAGGAGAACCTGAGCATCGTGCTCGACACGGGCAAGCTCACCAAGGACCAGATCTGCCAGGACGTGAACGCAGCCACCGCCCCCGCCGTCTGCCGCTAGCGGGCATCCTCCCGCGCCGCACGCGATGGCTGCCGGCACCGCATCCAGAAGGGCCGCCAGCTCGAGAGGCTTCGTGAACATCGGCCAGCGGCCGGTTTCGACCTCCGCGTAATCCCACCCAGGCGTCTCGGGCGCGATCGGTGATGGAGAGTCCGCCGTCGCACGGACGTAGGTGCGGTCGATCGCCGTGGCGGCCGGATTCCCGAGTGTCAGGCGCTCCCGATAGGTTCCGATCGGATGTGGCGTTCCCCTCGTGGCCAGAGCACGCTGAGGCGCTCCTCCGGATCCCGAACCGGTAGTACGCGCTGGACCGCCCTTCTTCGGCGGGTGTCAACCTCATGGATAGGCCCGTCCACCACGGGTTCGGACCGGATTCCGGCGGCCGAGCCGCGGATATGGGACGTTCAGGTCGGTCGGCTCAGGATCTCCCTGAAACGAGTGAGTTCGCGGAGTCTGTTTGGGAACTCGAAGGAAGGTGGAATCGAGCGCGGCAAAGGCGGCAATAGCGGCCTACCTACTCGAATGGTCGGGGCGAGAGGATTAGAGCCGACACACCGTCGCCATTTTTGCTGATTCCCGTCACGAACGTCCCGACGTCCGCCTCGTCCGATGCCGCACCGAGATTCGGCCAGCATCAAGCCGTGGAGCTTGCCTTCTCCAGGCCGTCGAGGATCAGGTCGAGGCCGTACTCGAAGTCGTCCCCATAGTCGTAGCCGGGCTTGAGGTGTTCGGCGATGTACGCGACGAGGTTGGGGTACTCGTTGACGGGGAACCGCTGGAGCATGCCCTGCGCCACCTCGGCGACCTCCTCCGTGGCGTCGAACGGGAGGTTGATCTTCGTCAGGGCGAAGCCATAGATGTAGGCATCCAGGAGCGAGTACGCGCGGGCGACCATCGCGTTTTCGAACCCTGCCGCTCGTAGATTGCCGATCACCGCGTCGTGGTGTCGCAGGTTCGCTGGACCGGCGTTCCTCCGTGACTCCATCAGGTTGATCGCCCAGCGATGGCGCAAGAGGACGTCGCGCATCGAGATGGCCCGCCGGCGCATGGCGGTCCTCCAATCGGTGCCGTCGGTAGGCAGTTCGATCTCGCTGAAGACGATATCGACGATGCCATCTATGACCTCGTCCTTGTTGGCGAAGTGGTAGTAGAGCGCCATCGCCTCGACCCCGAGCTCCTGGCCGAGCTTCCGCATGCTGAGTGACCCGAGCCCACCCTGATCGACGAGCTTGATCGCGGCATCCAGCACCCGCTCCCGACTCAGGGGGACGCGGCGCGGCGCTCGGTTGGTGGCTTGCGCGGTCATGGGCCTCCTCTCCGCCCCAGTCGGACGTAGGAACGGGGTTGACACTGCGAACTTTACACCGTACAGTCAGGCCGTCGGCTTTACACCGTATAGTAACAGGAGATCCAGGGCCATGACATCTACCAGAAGGACCGCAGCCATCGTCGGTCTGCTGTTCCTGATTGCCACCGTTGCGTTCAGCGCAGCTGATGTGCTCATCAAGGGGGTTCTGGATCGCCCGAACTACCTGATCGGTGCTTCCGGAGACGCCACCGCGTTGACCGCCGGCGCGCTCCTCGCATTCGTCGACGGTCTCGCTGTCGTGGGTATCGCAGTCCTCATGTTTCCGTTCCTGAGACACACCAGTGAGTCGCTCGCCCTTGGATACGTCGGTCTCCGAGTCGCCGAACTCGGAGTGGTGCTCATCTACATGGTGGCTCCGCTCATCGTGCTCGTGCTCGGCAACGGAGCGCGCGACGGCACGGTCGATGCGTCGGCTTCCCAATCGCTGGGCTTGCTATTCAAGGCACAACACGACGTGACTCTCGTGCTGCTCTATCTCTTCACGGGCGCCTCCGGAATCTTCGTCGCCCTCTTGCTGTATCGATCGAAGCTGGTTCCGCGCCCGCTTGCAGTCCTTGGGCTCATCGGCTATCCGGTGTTGCTCGCGGGAGCCGTCCTGGCCATGTTCGGGGTGACCGACGTGCAACAAGGCACGGGGATGCTCGCCATGCTCCCAGGCGGCCTCTTCGAGCTGATCCTCCCGATCTGGCTCCTCGCCAAGGGGTTTAGCCATCCGGTCGTGACGGGGGTGAAGTCTTCTGACCCGACCGATCGCGCGTTCATCGCGGCCCTGGGTCAGGCCACCGTCACCACGCGTCCACTTGGACGCTCTTCTGGCGCGATCGCAACCTCGTCTGGCACCGATACCAGCACGTAGGCGCAACGCCATTCGTGGATCCGCTCCTGGCCGAAATCGCGGCCGACCCGACGCGAATCTTCTGGGGTGAGCGGTCTTGCGGCACTCGCGACCTATTCGTAGTGCGTCCACATTCGGAGCACCTTCACGATCCCTTCATCATCGAGAACCTGATAGACCAGGCGGTGCTGAATGCTGATGCGCCGGGAATAGGCGCCGGACAGGTCGCCGACGAGCTTCTCGAACGGAGGCGGCGTCTGGTACGGGTTCTGTTCGAGCGTCGCCAGCAGCGATTGCGCCTTGCCTTTCAGGCCGGCCGCGGCCAGCCTCTCGGCGTCCTTCTGGGCCTGCTTCGTGTAGACGAGTCTCCAGTTCACCAGCCGGGCTCGGAGGCGAGTTCCTCCGGCGGCGTCGCCATGCCTTCGATGATGGACTCGCGCATCCCCGGAATCGACACGAGGTACAACGTCTCCTGGACGGCGCGCCAGTCATCCTCGCCCACCAGCACGGCATTGCCGCGCTTGCCGGTGATCTGGACCGGCTCGTGAGAGTCGGAAACGTCGTCCAGAAGCTTATAGAGCTGCTTGCGCGCTTCGGTTGCGGTAACTGTGGTCATTGCCGGGGCTTCCTCTTACGTACGTGCTAGCGTACGCTCACGACAGAAGCTGGTCAAGCGGGTTCCAGGGCGCGCGGAGCCGAATGCGCGGCGCTGGTGAGAAGGGCAGGCTCCGCGTGTTGCTGTAGAGATCGGCTCCTGGAATCTGAAGAAGGCCTCCGTCTTCCGACTGCGTAAATGCCACGGCGGTTCCTCCAGCCGAAGAACTCCGGACCGGTGCTCAGTCGCGCCTAGGCGCCGCCCGCAGAACGTGGGGAGCCACTGTCCGCCGAGGGAGGCCCTTGACCGACGTCACTTCGAGCGTACCTTGGTCCGCGTTGTCGATGGGCCGTTTGCCGTTTCCGACGACGACGGCGTTGCCGGCGACTCGGCGATGACTCCCAGGGAGATCGCCCGGTCGCGGATCACGTTCGCAAGCGCGGTGATCTCGGATCCCGGCGGCGGGCCGAGGTCGACCCGGACCAGGGCACTCCGCCGTTCAAGTGGGGGAAGCCCTCGCACGTCGAGCGTCCGGAGGCGCCCTTCTGCGACCAAATCAGCGACGACCAGCCATGGGAAGAAGCCCACACCCGCGTCGACCAGTGCGAGCTGTATTGCTGTCGCGAATGGGACATCCACGACTTGCGAAGCCCCATCGCGCACAGCTGCCAGGCGTGGCGGCGGCGTCGGCCACCAGCCCATCCACAGCAGCGGCCTGCTGCCGTGCATCAGTGCGTCGATCGATACTGTTGCGCGCTGGGCAAGAGGGTGGTCTTGTGCAGCCACGAGGACACCCGTTCGCGGAACTCGGCACATTGAGCTAGAGGAAGGTCTGGTGGTGCTCCGGCGGGCCAGGAGACCTGAGGTCCTATCGCGGCAGGAGTCGCAGCGTCGATCGCACGGCTTCAGTCGACGCCACGGTGCCAACGATGGCGGGGCCATAGCGGTCGTACTTGGCGTGGTATGCGGCGGTGATGTCGGTGGCGACCTCCGGCCCGGGCTGTTCGAACGTGACGTCTCGCTCGATACCGCCCGCTCGCACTCGCCCGCGCCCTGACCTCAACGCCCGCTGGAACCAGCCGTTGTTCCAGCCGTGCGCGGACCGAACGAACAGGTCGTCGCCGACCCGCACCATCCAGATGGTTGCGAATGGGCTCAGGCTCCCGTCGGGCCGCTGGGAGGCGAGCTGAAGCTCCGTGGCTCGGTCCACGCGGTCGAGTTCGTCCTTGGTCCACCCGGGACTCATCGTTGGCTCCATGGCTAGAGGCCGGTTCGGGCTTCGAGGGCGTCGGGGTATCGGCCGCCCTGGATCTCGATCTTGGAGGCGGCCGCTTCGATCTCGCGCATGTCTGCGTCGGTCAGTTCCAGCTCCGCCGCGCCGATGTTCTCCTCGATGCGTGACAGCTTGGTGCTGCCGGGGATAGGCACGATCCAGGGCTTCTGCGCGAGCACCCAGGCGAGCGAGACCTGCGCCGGCGTGGCGCGCTTCCGCTCGGCGATGGATCGCACGAGATCGACCACGGCCTGGTTCGCTTTGCGCGCCTCCGGCGAGAACCGCGGAACGATGTTGCGGAAGTCGTTGGGCGTGAACGTGGTCTTCTCGTCGATGGCGCCCGTGAGGAAGCCCTTGCCGAGCGGGCTGAACGGGACGAAGCCGATGTCAAGCTCCTGCAGCGTTTGGATCAGCTCGTCCTCCGGCCGGCGCCACCACAGCGAGTACTCGCTCTGGACCGCGGTTAGCGGCTGGACGGCGTGGGCTCGCCGGATCGTCTGGACGCCGGCTTCGGACATTCCGAAATGGCGGACCTTGTCTGCTGCGATGAGGTCCTTGACCGTGCCCGCGACATCCTCGATGGGAACGTTCGGGTCGACCCGATGCTGGTAGTAGAGGTCGATGTGGTCGGTTCGAAGCCGCCGGAGCGAGCCATCGACGCTTCGTCGGATGACCTCGGGGTGGCTGTCCTGTAGTTGCTCACCGTTCTCCATCCGAAGTCCGAACTTCGTCGCGATGACCACCTGATCGCGGACGGGCTCGAGCGCCTCGCCGACCAGTTCCTCGTTGACGAGCGGCCCGTATATCTCGGCCGTGTCGAAGAACGTCACGCCTCGATCCACCGCGGCGCGGAGTACGGGGATCATGGCGGCCTTATCCGGGATAACCCCGTAGCTCTGGCTCATGCCCATGCAGCCCAGGCCGATGGCCGAGACTTCGAGTCCCCGGCCGAGTATTCGTGTCTTCATATCGTCCTCCGTATCACGACTATCCAAGCACGAGGCGTGAGCGGCAGGGAGACCACGTTGAGGCAGGTACCAGCATTACCTCCCATGTGTTGCGTCAAGCGGCGTACTTTGGACACGACATGAGTGACACAGCAGAAATTCGAGAGTTCCTCACATCCCGCCGGGCCAAGATCGGGCCGCAGCAAGCAGGTCTTCCTATGTACGGCTCGAACCGCCGCGTGTCGGGGCTGCGGCGCGAGGAAGTCGCTCTGCTCGCGGGCATCAGCGTCGAGTACTACACGCGGCTCGAACGCGGCAACGTGCGCGGCGCTTCGGAGGAGGTCCTCAACGGGATCGTGCGGGCCCTCCGTCTCGACGACGCGGAGCGCGAGCACCTCTTCGATCTCGTCCGAACTGCCAGCGCGGGCGCGATCCGGCAGAGCCGGCGCAGTCCCGCACTCGAGCGAGTCCGTCCGAGCGTGAAGCGCCTCGTCGACGCTATGGCGACGGTCCCGGCTCTGGTTCGCAACCGCCGCAGCGACATCCTGTACGCGAACCCGCTCGCGGAAGCTCTCTACTCCGAGTTGTACCGATCGCCCATCCGACCGGTGAACTCCGCCCGCTTTGCATTCCTGGATCCGCGGGCCAGGCAGTTCTACGGCGACTGGGAGACGAGCGCTCACGACATAGTCGCGGCTTTGCGAGGAGAAGCAGGCCGCAGTCCATACGACCTTGCCCTGACCGATCTCATAGGCGAGCTCTCCACGCGCAGCGAGGAGTTCCGCCAGCTGTGGGCCGGGCACGATGTCAGGTTCCACCGCTCGGGCACGAAGGTTCTCCATCACCCGCTCGTCGGCGACCTGACGCTCTCCTACGAGGTTCTCGAGCTGCCGGCGGATCCCGGTCTGGAGCTCGTCACGTATTCGGCCGAGCCGGGCTCGCAAAGCGAGCGAGCGCTGGCGCAGCTGGCCGACTGGAGTTCCGCGCGAGAGAAGTACGCCGCGGCCGAAATGGTCGAGGGCCGATAGCTTGCCGGCGACATACACCCCCGAGCTGTGGCACGACTTCTTCGTCATGGTTGGCGGAGCAGCCGCGGCGCTGACAGGTTTGGTGTTCGTTGCCCTGTCCATAAACCTGACGACCATCGCCAGCGATGCAACCCATAGATACCGAGCGATCGGAACACTCAATGGGTTTATGGCTGCCTTTGCGCTCTGTGCCTTCGGGCTGATGCAAGGTCAGAGCAGCCAGGCTTTTGGGCTTGGTTGGATCGCTGTCGCGATCTACGCCCTGATCGTCTACGACTACGGCATAGCAAAGGCGCAGGATCAGGGAAGAAGCCGAGCCGGCCTCATGTCGTACCGCATATTCATCGGCAACGCTCTATACGCCGCCCAGATCGCAGGTGCAACGTTGCTTGCGCTCGGATCGGCTTTCGGCATCTATCTGGCGTCGATTGCCCTTGTTGCTTCGATCGCGTACACAACGACTGGAGCCTGGCTTCTGTTGATGGGCGTCCATCGTCCATCCGAATAGGCAAGGGCGTTCCAAGACCCGCGCCAGGGCCCGACTCTGCCTCCTCGAGGAGCTTGCAGTGGCCATCTGGTCTGTGACGAATGTGACAGCCCTTGTCACAAACCCTCGCCGCCGGGGACATTCCGGTCGGGCGGTTCAGGATCACCCTCGAACGGGCAGGTCGCCAAGAGGCAGTCCGAGGGCGTGGGGGCGTCGGAATCGAGCGTGAAACGGCGGCGCCGAGGGCCTGCCTACTCGAATGGTCGGGGCGAGAGGAGTCGGGGCTTCGCTTTCCAATTGATCTTCACAATCGTGCCAGCTGCCGCCGGACTGGTGGTCGAGGTGGCGTAGTCGGCGGCGCGGGAGGTCTCAAACGCGCCGAAGTGCCTGATGATCAGGTCGATGAGCTCGTCGTGGTCGACCGCTGTTGTACAGCTCAGACAGAAGGTCGCTTTCCGGCATCACCATCCCCGTCCGGTAGCTTCTGTGCTCGCACGCATCGTGCGGATCGCTCAGATTATGGCCGCCGCGAGGTGACCGCTGGATCCGGGTAGGATCAGCGCATGGTGCGACATGCGTCTCGGTTGAGATACCGATCACTGTCCCATAGCCACCACCAGCGACGAGCACGCGGTTATCGTCGAGGAGCGCTGTGGCGTGGCTGCGTCGCGGGACTGACATCGAGCGCCTAGGGTCCGGACCGCACGCCGCGCTCATGAAGAACGGCGGCTTCTATGCGGAGCTCTACCGGATGCAAGCAAGCGCATACGAGTAGGGCTACGCCCTGCGTAGGGCTCTACCTCTCGTCCACAACTCGAACCAGGGCCCAACTCGAACGACCACCGGGCCGCGCTACCCCCTTGCGGCCCGTCGAAGGTAGCCCTCAGACGACATGGACGCGATGGTTACGGCCGAAAGAGATAGCCGGTCACGGAGTCGCTATCGCCGCCGGCGAACAGCACCTGGCCATCGCCCAGCGCGACCACCGGGCCAGCGAGGCCGGGTTCGAACGGCCCGAACGGCCCGAGGAGACTGACTCGGCTCGTCTTCGGGTCGTAGATCTGGAACACGTTGCTGCCATCGCTCCAGAAGAGCACTCGGCCGTCCGCAAGGCGGATCGGCGCGTCATGGTAGTAGTAGAAGTAGTAGTGGTTTTGGCTCAGTTCGCTGGGAGCGTCAATGCGTCCCGCGTCGCTGAACTGGCCCGACGCCGGGTCATACGTCTCCGCCGGGGGTCCGACCTGGCTTCCACCGCCGACGACGAGCGCGCGGCCATCGGCCAGCGACACCGCGGTCTGTGGATCGTGCAGCATGCTCATTGAGCCGGTCGGGCTGAACGCGCCGGATTTCGGGTCGTAGATCTCCGCCGACTTCTGCAACTTCCCCTCGGAGTCTCGACCCCCGGCCATGAGCACGCGGCCGTCGGCCAGCAGCGTGGCCGTGTGGAAAGCCCGGGCGGAACCCATCGAGCCGGTCGCCTGGAACGTGCCGGTAGCTGGATCGAACAACTCCGCCGGTGCGATGTTCGAGTCGAGGGCGTAACCTCCCGCGACGAGCACGCGACCGTCGGGGAGGGCCGTCGCGGTCCCGCCGTTGTGGCGCTGGGCCATCTTGCCAGTCGGGCGGAACGTGCCNNCATGGAAGCTCCTGGTCAGTGGGTCGTAGATCTCCGCCGATGCAAGCTGCGTTGAGTAGTTGCTGCCGCCGGCCAGTAGCACGCGTCCGTCCTGCAGGACAGCGACAGCTGCGCCGCGTCGGACGCTCGTCATCCGGCCCACCTCGGTGAACTGTTGGTTTCCAACGGCGCCGCTGCCGCACCCGACGACGGTGACCGCCATCGTCACGGCCAGCGAAACGAGAGCACCACGCTGACCTAGCAAATGCCGCCGTCCGGGCAGGGCCGCGCGGCCGGGGACGCGGCCGGCGCGGGACCAATCGTTGACCTCCATCGCTCGACCTCCCTCATCCCGGGCCATCCCCTCGGCCAATCAGCCCGCCGGGCAACGATAGCAGTTCTCTTCGGGCGGACGACGGCGTACGTGCTGTGAGAGCGGCGGCTTCGACCACCGTTCCCCCGCGCTCGTGCCCACACTTTGCGAGGCCCTTACCTAGCGATCCGCCCGCACTCAGGTGGCGGTTCGGTCCGTCGTCGCTGGTTTCGCGGGTGGGGACGCGGGTTCTGTTGACGCGTCCGTGGTCGAGACCTCTTCCGTGAAGCCGTTGGCGTTCTCCTCGATCGCGTCAGCGTCAACGCCGTGGTCGTTGCTAGGGTCGTCGGCGACGTCGTGCCCGCCAGTGATGAGCCTTACGCGGCAGCACTCCGACGTATTGAGCAGGAGCGTTCCGCGGCCGCCAATCGAGTGCTATAGGACCGCGACTACGTCGGCCTCCAGCGGACGATGGAACGACTCGACCGCGAGGAGCTGGAGGCGGGGAAGCCTCGTCAGCGCGAGGGCGTGCCAGCGGAACGAGCGGTCGTCTAGTCTGCAGGCGCTCGGCGATGCTTGGCGGCTCGGCGACGGGGGACCTGGGAGGGCGATGGTCGCGCGCTCGCGAGAACTGACGGTCCATCTGACCGCGGAAGCCCAGGCCAACGGCTTCGCTGCGGCCGTGCCGGCACGCTTCACGGCATCTGTCGGATATGGTCGGGGCGAGAGGGTTAG
>PMIE01000085.1 GCA_003156975.1 Chloroflexota bacterium | reverse complement strand
TGGCCAACGATTTCGACTACATCGTCGTCGACATAGACAAGCGCCTCGACGAAGTGAATCTCCGGATCATGGACGTCGCGGACACCATCTTCGTCGTCATGACGGCGGACCTGCCGTGTCTCAAGAACGTGCGGCTCGTCCTGGAGACGATCGGCCATCTCGGCTACACGGATGAGAAAGTCAAGCTCATCCTCAACCGCTCGAATGCCTTCACGGGCATCAACGTCAAGAACGCCGAGAGCGCCCTCAAGCGCCGGATCGACTACCAGATCATCAACGAGTACCGATCTGCCATCAGCGCGCTGAACAGCGGTGCACCGTTCATGGTCGGCAAGTCGGACTCGCCGCTCGGAAAGTGCCTCATGGACTTCGTGAAGTCCGTGGACAAGGAAGCGGAAACCGAGGCTCGCGGCCGGTAGGTGCGGGAGTGGCACCGCGAAGTAGCGCCACTGGATGGTGCGCGGCCCCTGGCCGCCAGATCGCCAGCGATAAGCCGGAGTTGAGCGGCGACGAGTAGTTTCGGCGCGTGCTTGCTTCGCTTCTCTCGGCGACCCTCCACGGCCTGGACGGCTGGCCCATCCGCGTCGAGGTAGACGTGGCGCCGGGACTGCCGGGTTTCACGCTCGTGGGCCTCGCAGACACCGCCCTTCAGGAGGCGCGGGAACGCGTCCGCGGCGCGATCCGCAACAGCGGATATGAGTACCCGCCCCGGCGCATCACTGTCAATCTCGCGCCGGCGGAATTGCGCAAGAGCGGCGCGTCGCTGGACCTCGCGATTGCCCTCGGGGTTCTCGTCGGGTCGGAGCAGGTTGCGGCCAACGGCCGGTGGGCCGTTCTCGGCGAACTCTCGCTGGGTGGCGAACTGCGGGCGGTGCCGGGGCTGCTGCCGATGGTNNGATCGAGGTGGTGGGCGCGGCCACTCTCGCGGAGGCGGCAACAGTCCTGCGAGAGAGCCGGCGGGGTCGCGCGCGAGGAATGCCGCCGCGCGTGGAGCTTGCCTCTGATAGTGCCGGCTTCGCCGGAGTTTCAACGGCCTCGGACCAGGCGATCAACGCTCCCGCCACGGAATCGTGCCCGGACCTGGCCGAGGTCCGCGGCCAACTGGAGGCTCGCCGAGCAATGGAACTGGCGCTCGCCGGTGGACACTGCATCGTCATGATCGGCCCACCCGGCTCGGGCAAGACCCTCCTGGCGCGAACAGTCCCGGGGATGTTGCCTCCGCTTGACGACGACGAAGCGCGAGTGGCGACGATCATCGCCTCGGTATCCGAGGCCGGACCACTCGTCGAGCTCGTGCGGACGCGGCCGTTTCGAGCGCCCCACCACACCCTCAGTTATGCGGCGATGGTCGGCGGTGGGCCACACATGTCGCCGGGTGAAGTGACGCTCGCCAACAACGGGGTCCTGTTCCTGGACGAATTGCCGGAGTTCGACCGTTCGACTCTGGAGGCGTTGCGTCAACCTCTCGAGGAAGGCTGCGTCGCAATTTCGCGGGTCGGCCGAGCGGCCGTCTTCCCTGCCCGGTTCCAACTCATCGCGGCCATGAACCCGTGCCCGTGCGGCCACGCCGGCGAGGGCGACGGCAGATGCCGGTGCAGTACAGCGATAGTCGATCGGTATGCGGGCAAGATCTCCGGGCCGCTCCGAGACAGGATCGATCTATGGGTCCACATGCCGCGTGTCGAGCCCGGAGAATACGTGTCGGGAGCCGTGCCGGAAGGGTCCGGGGAGGTGAGGGCCCGCATCGTGGAGGCGCGGCGGCGGCAGAAGAGCAGGGGCGACCGCGCGAATTCGCGACTGACCGGTCGGACTCTGAGAGCCGCCTGCCTGCTCGGTCCTGCGGAGCAGGCCCACGCAATTCGGCTGGCGGAGTTGGAGGGGTGGAGCGCCCGAGGCATCGAGCGACTTCTTCGCGTTGCCCGCACGGCGGCGGACCTGGCCGGCGCGGATCGCGTGGACGGTTCGCACCTCGACGAGGCTGCCCGATTCCGGTCGCCTTCGGCGCAGCGGATGGGATACGAGGCGGTTGGCTGAACATGATAGGTGTGCAAAGCCTTGGGCCGATCATGCCTCGACGCGTTGCCGAGGCGGAACCGATTGTCGTAGCGGCTTGCGATACGGCGGATGCCAGCTCGCCCGCATGCGACTCCGTCGCAGATCGCGAACGTGACGCCTGGGTCGTCCTGCTGTCCGTGAACGGTCTGGGCCCGGTGAGCTTCGGAGCGTTGTTGGCGGCATTCGGATCGGCCCGGGCCGTGCTTGGCGCCGCCACTTCGCCGGCCGGCCCGGCTCTGCTACTCCAGGCTCTGGCCGAGGCCGCATCGGATGGCGCGGATGCCGACGCGGACCTGAGTCGGGCCATCTTCGACGCGTCGGCGGCCGCGCCACTGCCAGGGGACGCGAGGGAGATGGCCGGTTCACCGCCCCATGCCAGCCGGCGGCCGGCGATCGGAGCGGATCTTGCCGCGCGAATCTGCGATGCGGCAACGTCCGGGACCGGTGTCGTGGATCAGATACGCCGCCTCGGGCTGGACGTGGTAACTCTCGAGGACCCTTGCTACCCGGAGCGGTTGCGGCAGGTCGAACTGCCGCCTCCGCTGCTCTACGTTCGAGGTTCGCTGGAGGCCCTTGCGGCCCGCGACGCGGTTGCGGTCGTGGGGACGCGCTGGCCGACGGACAAGGGACGTCTCATCGCGGGCTGGATAGGATCGGCCGTGACCCGTGCCGGAGCCGTCGTCGTCTCGGGGTTGGCGGTTGGCATCGATGGAGCCGCTCACGCCGCGGTGGTTGCCGAAGGCGGTCGGACGGTTGCGGTCCTGGGTGGCGGGCATGCCCGGCTCTTCCCAAAGGCGCACGAACGCCTCGCGGATGCGATTGTCGCGAGCGGCGGCGCCATCGTCTCGGAACTTGCGCCCGACACCAGTCCCAGTCGCGGAACCTTCCCGCGACGCAACCGGCTCGTCAGCGGTCTCTCATCGGCGACGATCGTGATCGAAGCGGGTCGTCGGAGCGGAGCGCTGATCACCGCCGGATGGGCGCTGGAGCAGGGGAGGGAGTGCTTTCTCGTGCCGGGCCCGCTCGACTCGCCGGCGAGCGCGGGTTGCAACGCATTCTTGCGCAGCTTCCCCGGCCAGGCTCGGATCGTTGCCGGAATCGCGGAGCTGATGGAGGACCTGGAACTTGCCGTTGGGGATCCACCGGCCGAGCCGGCCGAGACGGGTGCCAGCGGCCCCGCTACGCGGACGGGGCTGCCGGCACACCACTCCCGGAGTGCCCCTGGCGCCTCCACACCAGGGGCAGGGCGATCTGCGGTGCTGGCGTTGCTAGGACCGGCGGAACGGGCTCTCGCCGAGCAACTGACACGCGGCGCGGCGACCGCCGACCAGCTCTCTGCCAGGACTTCTCTGACCAGCGCGGCCGTTCTGAGCGCCCTCACCCTGCTCGAGTTGAGGGGTCTGGTGACCGGTGCCTATGGTCGCTACTCGCCGTCGGGTTCCCTCGCCGGCTGGCCCGGTCCGTCGGCAAAGACCGGGAGAAAGACCTGCCAATGACTGACATATGCGGCGTGGCGCGAGATCCCGGCCATTTGCCTGATCTTTCGGGGCGGTGTTACCCTCCCTTGAAGACACCGAACGGGACCGTGGTCCCGCCGCCACAGGAGGCAACCCAGTGCGGAAGATAGCGGCTGCCGCTGCGGCAATTCCCCTGATCATCTACATGGCCATCATGGCCGTTCTGCGTCGCCTCTTCCCGGCCGGATCCCAGGACGCCCGGTCGAATAGCAGCGTGAGCAACGTTGCCGTCACGGACTCGAAGTGGGAGTCGACCAAGGACCAGGCTGTGTATAGGGACCCGGCGGCTCCTCCGGTTCGTGGCCTCGGCGATGGATCTGTTCGTGGCCCGGCCACTTCGTCGGTCCGCGGCCTCAGTGGCGGCTCAATCCGCGGCCAGGGCACTATTCCGGCTCGGGGGCTGGACACGACGCGGGCGTACTCCGCGGCGCCTGCCGTGGTCTATGACCTGGAGGTGGCCCAGGCACATCGCCCCGCCAATGGCCCCAGGCGCAAGTTGATCGCCGGAGCCGGTCAGCTCCTCGCGATGGGCGTGGCAGTCGCCCTCCTTGTGGGAGGGTTGATGCTGGGTCTGCCGGCAAAGCAGGTCATCAGTCAGGCACCGGTGACCTTTGCGCCGGTTGCTCCACAGCAGGGCACGGGCAGAGCCCAGAGTGACCTTCCACTTGATGTGGGGTTCCAGCTCAAGTTCACGAAGCCGATGAACCAGGCCTCAGTCCAGAATGCACTGACGATAAGTCCGAAGGTTGACGTCAATCTGCAGTGGGACGCTGTCGGCGAGACCGTCGCGCTCGTGCCGAGCACACATTGGGATCCCCATACGACATACGTCGTGGCAGTCGGGGGCACGGCCACGGATCAGCAGGGACTGGGCCTGGCGAACGAGATCCAAGCTCAATTCGAATCCGGCTCGCTGACCTCGGGAGACCTCGTTGCGACCGACATGGTCGGGCCCCTCGCATCGCCGGGAACTTCATTCCAGCTCACGTTCACCCGCCCTGTGAAGCTGGTCACGGTGCAGACGCACCTCATGCTCAACGCCTTGCCCTCCTGTCCGCCCGTCGATGGCGTCATTCCGGCTTCAGTCTTTGGAAGCTGCCCCGCTGTCGACGGGGTGGTCCCGGCGCTGGTCTGCCCGGTGGTCGACGGCCCTCCAACTCAGCCGGTCAACGGGGCGTGCCCGAATGACCAGCTCGATATCATCGGTGACGACCCGACGGACGTCGCCTCGCAAGTGTTCACGGCAACTCCCCATACGCAGCTGGTGTCGCAGGCGACCTACGTGGTCAGTTTCGCCGCCGGCAAGGGCAACACCGCGGCCTCTGACTCGGCGGGGGCCGTACTCCAGCCAGTTAGTCCCCTGCAGGTGACCACCCTCGCGGCCCCTGCGGTCACGCGTTTCAAGCCTCAAGACGGCTCGACTACCTTCGACGCCAACCAGCCGATCTCCGTGCGGTTCAGCACGGCCATGGAACTGAGATCGACGGCGGCGGCCTTCTCCGTGACGGTGGACGGGGTTGCCATTGCGGGCATCAAGTCCTGGTCGGAAGGAAACACGGTTCTCGTTCTCACCCCGCGTCGCCCATTTGCCGTCGGCGCGGTCGTCGTTGCCACCGTGAAGTCGTCGGCGCGGGCCGTAGGCGGCCTGCATCTCGCTACCACCTACAGCGCGTCATTCAAGGTAGCCAAGGAGCCGCCGAAGCCCATCGGATATACGGCGAGGCCAACGAAGAGTTCGCCCTGGTACGCGTCAGAGGTGTATTACCTGGCGCTGATGAACTGCACCCGCACCGGTGGCTGGGTCACATCCGGCGGCTCGTGCAGCAGCGTCACTCACCACACTCTCCCCGCGCAGGGCAGGCTCAGGTTGAGCGCGGGCATCTCCAATGCCGTTTCCCGTCCGTATGCGAAATACATGGCCACCTACAAGCTGCTGGACCATTACCTCCATGGCAGCACTCCTCACAGCCGGATGTGCAGCGCCGGCTACTGCGGTGGAGGGTGGGGCGAGAACATCGCCAACGGAGGCCGTGGAATGATCGCCATCGAGATCTTCTATCAGAATGAGTACTGGTGTCGCTGCGAGCACTACGCCAACATCATGAACGGCCACTTCAGCCAGGCGGGCATCGGCGTTTGGGTGATAGGCGGCACCAGCAGGGTCGCGATCGACTTCTACTCCTGAGATCCGTTCGTGCCGACATCTGAAGCAGGTCCGCTCAACAGAGTGGCCTGATAGGCGTGCCCATGCTTCGTGACGTAGTCGTCCATATCGCCAACGAGCAGCCGATTCTGGCCGACCTCCTGGTCGAACCGAAGCCTTCGGATGTCGTCCTGATCTGCACCAACTTGCGGACGATGGGCGGCAAGAAGCCGGTCTTCATCGACAAGACGGAATCGACTTTCATGCTGCCTCTGGCTCACGTTCGGTTTGTGGAGATTTCGCAGGCCTCGATGGCGGCCTCCGATTCGGAGCGGCCGGAAGCTCCGGAACAGCCGGTGCGCCCGCGGAAGTCCAGGACGAAGCCTGAAGTGGTTGTGGAGGAAGAGGAGTACGCTGCCGTGCCGCTTGCTCGCCTCGCCTGGCTGGCGGGAGTGGCCGACGAACCGCCGTCCCTCGAGACCTCGGGGACGGAGCCCGCAATCCGAGAGGAACCTGCCCCGGCGCCCAAGCCAGACGAGATCGACCCCGAGCTCCTGCGCCGGATCCACGAAGTCTGATTCCTGGGCGCTCGAGGCCGTCGCCTGCGGTGGGGACCTGCCGTCTTCCAGTCGTCGCGCGCCCCTGTGCCAAACCCACCGAGTTGTGTTGTGAGTGCCTGATGCTAGACTCCCGCGGATGAGCGGCAACCTTGTGATCGTCGAGTCGCCCGCCAAGGCGAAGACGATCGAGAGATATCTTGGTCCGGGCTACACCGTGCTCGCTTCCTACGGTCACGTCCGGGATCTGCCGGAAAACCCCGGCAAGAACCAGCTGGGCGTGGATGTAGACCACGACTTCAAGCCGGTGTACGAAGTTGTGGCCGATCGCAAGAAGCAGCTCTCGGCGATCCAGAAAGCCGCCGCGAAGGCGGATCTCGTCTACCTGGCGACAGACCTTGACCGTGAGGGTGAGGCCATTGCCTGGCACGTAGCCGAGGCAGCGAACCTGTCGCCGGAACGGACGCGCCGCGTCACTTTCTCCGAGATCACCGAGGCCGCGATCAAGCGCGCCTTCGCCGAGCCGCGCTCCATCGACAAGAACCTCGTGGATGCGCAGCAGGCCCGCCGCGTCGTCGATCGGCTCGTCGGCTACACGCTGAGCCCGTTGCTGTGGCGCAAGGTCCGGGCTGGGCTTTCCGCCGGGCGCGTCCAGTCGGTCGCCGTGCGGATCGTCGTGGACCGCGAGCGCGAGATACGCGCCTTCACCGCACGCGAGTACTGGACCCTCAAGGCGATTCTGATCGCCCCGAACGGAGCCACTTTCGAGGCGGATCTAGTTCGGATCGGTGGCAAGAAGCCTGAGATCGGCGACGGCGAGACCGCCGAGCGCCATGCGAGCGCGATTCGTGCCAGCCGTCCGATCGTCACAGACGTCTCCATCAAGAAGACCAATCGCAATCCCGCGCCGCCGTTCACCACCTCCAGCCTGCAGCAGGAGGCAAGCCGCAAGCTGGGCTTTTCGCCGAAGCGGACCATGAGCGCGGCCCAGCGGCTGTACGAAGGCGTGGAGACGGACGACGGCCAGGTCGGCCTGATCACGTACATGAGAACCGACTCGGTAGCGCTCTCAAGCGAGGCAATGGCCGAGGCGGCGCGCGTCATCGAGGAGCGCTTCGGGCCGGAGTACACCACTCCCAAGGGCCGCGCCTTCAAGACCAAGACGCGCAATGCCCAGGAAGCCCATGAGGCCATTCGGCCGACCTCCTTCCACCGCGACCCGGATGCGCTGGCAAAGCGGCTCGGGAGCGACGAAGCCCGCCTCTACCGTCTGATCTGGCAGCGAGCCCTGGCCAGCCAGATGGCGACCAAGGAGCAGGAAACCACGAGCGTCGATCTCGCCGCCGATGGTTACGAGCTGCGGGCCAACGCCACTCGGACCACCTTCGACGGCTTTTCGAGGGTCTACACCGAAGGCCATGACGACCAGGAGGAGGAGGCCGAGTGCCGTCTCCCGGCGCTGGCCAAGGGAGACGAAGCAGGCGTCGAGACGGTCGAGCCGCTCCAGCACTTCACGGAGCCGCCGCCTCGATACACAGAGGCGACTCTGATCAAGGCCCTCGAGGAGCACGGCATCGGCCGGCCGTCCACGTACGCGGCCACGATCTCCACGATCATGGATCGCGGATACGTGAAGGTCAAAGAGCGCCGCCTGTATCCGGAGCCGGTCGGGGAGGTCGTCACGGACCTGCTCGTAGGGCATTTCGGCGAGTTCGTGGACCTGGAGTTCACTGCTCGCATGGAGAACGATCTCGACGATGTCGCCGATGGGAAGCGGGCCTGGGTGCCCGTCGTCCGTGCCTTCTACACGCCTTTCCGGGCGCGCATCGACGAGAAGACCAAGGAGCTGAAGCGGGCGGACTTCACCACGCGGCCGTCGGACGAGATGTGCTCGGAAGGCCATCCCATGGTCATCAGACTCGGCCGCTTCGGCGAGTTCCTGGCCTGCTCCATGTATCCGGAGCACAAGGAAACGCGCGAGCTTCCCGGCGCGGAAGGTACCGGCGCGAATGCCGCAGGCGAAGGGGCCGAGGGTTCGGGTGAGCCGGCAGCGCCGGAGACGTGTCCGAAGTGCGGCGAGACGAACGCCGGCATCCTGGTTCAGCGGCGGGGCCGCTTCGGGCCGTTCATGGGCTGCTCGCGCTACCCGGAATGCGACTACATCAAGAAGGACGGGCCGCCTCCGCCTCCGCCACTTCCGTTTGAGGCGACCTGCCCAACCTGCCGCACCGGTCACCTGGTGACTCGCCGGGCGCGCCGAACGGGCTCGCTCTTCTGGGGTTGCTCGCGCTACCCGACGTGCCGGTTCACGACCTCGCACGAGCCGATTGGGGCCGACCACGACGCCGACGATGGGCCGATCGGACGGAACGCCGAAGCCGGGCTTTGCCTGATCTGCGGCGCACCAATTGACCTCACCGGGATCGACGACCCGATCGGCAAGAAGCTGGCGGGCGGCGAGCCCAACCCGGACGCTCTCGCGAAGCCCTCCTCGAGCCGACCGCGTCGGACCGGCCGCGCGACTACAGGCAGCGGCTCCCGCACGACGGCCGCCCGCAAGACCTCCGCGGCAAAGTCTGGCAGGGCTAGCAAAGCCGGATGACCGGCGGAGCAGCGGCCGATCAGTCGCCGGCGAACGCTGCTGCCGAGCGCTTCTTCCAGGCGCTAGAGGCCCGTGGCTCATCGCCAAACACTCTCCGTTCCTACAGAACGGGCCTTGAGGCGTATCTGGAGTGGATCGCCGAAAACGGTCACGACTGGCAGGCGCCCACGCGCCTCGGTCTCCGCGCATACCTGGCCGCTTTGGGGGAGGGGCACGGCAGGCGGACCGTTGCCCAGCGGCTCGCCGCGCTGCGCTCGTTCTATAGATTCACGACGCGGCAAGGCTTGACCGCGGGCAATCCACTGGCTGCGCTGGGGACGCCGCGGCAACCACGCCGCCTTCCAGAGGTCCTGTCCGTGGCCGAGACGGAACGGCTCATCGATGCGGCCGCGGATCACGGACACGGCGACACCTCGGGTAGCGATGCCGCCGCTCGCTCCGCCGGGCTCACGGAGCTCGAGGAGGCTCTTGCCCTTCGGGATGTGGCCATCATCGAGACCGCCTACGCCGCGGGTCTCCGGATCAGCGAACTGGCCTCGTTGACCCTCGCCTCGGTGGACCTCAAGCGGGGCGAGGTGCGCGTCCTCGGCAAGGGCCGCAAGGAGCGGGGCTCGCTGCTCGGCCGGCCGGCGCGGGCGGCAATCGAGAAGTACCTGGACGCCGGGCGTCCGGTGCTCGCCATCAGGGTCCCCGGCGGGAGCCGAGGCAGGGAGGGCAGCCCGGACGACGCTGATCTCGGCGCGCTGTTCCTCAATCATCACGGCGGCGCCCTCGGCGTTCGCGGCCTCAGATATCGGTTGGAGCGGCTGCGCGTGGCAGCCGGATTGCCCGAGGGCGTGTCGCCGCATACGCTGCGCCACAGCTTCGCGACGCACTTGCTGGACGGGGGAGCCGACCTGCGCGTCGTGCAGGAGTTGCTCGGCCACGAGAGCCTGGCGACGACGCAGCTCTATACCCACGTTTCTCCCGCCCGCTTGCGAGCCGCGTACACTGCGTCTCATCCCCGCGCGACGATGTCGTCGGGGGACGGTCATGGCGGCGCCGGGGCCGGCCCCTCGGCCGCCTCAGCGGGCGAGTCCGCGGCCGAGCCGCCTACAATCGAGTAACGCCGGCTCGGGCAACCCGTTTCGGTGAGGAGGTCGGTCGATGCCTGAGCAGATCTCGACGGAGGCTTCGGATGGTCGCGTGAGTGCCTCCGAGCCCACTTCTGTCGTGGATCTGGCTCCCGGCATCGAGACGTGGGATCGCTTCGTTGCACGTTCCAACCCCGGTTCGTACCTGCAGACAAGCGCCTGGGCGGAAGTCAAGGCGCCCAACGGCTGGACGCCCCTGCGCTTCATCGGGTCGAGAATCGGCTGCCGGGACGCCCAGGAAGAAGGTGCCCTCGCTGCCGCGGCCGCCGCCGCCGATGACGCGGCCGAGGCCGGCATGGTCGGCCGCGCGGTTCCGGACGACGCCGAGGAGGTCGGCGAAGAATCGCAATTCGGCGTCCAGCTGCTCATTCGGAAGCCGCGGATCTTCCCGTGGGCCTTTGCCTATGCGCCCCGTGGTCCGGTCTTCGAGCGCTGGAACGGGGCCACTCTCGAGGCGTTCACCGCAGGCCTTCGTCGTGCCGTGGCCTCCGGCGGGACACGTGTGTCGCACGTCCGCATCGAGCCGGAGATCGAGTTGAATGGGCCAGCGGACGTCGACGGGCAGTTTCGCCACGCGCTCCGGCGCTGCGACTGGCGTCCCGGCACGCCGATCCAGCCGCCCCGCACGCGCCAGGTGGACTTGCGGCCGGACGAAGCGGTTATGTGGGGGGAGCTTCGGAAGAAGTGGCGACAGTATGTGAACAAGGCGCGGAAGGGCGAGGTCAGGGTCGTCGAGGCGACCGTCGAGCGGCTGCCCGAGTTCTACTCGATC
>PMIE01000019.1 GCA_003156975.1 Chloroflexota bacterium | reverse complement strand
CTCCACTACGACCATGCCGGCGGCGTCCTGAAGGCCGACGGCTCGCGGGCCTTCCCACGGGCCAAGTTCATCGCTCAGCGGGCTGAGTGGGAAGTGGCGCTCGGCGAGAATCCGCGCCTGGTCGCGAGCTACGACCAGCCGGAACTTCGCCTGGTTCGCGATCTGGGTATGGAGTCCGCGGCCGACGGCGAAGTGGAGATACTGCCCGGCGTTTCGGTGGTGCCGACGGGCGGCCACTCCGCCGGGCATCAGGGTGTGATCGTGCGCGGGCGGGATCGCACCGTGGCGTTCTTCGGCGACCTCGCGATGCGGCCCTGGAACTCGAATCCCAAGTGGGTGACGGCGTTCGACGACTTCCCACTCGACTCGGTGGCGGTGAAGGGCGCGCTCTTCACCCGTGCCGCCGAGGAGGGCTGGACGGTGGTGCTCTCGCACGAACCGGTCCACCCGGTTGGGCGGCTGCTCCGCGATCGGGACCGCTTCACGTTCGAGGCGCTGGTCTAGGGCGGGCTAGTTCTCTCCATTCCATTCGGATCGAAACGGCAGACCGCCCAGGGCCGTCGCCCGCGCCGCGCGCCGAACGCGGTACCATGCCCCGCGAGCCCCCGTAGCTCAGTGGAATAGAGCGCCGCCGTCCTAAGGCGGGCGTCGCTGGTTCGAATCCGGCCGGGGGCGCCAATACTCAGTGGCCGGGTCCAGGTCGCCAAAGGCGCGGACCCGCCAGAGCCGGGAGGCACGCCACATGCGCTTCCGCACCGCCGCCGCCACCGTCATCGTCTTCGCCGCGGCTATGGCGTACCTCGAGTCCGCGGTAGTCGTGTACCTGCAGCAGGCGCTATCGATCACGCCGGACACGCTCTTTCCGCTGCGTCGCGCGGATGTGGTCGGCAGCCTGGCCGGGATCGAAGTGGGTCGCGAAGCGGCCACGCTGGTGATGCTCGCCGCGATCGGATGTCTGGCTGGACGCCGCTGGATCGATCGCCTGGCTTGGACGGCCGTTGCCTTCGGCGTCTGGGATATCGGCTACTACTTCTGGCTGTGGTTGTTCGTCGGTTGGCCGCACGCTCCCGGGACCTGGGATGTGCTCTTCCTGATCCCGCTACCCTGGGCGGGGCCGGTTTGGGCGCCGATCGTCGTGAGCGTGGCCCTGATTGGCTTCGGTCTGGCCGCCGCGCAGCGATGCCTCGCCGGCAAGGCACCAAAGGTGGACTTCATCGCGCTGGCCGGCGCCATATCAGGCGGCGTCATCGTGATCGTGAGCTTCCTCGCCAACGGCCCGGCGCTGCTGAACGGCCGGCTGCCGGGATGGTATCCGTGGCCGGTGTTCGTCCTGGGAATGGGAGTGGCTTCGCTTGCCGCCGCTGCGGCGATCCTTGGTGGGGCAGGGAATACCCCTAGATCTCGCAGCTGATACGCACTTGTGACTCTTGCCGGGCCGGTTGCGTCCGAGACCTATGGAGGACCGCAGGAACCGCAAGGACGCGTGGGAGTGCCGGGCCCGTGAGCAGGAGAGAAGATGCAACCCACGGTTCGGACTGACTTCAACGACCTGCTCGTGCCACTGCTCGATCTGGCGGAGTCCATGCTCGAAGGGACGGGCGAGTTCCGACCTTTCGGGGCCCGATTGGCGGCCGGCGGCCAGCTGGCACTTATCGATGTGACGCCGACCCTCAAGAGTCCGTCGAGTCCGCTGATTCTCGACGCTCTCTATGCCACGTTCAGGCTGGAGGCCCGCGCCGGAACGATTCGAGCTTGTGCCGTGTGCTGGGATGCCCTGGTCCCGCGCGAGACCGGTGGCGGCATGATGGACGCAATCGCCGTGGGGCTCGAGCACCGCGACGGTGACCCGGCGATCGTCCTGTGCGGATACGAACTCGAACCTGAGGGCGGTGTCCACTTCGAACCACCGGTTACCGCGATAGGTCGGCCGCACGTCTTTGGGAACGTGCTCTTCTCCTGACGCCCAGCGCGTCCGCCGGGTCCGAACCGCTCTCCGCTAGTCCCGGCAGCCCTCGCATCGGCCTGCCATGGTTACGTGCGACAGATCAATGACGAACCCAAGGTCGGCTTCGAGTGCCGCCACGATCACGGCGCCGGTCTCCGGCCGAATCTCCCAGACGGCGCCGCACGCCTCGCAATAGAGGTGGCCGTGGATCTGCTCGGGCAGGACGTGGTACTCCTCGCGTCCGTCGTGGCCGTGGCCGTGCTTGACCAGACCGAATTCCTCGAGCACGTCCAGCGTTCTGTACACCGTCGACGGCGTCGTCGTTGCGTCGCGTTCCCGGCACAAGCCGATGAGTTCCGTGGCGGTAACGTGTCCCTTGCACGCCCGCAGGACTTCGACCAGCGTCCGCCGTTGCGGGGTCCATCGCAAACCGCCGGCTCGGAGCCGCTCGGCGATTCCGTCCCATGCGCCCGCGGCCGCGTTTGAGGAAGGGTCCTGCTCGGGTTGTGGCGCCAGTTGGTCCGTCATGCTCGTCCGATTGTGTCGCATCGCTGTGGTGGCGTAGACTCAAAGCCTAGCGCAACCTCTTGCAATAGCAAGGCGTTTCAGCAGGCGCGACGGAGGACGCAGGTGCACATTCCGGACGGCTACCTGGCCCCGGCCGTGTCGTTGGCTCTCGCGCTGCCCACCGTCCCAGTCTGGGCGATTGCGACGCAGAAGGTGAAGAAGGTCCTCAACAACAGGACGGTGCCGCTCCTGGCGGTCTTCTCCGCGCTGAGTTTCACGGTGATGATGTTCAACGTC
>PMIE01000064.1 GCA_003156975.1 Chloroflexota bacterium | reverse complement strand
GCCGTCCACTCCGCCGTCCACTCCCCTGCCGCCCGTGCCGCCCGTGCCGCGCGTGCCGCCCGTGCCGGCGATGCGAGGAACCGCCCGCACGAGACCGCAATTGCGCCATGATGCGAGTACCCACTCATCAGGAGGGAATCATGGCCATCGCGTTCCAGCACGTCCCCCACCCGCACATCGCAATGCGCAAGAAGAAGGGGCCTCCAAAGACCACCGACGAACATGTCGGGTTCAACGGCAAGGTCGCCCTGACCCTGACTACGGTCGTGGGGACGATGTGGTGCGCCTACGTCTTCGCGATCCTGGCGCTCTTCGCCCTGCCCTCGGCCATCCAGGGAGGGTCGGTCCTCCTGCTCATCCAGTGGCTCAGCCAGACCTTCATCCAGCTGGTCATGCTGTCCGTGATCATGGTCGGCCAGAACATCCTCTCCAAGGCATCGGACAAGCGAGCCCAGATGACCTACGAGGACGCCGACGCCACCTTCCACGAATCGGAGCAGATCCAGGCACATCTCATGGAGCAGGACGCGGCTATCAACACGTTGCTGGACAAGATCGCCAAGCTCGAGACGGCGCTACTCGCCAAGAAGTAGGGTCAGCCGCGGCCCGTAATGACGGTCTCTCCTGTAACCGCATCGACATAGACCCAGGCCGCAGACACATAGCCCTGGCTGTCGTCCGACAGCTGGACCGACCAGACGAGGCGGCCGCCCCAGACAGGGCTGGAGGTCCCGGTGAGCATCAGGTGCGCGTCTTCGAGCTTTGGGGTCGTCAGCCCGCTTGCCACCGTCGCCAGTCGGATTGCCTCGTCGCGAGCGATCTTCGGCGACGGCACGGGGCCAGAAGCCACGCGCTGATCGGAGAATGAGAACACGTTCCCCGTGGCCGGGTCCACCTGGGCCAGCCGCGAGTCGGGGAGCGTCACGCCGTTCACGATGTGTTCCCATTCCACGGAATAGAGCTTGCAGCAGCCGTGGTCCTCGAGCTTCACCGTCGGCGTCAGGCCGTCGATCGAGATGTCGTGGACCTTGAAGAAGGCCTCGGCCGCGGCCTGCGCCTGGGCCGGTGTGAGCTTGACCTTTGTCGTCTCGGGCACTGTGCCGAGGAGGTAGATTACGCGGCCGCTCGAAGCGTCGACCCAGGCGACCACCCCAGTCGGCGGCGACTCCATGATCTGGTAGTAGCTCCCGGCGGCTCCGGCGGTGGGGCCATCGACCGTGGCCTCCCCGAGCTTGCGGCCGAGGAAGGTCTCAAGCGAGTGAACGGCGGCGTCCTTTGTGATCGATGCCGCCCCCATGGACGGCGAGGCGGAAGCGGCAGAGCCGGGCGCACCCGCAAAGCCGGTCGTGGAGGCGGGCACGCCGCGCGAACCGATGACGAGCCCGACGGCCACCAGCGCGACCGCAACCACGGCCACGGCCGTGACCAACCTGCCCGCTCTCCAGAATGGCCGTGCCGGACGTGTCAGACTGAGATCGTCGAGCGTCTGCCGCGACGCCATCGCCAGCCTCGTGGAGTCGTCCGGCCGAAACCGCTCGTAGTGGGACCGCAGCCTGGCTTCGAGGTCTGGAACGCTCATCGTCTCTGCTCCTCGGCTCGACGCTCCGCTTCGATGGCGGCGCGCACGTGCTCCAACGCGTAGTGGAGTCGTGACTTGACCGTGCCTTCGGGCAATCTCAACTGAGTGGCGATCTGCGGGATCGTCATGTCGCGCCCGAAACGAAGGCCCAGCACGATCTGCTCGTCTTCCTTGAGCCGCCCGATCGCCCGATCGAGGTCGTCGCGATCTGCGAGGGTCGGCGCCGTGGCCGCCATGGTCGCCGCAGTGGTGGTCGACATCGGCGCCCGGTCCTGCGACCCCGAGACAACCGGCTGGCGGCGCCTTCGTCTCAGCTCATCGCGGCAGACGTTCAGGACGATGCGCATGAACCATCGCTGCGGCTCGCCAAGCTCGAAGCGGATCGTCCGGCGCACCTTCCAGGCCCGCATCAGCGCCTCCTGGACGGCGTCTTCGGCGCCGATTGGGTCGCGCAGGATCCACGACGCCAGCCGATGCGCCTCAGGGACGCCGGCCAGCAGGGACTCGGCCACGCGGTCGTCGTCACACGGCTGCACGCCGGCCAATTCGATCATGATCTCCCTCACGACTGCGATGCCAGATCTACGACCGGGAGGCACGAACCGTTCAATCTTCGCGGTTTGGCCGGGGAGTGGCGAGTCGGACGCGGGCGCCAACCTGCGCTCCACTCCGCCCCGCGCCCCTACCCCTTCTGGCCCCTCACCAGCCTGGCCGGCTCCAGCGCGGTCCGGTGACCGCGATTGGCCATGGCCATGGCGAGCGCGACATCGTGGGCACGTTCTTCCAGCTCGTCGTTGAGCGGCGCAAGGACGACACGGGCCGGGCGCACGCCCTCGGCGCGGCCGACGGCAAGCCGGATGAGCTGATCCGTGAGCCACGGATTCTTCGGCAGGCACGGCCCATGCAGATACGTCGCGAAGACGTTCTTCGTCCGCGCGCCTTCCAGGGAATCGCGACCGTTGTTGCCCGCGCCGGCGATTACCCGCCCGAACGCCTCGCAGCCCGGACCAAGCTCCGTGAGACCGGAGTGATTCTCGAAGCCCACGACCGTGTCGGTCACGCCGTCGATCGTGACTTCGCAGGCGGCATGCTGCATGAAGCGTTGCGGCCCGCCACGCGTCTCCAGGTCCAGGATGCCGGCGCCGAGCATCTCCTCGCCCGCGTTTGAGATGTAGCGATGGCCGAGCAGCTGCAACCCGGCGCACACCGCGAAGACGACCACTCCCAGATCCGTGGCGGCACGGAGCGACGGCGCCTTGAGGGCGAAGTCCTCCGCCGCGACCGCCATCTCGACATCCTGCCCGCCGTGGAACAGGACGATGTCGAACGTGCGGAAGTCCGGAGTCTCGCCCTTCTCGACGGCCACAACCTCCACGGGAATGCCCCGCCACTGCGCTCGGCGCTGCAGGGCGATGAGGTTGCCGCCATCCCCGGCCACGTTCAGAAGCGAGGGGTACAGATGGGCGATCCGGAGCGGCTTGTGGTCGCGCGAATGGCTCGATCCGGGCGAATGGACGATAGCGCTCGGCGCGGCGTATGGAATCGCCTCGAGGGCGGGGGTCGATCCATCTGCCGGAGCCCGGCGAGTAGGACGCGCAGTCAACCTGACGTTCGAGGCCTGACTCGCGGCCGGCTCAGGCGAACCCGAGTCCTGCGCTCCCGGCTCGGGTGGGGTCGACTGAGACACCGACTTGCGGACCGACCTCGAGGCCGCGGCGAACGCTTCCCAGACCGACTGCCGGGTCGACTTCGGCCTGTCGGAGAACTTCATCAGCTTCGGTGTCTTGGACGGCTTGGGCGGCTTGGATGCCTTCGGCTCGTTGGCGGACTCGGCCGGCAGCGGAAGCTTGGGGGCCGGGGCGATCAGCGGGTATGGATCAACCGGGTCGGCCCGATAGTCGGTCGAGAGAGGTCGTCCAGCCACGCTCCTGGGCGCCGGCTTGTGCGGAATCTCCGGCTTGCCGCTCTTGCTATCGGTCATACGGCCCAGTACCTCCCCGTCCAGCCGCGCCGACGCATCTCGTTTCGGAGTTCGATCAGCGGCGTGTAGCCCGCCAGCACGATGAGCCGCGACCCGGGCGCCAGAAGCGTGAAGGCCTCGCCGAAAGCCTCCTGCCGGTCCACGATGACCTTCATCTTGCCACCCGCCACGCCGGCGTAGTGGAGCCGGTTGGCCAGCTCGTCGGCGCGAGTTCCCGTGACCACCACCCGATCCAGCTTGGGTGCCATCGACTCGAAGTCCACGTCCCAAAGCCAGCCGAAATCCTCGCCATCGACGAGCGTGTTGGATGCGGCGATCAAGAGCTGGCGCGGCTCCCCTTCCGTGGCCAGCGCCCGCAGCGTCGTGTTGTACGAGGTGGGGTTCTTCGCAAAGGCCAGGATGATCGTCTTGCCGTCGGCATCGATCTTCTCGAGCCGGCCGAAAGCCGGGCCAACCGTGGCCAGCGACTCGGCCGCGTGACCGAGGGAGATACCGAGCCCTACCAGGATGGCGATTGCCCCGGCGGCGTCGTATGCGATGTGCACGCCCGACTGCGGGATCTCCAGCACGAGCTTGCCGGTCGGCGTCTTGATCTCGCAGCGGGTCAGGTCCAGGCCGACCACCTCGAGCGAAGTGACCGCGACATCCAGCTTCGGTCTGGCGAAGCCGCAATTGGGACATGCGTAGTCGCCCATGTGCGAGAGGTACACGAACTTGTACTTGAGATCCGACTGGCAGCGCGGGCAGCGGATCGTGTCCGCGGCGCGAGTGATCTGATCCGTCGATCGCTTCAGTGCCAGGCCAAAGGTGACGCGCTTGCCCTCGCGCTTGTCGGCGAGGGTCGCGACCATCGGATCGTCCGCATTGACGACCAGGGCGGCATCCTCGGGCAGGGTCGCCGCCACGGACTCGATGGCATCGGCAACGGCGTAGATCTCGCCGAAGCGGTCCAGCTGGTCACGGAAGAGGTCCGTCACCAGGAGCGCCCGCGGCAGCGTTTCCGGGGCAACCTGGGGGAGCGCGCCTTCGTCCACTTCGGCCACGAGCACGCCATCGGGGAGGTTGCCAAGCAGGCTGGCATGGCTGACGGCGAGGCTCGTCACTCCCTGGATGAGGTTCGCGCCGGCGGAGTTGTGGCAGACGGTGAT
>PMIE01000111.1 GCA_003156975.1 Chloroflexota bacterium | reverse complement strand
GCTGTCGCCGGTCTTCTTGTCGAACAGACCCTCGACCTTGAGGACGCGACGAGTCGTCACGATGAAACCCTGCGCCCGCCACGAGGCGTAGATGATGCCGATCCAGACGAATCCTACGAGCAGGAAGACGACTGTGATCGCCGTCCACACCGTAGAGAGGACGTCGTGTGGATTGACATTGACCTGGAAGACGAACAGCAGCAACCCAACCAGGACCAGAACAATCGGCCTCAGGCTGTCGGCGAGCGGCGCCAGCCAGTGCTGTCGGCCCTCGTAGACGATCCGTTCGTCCTTTGCCAGCAACGTTTCCGCGTAGCTCATCGTCTTCTCCTTCAGTGCCCGTCCACCTGCGGGCATCTCATCTTGCGTCACGCTCGTGGATGGGCACGAGCATATACGTCTTTGATCCGTTCGCCAGTCAGATGCGTGTACAACTGTGTCGTGTTGATGCTCGCATGTCCAAGCAATTCCTGAACGATGCGCAGGTCGGCCCCGCCTTCGAGCAGATGCGTCGCAAAAGAGTGGCGCAGAGTGTGTGGACTGATCCCGCGCTTGAGACCGGCCGACCGCGCGGCGGCCACCAGCATCTCCCAGGCGCGGCGGCGATCCAGCCGTTCGCCCCGAACCGACACGAAGACCGGGCCGCCGTGATGCCAATCGCGCGCCGCCGGCCCGAGCAACCCCGGTCGAGCATCCGCCGTGTAGCGGCGCAGCCACGCGACGGCCACCTCGCCGACCGGAACCTGCCGCTCCCGATCGCCCTTGCCCACGACCCGGACCAGCGCTTCGTCGAGATCGAGGTCATCCAGGTCGAGCCCCACAGCCTCCGAGATCCGCAAGCCCGAGGCGTATAGCAATTCGAGCAGTGCCCGGTCCCGAATGTCGGTGGCTGACGCATCCCCCTTCTCGGCGAGAAGCCGTTCCACTTCCTCGACGGTGAGTACTTCGGGGAGCAGGCGCGATTGGCGCGGGATGTCGAAACGGCCGGCCAGGTCCGTATCGATGAGCCCTTCCGCGTAGCAGAAGCGGTAGAAGCCGCGGATGGACGCGGCGCGGCGCCGAAGCGTCGATGCCCGCAGCGCGACACGGCGGCCGCGCCCCGGCGACCCGAGCATCGCCAAATAGTGGACGGGAGTCTCCACCGAGGCGTCCCAGCCGGCCGCCGCTCCCCGGCTGGCGGCGAAGTCCAGCAGATCGGTTCTGTAGGCGGCAAGGGTCGCGTCCGCCAGACCCCGCTCCACGCGGAGATGCATCAGGAAGTCTTCGATCGCAGCCGCGAGACGTTGAGGCCTGCCCGCCGACCCATCCGCGGTCGAGCCGGCCATGTCAGCGCTGCCCGGCCGTCTGCCGCCAGGCCTCCGCCCGCTCCATCAGCTCCTCGGCGCTCGCGCGGGCCGCAGCTCCGCCCTCCGAGCCCGCCAGCATCTGGGCCAGCTCGCCTATCCGTTCCGAGCCCTCCACACGCCGCACGTCGGTCACGGTTCGACCGTCCCGCTGCGTCTTCTCGATACGGAACTGGGCGTCGGCATATGCGGCTATCTGACCCAGGTGAGTGACGCACAGGACCTGGTGGGTTCGGGCCAGCTCCCAGAGGGATCTGCCCACCGGCTCCGCGCTGCGGCCGCCGATGCCCGTGTCGATCTCATCGAAGACCAGCGTCGGCGTCTTGTCCGCCTCGGCCAGAATCTGCTTGATTGCGAGGGCCACGCGCGACAGCTCCCCGCCTGAGGCGATCCGAGCGAGCGGCCGAGCGGGCTCGCCCGGGTTCGGCGCGATGAGGAAGGCGACGGCGTCGAGCCCCGTGGTGTCGAAGGCGAGACGCTGACCGTCCACTTCGACGGCCGGTTCCGCCGGCCCAGCGTTGCGGCGAGTGACCGTGACCGTGAATGTCGTCTGGCGGAACCCCAATCCGCCGAGGGCCGCCTCCACGGCTTCCGAGAGACGACCTGCGGCAGCTGCACGGTCTCGTGACAATTGCTCTCCGGCCTTGCCGACTTCGATGAGGAGCCGCTGAGCCTCCGCCTGACGCGTCTCACGCGACGCCTCCAGGGCACGAAGCCGGTCTGCCTCAACGGCAGCTCGCACGCCGTAGGCGATCACCGCGGCTTCACTCTCGCCGTACTTGCGCTCCAGCGAGTAGATCAGCGAGAGGCGCTCCTCCATCGCCGCGATGGCGGACAGATCGTGCTCCACGCTCTCCGACAGGGCGCTCGCCTCCGAGGCGGCATCTTCCAGCTCCGCGGCCAGACCAAGCAGCCGCTCGGCCACGGGCGCGTAGCGCTCGTCCAGGCGGGCTAGCTCGCGAGCGCGCTGAGCGGCCTGGGCAGTGGCTTCGCGAGCGCCACTCCCCTCCCCGGCCAGAGCCTCGTGGATTTCGACGCTGCCGCGGGCGATTGCCTCGGCGTGCTGAGCCGCGGCGAGCTTCGCCCCGATCTCCGCGGCCTCGCCGACGCGCAGGTTTGCTCCGTCGATTTCGCCGGCCTGATGCTCCTGCAGTTCCAGGCGTCGGGCCAGTTCGCGCGGGTCCAGGGCGAGTTCCGCCAGGACGGCTTGATTCGACCGCCACGCCGCCACGGCCTGAGCCACGGCCGCGCGCCCACTCTCGAGACGACCGAAGGCGTCCAGGAGCTCGCGCTGCCATCGCTCATCGAGCAGACGCTGCTGATCATGCTGGCCGTGGATTTCGACGAGGCGTCCCGCGACTTCGACCAGCCGCGCGGCAGTAGCCGCCTCGTCGTCGATGCGAGCAGTCGAGCGGCCCGCGGCCGACACCTCGCGCACGCAGATCAGCGGTTCGGGCAGCCGGTCGAAGAGCGCCTCGACTCGAGCGGTGTCCGAGCCGTGGCGAACGAGTGACGTGTCGGCGCGAGCTCCAACGGCGAGACCGAGAGCGTCGATCAGCAGGCTCTTGCCGGCGCCGGTCTCACCCGTGAGGACATTCAGTCCCGGCTCGAATGAGATTCGCAGCCGCTCGATGAGGGCCAGGTCGCGGACGCTCAGCTCGGCCAGCCGCCCGGCGGCCATCGGCGCAACCGCGCCATCCGCTTCCGGCGACGACTCCTCGGTGAGCGCCGACTCTTCGGTGACCTCCGCCTCGGCCGCATCCGTCATGACGGCAGCAGCTCGGACTTCTGGCGAAGCAAGTCCCAGAACGGGACGGCGCCGCGCGGCTCGATCAGGCGGATCGGCCGGCTCATCTCGCAGACGGAGACAACGTCGCCTATGGCAAGGCGTCGATCCTCACGTCCGTCCACGCTCATCAGCACGTCGTAAGCGTCGGCCACGCGGCATCGGACCGTGTGCCGCGGGCTCACCACGACCGACCTGATGGCAGTCAGGTAGCCGGCGATGGGCGTAACGACCAGGTTCCGGCTCGAAGGATCGACGATCGGTCCGCCGGCCGAGAACGAGTAGGCCGTGGAACCGGTCGGGCTCGATATGACGAGACCATCGGCCGTGAATGTCGCCAGGTGCGATGGCCCAATCTCAACCTCGAGCCGGCACACTCGCGCCAGGGCGCCCCGCGCGACGGCAATCTCGTTGAGCGCGAAGAAGGTCTCGGTGGTCTCGCCGCGACCGCCCGGGTCCACCGTGGCCTCGAGGGCCATTCGGTTCTCGATGTCGAAGTCGCCGGCCACGAGCTGAGCCAGCACGGACTCGAGGCCGTTCGTCTCCACCTTGGAGAGGAAGCCGACCTTGCCCAGATTGACGCCGAGCAGCGGAACATCCACTTCGGCGACCGCGCGCGCAGCCCGCAGGAACGTGCCATCGCCGCCGAGAACGACAAGTGCGCCGGTACCCGGCAGCGCATCTACGAGGGCCCGCAACTCGCCCGCCGGAGCCGCCCAATGGGCGATCCCGCGCATCTGGCACCAGCCCTCGGCTCGCTCGCGCAGCTCGAGCGCCGCCTCCTTGGTGGGGTTGTAGGCGAAACCGATGCGGTCCAGCTTCATGCCCCGGCAAGCTCCACGAACTTGGCCTCCCACTCAGCCGGGAGGTCGGCGGGGCCTGCGTTCGACACCACGAAACCGGCCGGGACCTCCAACTCGAGGAAGAACTCGCGGTTCCCCGCCGGACCGGTAAGCGGCGAAGCGACGGCGTTGCGAAGCTTCAGCCCGATGCCGAGAGCGTATCTGGCGACGGTCTCCAGGGTCTGGCGGTGGATCTGCGGATCGCGGACGACGCCATCTCGAACCTGCTTGCGGCCGGCCTCGAACTGCGGCTTCACCAGGCACACGATCTGCCCGCCGCGGGGACCGAAGCACAGGGCCACGGGACCGAGAATGCGGTCCAGCGAAATGAACGAGACGTCCACCACGGCCATGTCCACGGGTTCGGGCAAGACACCGGGGCCGAGGGCGCGGGCATTCGTCCGTTCCATGGAGATGACGCGCGGGTCGTGGCGGAGCGCCTCAGCCAGCTGACCCCGGCCCACATCCACCGAATACACCTTTGCCGCGTCGCGTTGCAGCATCAGGTCCGTGAAGCCGCCCGTGGATGAACCCACGTCCAGGCAGACCAACCCCACCGGCTCCACTCCGAAGGCGTCGAAGGCGGCGCGGAGCTTGAGCCCGCCGCGAGAGACGAACGGCGGCGGCGCCTCTACTTCCAGGGCGATCTTGGTCTCGACGAGATCGCCCGGCTTGCGGTCCGTGCGGGAAGTGGCTCCCTCGCCGGTGCGCACGTGGCCGCCGAGGATGAGGGCCTGGGCGCGCGTGCGAGTCTCGGCCAGACCACGCTCAACGAGAAGCTGGTCGAGGCGCTGACGAGTCGGTCGGTCTGAGGCTGCACTCATGCATCAATCCTGTCACACCCGGATCATCTCGTGCTCAACCGGCACGCGCCTTCGTCGCATCGAAGTCAGTCGGTGCGGACTCTGGATCGCGAGGTGGCCGGAACCGCGGGTGCCGCCGGCAGCCCGGTTCCACCCGGGACCGCACGCAGCCGCACCAGTGTCTCCCTGATCTGCTCGGCGATGCCCGCCGCGTCGAGCCTCAGCAGCTGGCGCAGCTTGTCGACGGATCCGTGTTCCACAAAGATCTCCGCCGGGATGCCGATGATCCGGACGGCGACGTCGCGGTAGGCCGGATCCGAAAGCCGCGCATCCTCGACCAGCGCGAGCACGCCGGCCCCGAAACCACCGGTGACGACGCTCTCTTCGAGCGTCACCAGGAGTGTCTTGCCGCGCGCGGCGTCGAGGATCAGCTGGCGATCAAGCGGTTTGGCGAAACGGGCGTTGACCAGCCCAACCGACCAGCCTTCCGCCTCGAGAAGATCGGCGGCCTGCCGGCCTCGCTCGACGATGGGCCCGAAGCCGACGATGACGATCTGCCGGCCTTCCCTGAGCACCTCGCCGATGCCAACCGGCAGAACCTTCGGCTCGACGACGGGAACTCCAAAGCCGGGGTCGCGCGGGTAGTGCAGCGCAAACGGGTGCTCCTGCGCGAACGCGGTCCGGACCATCGAACGCAGTTCCTGCTCATCCTTGGGGCTGGCGATGACCATGTGCGGCAGCATCATCTGGCTCGGGATCGTGAACATGCCTTGATGGCTCGTGCCGTCCTCGCCGACGAGTCCTGCCCGGTCCACCGCAATCACGACCGGGAGATCGTTCTGGCAGACGTCGTGGACTTCCTGGTCGAAGGCGCGCTGCAAGAACGTGGAATACAGGGCCACGACCGGCCGCTCCCCGGCCAAAGCCATTCCCGCCGACAGGGCCACAGCGTGCTGCTCGGCGATGCCGACGTCGATGAACCGATCCGGGAACTCGGCTTCGAACAGGTGCAGGCCCGTGCCCGTCGGCATGCCCGCGGTCACAGCCACGATCCGCCGGTCCTCGCGCGCCAGGTCGATCAGTTCCACGGCGAAGTGATGGGTGTAGTTGGGCGGTCGCTTGGCAGATGCGGCCCTGGATGCGTCCGACGGCGTCCCCATGTCCGCGGATCCGCCGTCGCCGTTGCCGTTGCCGTTCCCGGTACCGGACGGCTCGACAGGAGCATCGTCCGAATTGCCGGGTTGGGGCACGGCACTGTCCTTCCGGGCCTGGGCCGCGGCAGACAGAGTGGCGTGGGGCGCGGCGGCCTGGGCCGCGTGGCCCGTACCGTGAGGCTCGGGCGTCGGGAGCCCCGTCTCCATCTCGGGCATGGGCGGCAGAGCGGCGCCGTGGAATCCAATCTGGTCGCGTTCCGCCGGCCGGTAGCCACGACCCTTCCTGGTCCGGACGTGGACGATCACCGGACCCGGCACGTCCAGCGCGGCCCGGAAGATGTGCTCCAGGCCGCGTCTGTTGTGGCCTGGGATGACGCCGAGGTAGGTGATGCCCAGATCCTCGAAGAGCTGGCCGGGCTGGGCGAAGTTGACGACCATGCGCCGAATGCGGCGGGAGAGCTTCAATGCGGGCGCGCCGACCACCGGCAGCGATTCGACCACTCGGTCGTAGGCGGTCTTGCTCTGCTTCCAGGCGCTCGACAGCTTGAGCGTTGAGAAGTACTGGCTGAACGCGCCGACGGTGGGGCTGATCGACATGGCGTTGTCGTTGAGCACGATGAGCAGCTGCGTCTGGCGGTGGCCGATGTCGTTGAGCGCTTCCATCGAGAGGCCGCTGATCAGCGCCGCGTCCCCAACCACGACGGCGATCCGTTCCATCGAGTGGCGCATATCACGCGCCGTGGCCAGGCCCTGCGCAATGGAGAGGCCGGTCCCGGCGTGCCCGCCGTCGAAGACGTCGTGCTCCGACTCCTGCCGCCGCGGGAATCCACCCAGGCCGCCGAGCTGGCGCAGCGTCCCAAACTCCGCGAAGCGGCCGGTCAACAGCTTGTGGGCGTAGGCCTGATGCCCCGTGTCCCAGACGATCCGGTCGCGCGGCGACTCAAGCACACGATGAAGAGCGAGAGTGACTTCTACGACACCGAGCGAAGAACCCAGGTGGCCTCCGGTCTTGGCGACGGTGGAGATGATGCACTCACGGATTTCCGCGGCGAGTGAATCGAGTTGCGCTTCGTCGAGACCGCGCAACTCGCTGGGGCTACGCAGCGTGGGCAGAATTGCCAACTTCATTCACTCCTCTGCGGGCCCCCCGATCCGCACGATAGTTCCGGTGCCGTTTCTCTGCCGGGCAGTCTAGCGCTCCCGAGGGGAGGCGGCCGGCGAAGTGGGGATGGCTGCGTGGTGTGAGTCGAGACCGAGCTATTCCGGGTCGGCCGCGTCGGTCGAGCGTATGTCGGCCACTTCAAGCGAACCCGAGGATCGCTCCAGAAGCTTCTGAACCCTCAGCTCGGCCTCTCCGAGCAACGCTGCGCAGCGCTCGTGCAAAGCCACTCCGCGTTCGTAGAGAGCGATAGAGCGCTCGAGTGCCAGGCCGCCCTGCTCCAGCTCGGCGACGGTCCTCTGCAGCTCCAGCAGAGCCTCGTCGAAGGAGAGGGCAGAAATGTCGACCGCGGTCTCCACTGCAGGTTGATCACTCACCGCGGTACTCCTCCCGGCCATGCCTGTCGTCTGCGATTGGTTTCTGGGGCGCCGCCGAAGGCGCGGCGTTCGATGGCGCGAGTCCCTCCTCGGCGCCGGTCGAGGCTCTCGCTTCGAGCGCCCGGTCCAGTCGTAGCCCAACGAGCATACCAAGCCGGACCGATGCAACGAACGCGAGCGCCGCCAGGGCGATGAATACCACGGCCAGGCCGATCGTCTGGATCACGGCCGTGGACCTTCGGGGCTGGCCGGCTCCGCGCGCGCGACCAGGTCCCCTCGAGCAACGGTTATGGCCAGCAGCTCACCGGCGGGCGCCTCGCCCGGGTCGCGAACCACCACGCCGTCGCCGTTTCGCCGAACGATGGCGTAGCCGCGATCAAGCGTCGCCTGCGGCCCAAGAGCAACAAGTGCACCGCTGCTCTGCGCCAGCGCCATGCGGGCCGCTGCCAGGCGTGCATCGACGGTGGGGGCGAGGCGCGCAGCCAGTCTCCCGTCCAGCGTGCGCCGGCGCTCGACTTCGTCACGGACACAGCGAGTGGCACGATCCAGCAGATATCCGGCGCGTTCCCGCGCCTGGGCGAGCTGGGCCGCGGGCCGCAGCCTGTCGAGTGCGCGGCCTTCGGCCGCGAGTTCCGAGCGAGCGGCCAGGAGAGCGGCGGCAGTGCGGCTCCGGGCGCGGCGCTCGAGTTCGCCGACGCTCGCGGCCACTTCGGCGCGGTCCGGAACCACGAGTTCCGCGGCAGCCGACGGCGTGGGCGCTCGCACATCCGCAGCGAAGTCCGCGAGGGTCACATCCACTTCATGGCCCACGCCGCAGACCACCGGCACGGGATGCGCGACCACCGCCCGAACAACTCGCTCGTCGTTGAACGACCACAGGTCCTCCAGCGAGCCGCCGCCACGGGCAAGGATCACGACCGCCGGAGCATCGTCGGGTCGTCCCTCGGCCCGGCACTGCTCGCCCCACCGTGCGAGGCGATCCAGAGCGGCAACGACGCTCGCCGCCGAACCTTCGCCCTGGACCTGGCACGGCACAAGCACGAGCCGAGTCAGCGGCCAGCGCCGGCTGATGACGTGGCAGATGTCGTGCCAGACGGCGCCGGTCGCGCTCGTGGCGACGCCGATCACCGCCGGCCGATACGGCAGCGGCCGCTTCCGTGACGAGTCGAAGAGACCCTGGGCCGCAAGCCGCGCCTTCAGCGCCTCGAACTGGAGCGCCAGGTCCCCGAACCCCGCCGGCTGAACCGTCGACACGTACAGCTGGTAGACGCCCTGCGCCTCGAAGAGATCGACGCGCCCATGGACCACAACCCGCAGGCCCGTCCGGGCCTCGAACGGGGACGCCAGGCGGTCGTCGCGGAAGAAGACGCAGGCGAGCTGGCTGCGCTCGTCCTTGAGAGTGAAGTAGCAGTGCCCCGCCGACGACACGGTCACCCGCCCGACCTCGCCTTCGACCCAGACATCCCGCAGGCCCGCGTCGGCCCGGACGGCGTCACGGACGGCGCGCGTGACTTCACTGACGCCGAGGATCTTGAGGCTGAATTCGGGCGGAGCCACGACAAGCGGCACGGAAGGCGCGGCCGGCAACGAAGGCGCGGACGGCGGCGGCGCAGTCGGCGGCGCGGCAGTCTCAGCGGCCGTTGGCCCTTGCGGACTTGCGGCCGGTCGGCGCAAGGCCGGACCCGCGTCGGCATCGGAGATCGCGTCCCACGACGGCAGCGCCCAATCCGGCGGATCGACACGCCCGGAGTTCGACGACTCGGCGTCGTCGGGCGGCACATTGCCCCACAGCGGTTCGCTATCCGGCGGGCCCTTGCGTGCCATCGCCTACAGCCGGGTCTGGTATTCCCCGGTTCGGGTGTCGACCCGGATCGTGTCGCCCAGTTCGACGAAGATCGGCACCTGGACGGTGAACCCGGTCTCGAGAGTCGCCGACTTGCGGGCACCGCTCTGCGTGTCGCCGGCGAAGCCCGGCTCGGTCTCGACGACCTTCAGATCGACCGTGACCGGCAACTCGACGCCGATCGTCTCGCCTTCGTAGCTGGTTCGATCGAGAAGCATGCCGTCCTTGAGGAAGTTCACGGCCTCGTCGAGCTTTTGGCGAGTGACGCTGAACTGCTCGTAGCTCTCGGTTTCCATGAAGTGGAAATCGTCGCCGTCCTCGTACATGAACTGGATCTGGCGATGCTCCAGCTGGACGCGGGGCCACCGGTCGCCGGCCTGGAAGGAGCGCTCGACGGTCTGGCCGCGCTTGACGTTGCGCAGCTTGATGCGAACCTGGGCCGAGCCTCGTCCGATCTTGAGGTGGTGGTAGTCGAGGATCTGCCACAGGTCGCCATCGACCTCGATGACCACGCCCTTGTGCAGGTCGCTGGTAGAAATCATGGTGCGGAGGGCTCCTCAGGATGGTCGCGAGGCATCGCGGGCATTTCTGTGTGAGGTGCAATTGTACCGGAGCGAAGGGCCCGCGAAGCCGCGACTCTCTAGACTCCGACGACGAGCACTTCGCGGGGGAAGCCGGTCAGCCGCGGCAGGTCCGTGCGAGTCAGGTCCAGCAGGACCAGGTCCTCGATGCGAACGCCCGTCTCGCCGTCCAGATAGATGCCCGGCTCGACGCTGAAGACGGTAGGACTGGGCAGCGGCTCCTCCGAGGCGACGCGGCTTAGCGACGGCAGTTCATGCGTGGCCAGGCCGATGCCATGGCCGGTTCCGTGGCCAAAGTGTTCGCCGTGGCCCGCCGCCTCCATCACCTGCCGAGCGGCGGCGTCCACCGCGCGGCCGCTCGGCGCCACTCCCCCGCTCTTGAGGGCGGCTTCCAGCAACGCGATCGACGCGGTCTGCGCGGCGGCGACGATCTCGTAGATCTCCAGGTCGCGCGCCCTCGGCTCACCCACGAACAGCGTCCGCGTCATGTCGCTTCGGTATCCGTCGACATTCGCGCCGAAGTCGAATAGCAGCACCTGCCCGATCCGGACCTCCCGATCCGACGGCGAGCCGTGCGGCAGCGCCGCGTTGGAGCCGGCGAGACATGCGATCCCGAACGCGAGAGCGTCGGCGCCGCCGGTCCGCATCTCCCATTCCAGCGCCAGGGCCAGTTCGCGTTCCGTCATGCCGGGCTTGATCCGGCGCAGCAGCGCAGCGAGGGCGCGATCCGCCACAGCGCCGGCGGACTTGATGCGCTCGATTTCGGAGGGTTCCTTGATCGCCCGGTCTGCTTCGATCCAGCCGGCCGCCTCTACCAGCTCGACTTCGGGCGCCGCCGCCTGGAGCTGACCCCAGAGCCTGTGGCTCACGAGATCCGACTCGACCGCGACGCGGCGCGCGCCGAGCATCTTCAGCCACTCCTGCCAGCCGGCGACCATGTCGTTCGTGGTGGCCTGGATGCGGGCCTGGGGCGCCTGTGCCGCGGCCTGCAGGCGATATCGAGTGTCGGCCAGAACCACGACCTGATCCGCCGAGACGAAGAAGCGGCCGGAGTTGCCGGAGACCTTATCCTCGGCGTCGTCGAGGGCGAAACCGGTCAGGTAGCGCATGTGCTCGGGCCGGATCCCGAAGTACGCGTCCACGCCTTCGGCCGCCAGACGCGCCCGCACCCTCGCCAGCCGGGCCGGTCTGGCGGCAACATCGGCCGCGGCCCAACGCGCCCGATCCGCCACGCTCGGCGGCGCCTGGAAATCGGCCGGATGGGGCAGGTTCCGAACGAGTTTCGTCATGGCTTCATGGTAGCGGGGAGTGGCGTGGGCGCAATGCGGCTGCCAGGCCACCACGACTTCGTGCCGAACCGCGGCCATTCAGCTTGGACGGACGTGGAGCGTGCAGCCCGATCTCCGCACGCTTGTCCGCAGGATGACTTGCCGCCTGTCGCCCGAGATGATTGACATGCGAACCTCGGCGGCTACGATCCTCGTGTCCATTTGGGGAGGCCGAGTGTCACGCGCCTCCCTCGCACCTGCAAACACAGGGAGGGGACGTGTCCAGCCATTCCGGGTCCTTTCTGTTCCGATCGGCGAGCTCCGCCCGACGCCGGCAATGGCGCGGGCCGATGCCGTTGTCGATCCGCCTCTGCCTGGCCGGCCTAGTTGCCGCCCTGGCTCTGGCCGCGTGTTCGACCGCCGGGACCACTCCCGGCGATGGCACCACGGCGAGTGCGGGGCTCAACGTGGCAACGTCCACGGCGAGTGCGGGGCTCAACCTGGCAACGCCCACTGAGGCCTCGACCAAGGCCGGGGTCAAGCCGCCCGCGGCGCCGACGGGGCTTCACGAATGGGTCGAGGAATCCAAAGTTCCGGTGCCTGCGCATTTCGCATGGACGCCGCCCTCTGGGCCGATCAGCGGCTACTACTTCTGGACGAAGGGTGTGTACGTGGGCATGACCGCGCCACCTGCGATCTGCGGACCGAGTTGGGATAAGCTCCCGGCCACCGCGGCGACCTACACGATTGCCGAGGTGCAGGCGAACCCGGACGCGTACATCTGCGCATTCAACGCCGCCGGAACGTCGCCCACGGTCCACTTCACGCAAAACACACCGGTATCGACGCCGACCAAGGCCAAGGTCAAGCCGCCTGCGGCGCCGACGGGGCTTCACGAATGGGTCGAGGAATCCAAAGTTCCGGTGCCTGCCCATTTCGCATGGACGCCGCCCTCTGGGCCGATCAGCGGCTACTACTTCTGGACGAAGGGTGTGTACGTGGGCATGACCGCGCCACCTGCGATCTGCGGACCGAGTTGGAAGAAGCTCCCGGGCACCGCGAAGACCTACACGATTGCCGAGGTGCAGGCGAACCCGGACGCGTACATCTGCGCATTCAACGCCGCCGGAACGTCGCCCACGGTCCACTTCACGCAAAACACACCCCTGCCATAGACGCCGACCAAGGCCAAGGCCTCGGCGTCGTCGAGGGCGAAACCGGTCAGGTAGCGCATGTGCTCGGGGTGGATCCCGAAGTACGGGTCCACTCCTTCGGTCGCCAGACGCGCCCGCACTCGCGCCAGCCGCGCCGGCCTGGCGGCAACGTCGGCCGCCGCCCAACGCGCCCGATCCGCCGCGCTCGGCGGCGCCTGGAAATCGGCCGGATGGGGCAGCTTCCGAACGAGTTTCGTCATGGGTCATGGCAGCTGGCTGCGGCTACAAGTGGCCGGTTTCCACCACCTGGGCTCGGGCGACGCCGAAGCTAAGGCCAGTACAAATCGACAGATGGCTGATCGCCCACAGAGCGGGCGCCTATCACCAGGACGCGCCCGTCGGCCAGGCGAAGCGCCACGTTCCCGTAGTCGAACGTCATGTCTCCGGTCCGCCTGAACGTTCCGAGCGACGGGTCGTAGACCTCCGCCGTTGCCGTGGGGTCAAACTCGTGATAGCCGCCGGCGATGAGTACCCGGCCGTCGCTGAGCAGTGTGGCCGTCGGGAGGTCGCGAGATACCGACATCGATCCGGTCCTTGTGAACCTGCCCGTGTGTGGGTCGTATAGTTCGGCCGAGGCTAGGAAGTCGCCGTATTTGTTCTGGCCTCCGGCGATGAGGACCTTGCCGTCGTTGAGAAGGGTGGCAGTCGAACCATCGCGCGACGTCGACATGGAGCCTGTTACGCTCCACTTGCCGCTGGCCGGGTCGTACAGCTCGGCCGATGAGAAGACGGTGCCGCCGCGCTGATCCTCATCACTGCCGCCCGCCACAAGGACTCGGCCGTCGGGCAGCAGAGTAGCCGTCTCGTCCCCGCGACCGGTCTTGATCCTCCCGGTGGGGGTGAACTTGCCGCTGGCCGGATCGTAGATTTCTGTCTCCCTGGCAAAGCCAGCGTCGTTGTACCCACCCACGGCGAGAACACGCCCATCGCGCAGGAGTACCGCCGCGTCGGCTATGTGAGACCCCGGCTCCGAACCGGTAAGGGTGAAGGTGCCGGTTGAAGGGTCGTACAGCTCCGCGTTCCATTCGCCCAGAGAGAAGACTCTTCCGTCAGGGAGCGCAACGGCGGCGGTGGAATCGAATTTCGAACCATTGAATGGCATCGGCGAGCCGGTGGTCCGGAATTGTCCCGTAGCCGGGTCGTACAGTTCCGCCGCACCATCCCCTATGAGCAGAACATCGCCATTCCGCAGCAGCGTGCATGTAGGGTCTACCCCGACAGACAGCGGCGTCGAACCCGTTGCGGTGAATGTCCCGGGCCGGCCGGTTGGCTTCGGTGAAGGCGTCCGTGTTGGAGTGGGTGGCACAGGAGTGGGCGGCGCCGTGGGCTCAACCGTCTTGGTGCTGGCCATAGGGGACGGCGACATCGCCGGAACCGAACCAGCGCAGCCGATCACCGTGATCGCAAGCGCAAGGCAGAACATCGCCAGTGGCCCTCGGCTGCCCAAAGCTGCCGACCGGAGCATTCGTCTGTGGCTCGGCCTGCCGGCGGCTCGGGCCCGCTTGTCCGTCACGGCTTGAACAATTCGGCAGAGGCCACAGGATTCCCGTCGGCGTTGGTGCCGTCGCCGCCAGCGATCAGGACGCTGCCGTCCGGCAGGAGCGTGGCAGTCTGAGAGGAGCGGGCCGCCTGTGTCGAACCTGTGCGGCTGGGTCCGCCGGTCGGGTCATAGAGCACAGCGATATTGGTGGGATCTGAGTTGTTCAGATAACCGCCTTCATACAGCACGCGCCCATCGGGCATCAGGGTCGCGGTGGCACCGTCCCACTGGCCCGCAGGCGAAATGAAGCCGGCATCGATGCACGCACCGGTGGCCGGGTCGTATGTCTCTAGATATCCGCCTTCGAAGAGGAGGACGCGGCCGTCTTTGAGCAGAGTGGCGGTACTTGGCGCTGCCCGCATGAGCACGAAACCGCCGTAGTGGACCGTTGGCGTCCCAGGCGGAAGTGCTAGCGAGATCGTTGTGAATGTACCGCTAGCCACATCGTAGAGTTGCGCAAATGTGTCGAGGCTTGCCGATTGCTCTGTGACTAGAACCTTGCCACTTGGCAGGAGCGTCACGGTGTTGTAGCCGCTTTGGACTGTCGGCTTGCCAGTACGAGCGAACTTTCCCGAGCTTGGGTCATACAACTCCGCCCACTTGTCGCCACCCGCGAGGAAGACTCGACCGCCGGGCAGAAGAGCGGACGCGGCGTACGATCTCGACCCAGTCATCGATCCGGTCGCGGTGAACTTGCTTGTAGCCGGGTCATACAGTTCGGCCGAGGTAAGGTGCTGTGTAGAGTCGTTCGCCACATAGCAGGATCGCCTGTTGGAGCAACCGTCCCCGCCGGCGATCAGGACTCGACCGTCGGACAGAAGAGTGGCCGTTGCGTAGGACCGTGCGGCTGTCATCGATCCGGTCGGGCTGAACTTGCCCGTGGCCGGGTCATACAGTTCGGCAGAGGCGTAGACGTCCTGGGTCCCTCCATAGTCCAACGCTCCACCGGCGATGAGGACCTGGCCGTTCTTGAGCAACGTGGCCGTGGCTCTGCTGCGTGCGGTGTGCATGCTGCCTGTCGCGACGAAGGTGAGTGGCGCCGGGGTCGTTGGGACAGGGCTGGAAGTGGGCGTCACGCTCGGGGTTGGAGCGACACTTGTCGTAGGCGTGGCGTCGGCGCTCGCGCCGGCGGACGGCGTGGCGGTCGGGCTGGTCGGCGTGCCGGCACAGCCAGCGAGGCCAACGACCACCACCAGGCCGACCAACGTCAGACGCAACGCGGGCGGCAGCGGCAGGCGGGACTTCCCGCCCAGCCGCGCCGGCCTGGCGGCAACATCAGCCGCCGGCCATCGCGCTCGATCCGCCACGCTCGGCGGCGCCTCGAAATCGGCCGGATGGGGCAGGTTCCGAACGAGTTTCGTCATGGGGTCATGGTAGCGGGCTGCGGGCTACGGCTGATAGCGCCACACCGTGGCAAGACCGCCTTCCCGGCCGCCCACGACAAGCACGGTTCCATCGGCCTGGACAAACGCCCCGGCCAGGTGGTCGACAGACGGCCCTATCGAACCGCCGGCAGTGAACTTGCCCGTTGCCGGGTCGTAGATCTCAGCCGTCGCGACCAGGTTGATGTCGTCGTCCTCACCGCCCATGACGACAACCCGGCCATCGGGCAGCGCCACGGCGAGCGGTGGCTCGCCCTCCTGGTCGCCCCTGGCCGCGGTCATCGAACCGGTCGGGCTGAACTTGCCGGTCTGCGGATCGAATAGCTCCGCCGACGACAGGGGGCCTGAATCCTGATCTCCGCCACCCGCGACGAGAACCTTGCCGCCCGGCAGAAGAGCTCCCACGGCCGAGTAGCGCGGCGTCCGCAACGAGCCTGTGGCAGTGAACTTCGCAGTGGCCGGGTCGTACATCTCGGCCTTGGAAGTCACGTAATCCAGGTCGCTGCCTACCTCGCCGCCCGCCACGAGAACACGGCCGTCGGCGAGCTTCACTGCGGTGAAATCGGAGCGTGCCGTCTTCATCGAGCCGGTTCTCGATATCTTGCCGGCGGCGGGATCAAACAGCTCGGCGTATGCGTAAGCGATCGAGGAGGATTGACCGTCCCACTCGCCACCAACTATGAGCACGCGTCCGTCGTTCAGCAGCAACGTCGCGTTGCCGTCTCCGATCGCCGGCGAGTCCTCGGTTCCGGGCGAGTCGATATCCTCGCCGGACTTGCCCGACCTGGAGTCGACCACGAGCGCGCCGTCGTCCACTTCCATCACTACGAAGACCCGACCATCCTGGAGCGTAACCGCCCGAATGGCCGCCTCAGTGTCGGCGTCAACCTCGGTGACCTTTCCGGTTGCCGGATCGAATTGCTTGGTGCTGTTGTACTCGCTGCAGCCGGCCACGATCAGCTTCCCGTCACCCGCCAGGGCGGCGATGCCCTCGGAATCGCAGCCCGTAACAGTCCCGATCTCCATGAAGGTTCCGGGCTTCATCGACGGCATGGCCGCCGACGACGCGGCGGCCGACGGTGCGGCTGTTGCCGCCCCACGGGACGGGGAGGCTCCACTTGCCCCGGAAACGGCAGGAATGCCGGTTTTCGTCACGGGAGTCCCCGACCCGGTGCAGGAGGCCACGACTGCCACCATGGCAACGCCGCCCAAGAATCTTCGCGCCTTCATCGTTCCCCTCTGGGTGTTCAAACCCTACTTCGTGTACCCGTACAACTTGAGATTCGCGTCCTGTTCCTTCTGGGTCTTGGCGAAGGCGTGAGCGCCGGTGCCGTCGTTCTTGGCCAGGAAGTAGAGATAGCCGTCGGTCGTATCGGGGGTCATCGCCGCGACCAGCGAGGGGCCGCTTGGCGAGCAGATCGGATACGGCGGCAGGCCGGCGTGGTGATACGTGTTGTAGGCGACCAGGTTGTCGGGGAAGACGACCTTGCTCAGCGGGCCATCGGTCTTGATCGAATTCCAGAAGGTGTAGCTAACCCACGTGTCTATCGGGTGCGAGCTGAGCCAGACCGAGTCGTTGGCGTAGTTGAGCGTCGGGTCGGCGTCCATGAGGCCCGTCGGCCAGATCTTGGGATTCATTCGGTTCTTGTACACGCCCGCGATGAGCGCGCGATCCGCATCGATCTTTGCTTCGGTCTCCACGACGGCCGCCAGCTGGACTGTCGCGTATATCTGATCCGGCGGCAGCTTGAGCAGGCCTGCCGGCGCATGCGCGACGAAGGCGTCCACCAGCATTCCGAGCAGCGCGCTCGGTGTGGTGTCGGGGGCGACGTTGTAGGTGGCTGGGAATAGGAAGCCCTCCAACGAGGCTCCGTCCGGAAGCTTGAGCCACTTGTACTGGGCCAGGAAGCTGGCCGGGGGATTCATCGCCAGGTTGTAGAACTGGGTGACGTTCATCGTCAGAGGGGCCGTCGGGTCGGCCGGATGGGCCTGCTTGTCCTCCAGTTCGGCGACCATCTGCTCGATCCGCAGACCCTCGCGGAAGGTCAGCCGCACGGTCGGCGGTGCCGAAGCCGGCCTGATCAGCACGTTGATGATCTGATCCATGGTCATCGACGGGGACACGACGTGACGGCCGAGCTGGAACTTCTCCGTGGCGCCCTTCTGGATAGCCTCAAACACGAAGGCCCGAGGATCACCGATCACCCCGGCCTGGAGCAGCTGCTGTCCGATGTCATCCGGGCTCGAGCCGGAGCCCACGATGATCACGATGCCCTTGGTGTTGGTGGCATCGACCGGCTTGCTGATGTCGGACCAGAGCGCGCCTCTCACGATGTCGGTGACGAACGGAATCTGAAGTGCGGTGGAATTGCCGGAGGCGATATCGACGATGCCGTTGACGACGAACGGCCGGACGAAGAAGTTCAGCCCGGCGATGACGACGCCACCGATCACCGCGGCGAAGAGCGCGAAGCGCAGGAAGCGGCCGGGGCCGCCGGACCGGCTCTGGCGATACTCCCGGCTCTCCCTCACCGCACGGCGCCCGTAGTCGACCTCATCCGGATCTGGCGGGATGTAGTCGTCCCAACCCTGATCGACGACCACGCGCCGGGGCTGGCCTCCTCGGGCCGCACCGTTGGAGGAGCGCGGCTTCCAACCGTCGTTCATGGTCATGTCGGCCTCCGCTCCGGGTTGTCGTTCATCGTTGCGTCCAGATCATCCTGCAGGATCAGCGCCGCCGCTTCCCTGTCGACCCGGGCCCGGTAGGCCTCACGTTGGGCCGCGCTGGGCGGACCGCCGGACCTGCCGCGACCGGCCGGACCGATGCGGCGCTCGGCTCGTTCGCTGGTCAATCGCTCGTCGCGATAGCTCAAGGGTAGTCCAGATGCCGCGGAGACGGCCTCGGCCCACTCGCGAGTCCGGGCCGCCTGCGGCCCTTCGGTGCCGTCCATGTTGAGCGGCAACCCCACGACGAGTGCCTCCGCGCCCTGCTCGGCGGCCAGATTGGACACTGCGACGGCGTCCTGCGCCACGGTCTTGGAGCGGCTCAGGGTCGCGTATGGCGAGGCCGTTCGTGTCTGAGCATCGCCGATTGCGATCCCGATTCGACGCTCGCCGAGGTCTATCCCGACGATGCGGTGCGGCCGGTCCTCGAACGAATTCACGGGCACGGGCATCAGCTCGGCGACGGGCTCTGAGTTGGATTGTCGGTCGGCGGCGCCGGGGTATCTGTTGGCGCCGGAGTGTCCGTGGGGGCCGGAGTGTCCATCGGCGTGTCCGTGGGGGCCGGCGTCGGGGAGCCGCTCCGCAGCCCGGACGGGCCTTCAGTTGCCGCGCTCGCCCTGGGCCCCGTGCCGGACGGAACGCGGGTTGCGGTGGGCCCTGCGCTTGACTGGGCCGAAAGGTCGATGAGCTTGATGTCGATACGGAAGTCGAAGTTAGGCACCGTCGACACCCAGTCGGGCGACAACGTGATCTCCGCCTTGCCGTATTGCGACAGGTACGACTTCGCCTCGTCCAGCGTCTTCCCCATGATGTCGGCCTTCAGCTGGGCGACGTCTACGGTCTGGACCTGGCCGGCCTCAACGGTCACGGGAACCACGAGCTTAGAGCCGTTCGCTACCGCCGCCCCCACCTTGGTCGTCACCGAGCCCGTCACCAGCGAGTGGCCCGTCTTGACCGCCGAGCCGATCCGGTGCGTCGCGACATCCTTGACGGCCGCGACATCCGCCACGATCGCAGTCCCGGTTGCCTGGCAGTCCATCTGGAACGAGGCGACATCCTGGCCTGAGAGCCCCGCAGGGTCCGGAGTGCACGAGGCGGCGCCGAGCTGCGCCGATTCTGCAAACACCGTCGATCCCACCGGCACGGCGCCGGATCCCTTGAGCTTCGCCGCGAAAGCCGATTCGAGCTGGGATTTCAGGCTCGTCTGGGCGGCGTCTATGTCGGATTGCTGGATCTGGGGAGTGACGGTGTGGGTGCCGCCGGCGGTGGCGGCCTTGTTGGTGACACTGATCAGGAAGCTCGCCAGGTCTGCCGGCAAGCGAACGATCTTGTTGGCGCCGACGTTGCCGGCGGTTCCCTTCTTGATCGCCTGAACTGGCGCGTTGACCTTGCCAGGAGTGAGCTGAAGACTGCCCGAGACCGTGGCCTTGGGCACGTTGACCGTACTGGTGGTCGCGAACGCCACGCCGCCGGTCGTCGTGACCTGAGTCCCGGCGAGGACCGGCACGGCACCAACCGTGTTGAGACTCGTGAACGTGACCGTGCCACTCGCCGCAGTCTCAACGACCTTCTGCCCCGTGGCATCGAAATTGCCCGAGGCGGTGAGCGGGAATGCCGTGCTGATACCCGGAACCGTGCCCGCCTGATCGTTGATCGAGGAGACACCCGGGTCGACGGTCACACTCACCGTCATCGGCCCGACCGGATCCTGGCGCAAGGTCAGAACCACGTTGGCGCTCGGATACAGGAAGAAGCCCGCCGCGCCGACCACGAGGACCAGCAGCAGCAGCACCGCAACCAGGAGCGAACGCGAAATCCCGCCTCCGTGGCGTGGCGCCTCGGCGGCGGGTCGCGCGCCCTGGACTCGCACCGGGGCGCCCATCGCCGACGCCGCAGCCGCCTTGCCCGGGGCGACGGTCAAAGCCAGTTCATCGAGGGCGTCCTTGACCGCATCTGGCGTTCGTCCGCCGGGGCCGCCGGCCATCGCGGTCTCCGACCGCTCGTAGTCGCCAACGCTCGCGTAGACCGGCAGCTCGGCCGTTCTGGCGACAGACTGCACCGAAGGATCCGCGGCGATGATCGCCAGACGCTTGCCCCGGCGCTTCGCCTCTCGGGCGAGCAGCCGGAAGTTGATCCGGGACGTGGCCACGCGCGAACCGTTCGACAGCACCAGCGCGATGCGGTTGTCCGAGGAGTCGCGGATCTTGGCCGCGGCAGATGTGACCTCGTCGTCGGCGTCCAGGTAGTAGATGGCCATCGGCTAC
>PMIE01000073.1 GCA_003156975.1 Chloroflexota bacterium | reverse complement strand
TGGACTTCCAGTCCGCCCGTGTCCACCACGATGAAGCGGCGGCCGTTCCAGTCGGCGTCGCCGTAGATTCGGTCGCGGGTGGTTCGAGCGCGATCCTCGACGATGGCCGTGCGGTGGCCAACGATCCGGTTGAACAGAGTGCTCTTGCCGACGTTTGGGCGTCCGACGATAGCAACGATGGGAAGTGGGGTCACCGGGGGATTATGGGCCATAGCGACGCGAATGACCCTACCCGGCCTCGATCTACGGCAGAGAGGTCGTCCGTCCGGCCGGCGTGGCCGCCGCCGCGAGGGCGGCCGTGGCGAGTTCTTCTGCCCTTGCCGCGGCCTGAGGCGTGCCCGCCACCCTCAGAATCCGCTCTGCGACACACCGCAAGTCCTCGATAGGAGTGGAAGTCCCGCCGGTAACGCCGACCACCGACACGCCCTCGAAAGCCGACGCATCGGTGAGGTCTTCCTCGGACTCGATCTGGAGGGCGCGGGTGCCGACGATCCCGCACAGGCGAGTCAGCTCCTTGGTGTTGGCGCTGGACCGGCCGCCGACGACGATCATCAGATCCACCCCGCGAGCGGCCTCGATCGTGTCCTCCTGGCGCCTGATCGTGACCGGGCAGACGGTGTTGACGATCTTCAGTTCGTGGCACCGGCCCACCATGAAGGCGGCGAGCTTCTCGAACTTCCAGGGCGGTTGTGTACTCTGACTGAGCAACGCCATCTTCTTGCGGCGCGGTATCTGCTCCCAGTCTTCCTCTTCGTCGACGACGAGCGCGTCCGGAGCAAATCCCAGCAGGCCCACGATCTCCGGGTGCCGCGGCGTCCCGAGCAGAACGATCGAGTAGCCCTCGTCGACGAGCTTCTTGATCTCGCGCTGCTCCTGGATCACCCACGTGCAGGTGCCGTCGATGACGTCGAGGCCGCGGGACTCGGCCCGGGTGAGGACATCGGGGCGCACGCCGTGGGCGCGGATGACGACCGCCGTGCCCGACATCACTTCATCCAGCGTGTCGACGGTCTCGATGCCCTGGGCCTGGAGCTGCGCGATCACGCCCTCGTTGTGCACGACCTGGCCCAGGGTGTGGGTCTGCTTGCCGGCGGCCGCCGACTCCTTTGCCCTGTCGATCGCCTCGCGGACCCCATAGCAGAACCCTGTGCGCCGCGCGATCCGGACCTCTCGAACGTTACCCATTGCGCTTCAGTATCACACCTGCGGGGCCGAGGACCCGGCGCCCGCCTCGGGCGTCTCGCCGTAGACGCCTTGCTGCTCGGGCGGGAGCATCGCGGCGATGTGGCTCATCAGCTCTGCGGTCGCCAGACGGAGCGACTCGCGGCGGTCGGCGCCCTTGGGCATCGACACCGTAAAGGTCTCCCCTACCCTCACCGTCATTCGCCGGCGCAGGCGGGGCAGCAGCTTGCCCTTCGGCCAGAACTTGTGTGAGCCGGTGATCGCGATCGGCAGGATCGGGGCACCGCTCCTCACCGCCAGAACCGTTGCCCCCTCCTTGGCCGCCTGAAGGGCGCCGGTCGGGGAACGCGTGCCCTCAGGGAAGATCGTCAGGACGTTGCCGTCGTCGAGAACGCCCTTGGCCAGCTTGAAGGCCTCGAGGTCGCCCGCGCCGCGCCGGACACCCATGACGCCGTTCTGGCGCATTCCCCATCCGAAGACGGGCCAGCGCAGGGCCTCCTCCTTGCCGAGCCACCGCATCGGCCGGCCCATCGTCGGGACGATGAAGCCCATCAGCAGCATCCCGTCGGCGTTGGAGCAGTGGTTGCAGATCACCAGCGCCGGTCCTGACTCGGGCAGGTTCTCTAGGCCTTCCACCTTGACCCTGGCGAAAAGCGCGGCAGCGATACGGAGTACGGCGCCGCTGAAACGCGGGAAGCGCGCCAGCTTGCTACGCGCCACGGCTGCCATCCTGGGCTTCGGCGATTGCGCCCATGACCGCAGCCACGGTCTGGTCGAAGGAGTTGCCGTCGGTGTTGATGATGAACGCGTCCGGGGCAGTCCGAAGCGGGGCCGTCTCGCGGTTGGAGTCTATCGAGTCGCGCCGGCGCAGGTCCTCGAGTATCTGGCCTGCCTCGGTCTCGTCTGTCGTGCGGCGTTGAACGGCGCGGCGGCGGGCACGCTCTTCGGCGGATGCATTGAGGTAGATCTTGACGTCGGCGTTGGGCAGGATGACCGTCCCGATGTCGCGGCCGGCCATGATGATCCCGCCGGCCGCGGCCATGTCTCTCTGGCGGGTCACGAGGGCTGCGCGCAACTCTGGGACTTTCGCATACGCGGATACGGCCCGATCCACGGCCGCGCCGCGCACCTGGCGCGTGACGTCGCGGCCATCGGCGTGGATGTGGCGCAGCCGGCCGCGCGAGTCGGCCACGAGTGCCACCTCCCCGGCCAGCGGAACGAGACCGGCGACATCCGCCGGGGCGACGCCGCGGTCGAGAGCCAGCCAGGCCACGGCGCGATATAGGAGTCCCGTGTCGCAGAAGCGATAGCGCAACCGCCTCGCGGCTTCGGCACCGACGGTGCTCTTGCCGCTGGAGCTGGGGCCGTCGATCGCGATGACGAGCGCATTGCGGGATCCGGCCGCTTGATCGGAACGGTGGTTAGCGCTGAGGTCTCTGGTCACGGCTCGCAGGATACCGTGGCCTGGCCGCATTGACCGGCCGATCGGGCCTCTCGGGCCGCGTGGTCGTGGTGGCCCGCGCGCACGAGGCCAGTTGGGTCATCTCCTGGTGGGTCAGGCGTCGCGCCTGGCCGGCACTCAGGTCGGTCAGCTTCAGGCTCCCGACTCTGACCCGCACGAGTCGTCGGACCGGCATGTCGATTGCGTCGAACATCCGCCTGATCTGGCGCTTCCAGCCCTGCGCCAGCACGACCCGATACCAGCGCAACTCCGGATAGGGTGGCTCGAGAAGGAGCATCAGGTTCCGGATCTGTGCCGTCGTCACGTCGTCGAGGTGATCGATGCGGGCGGTGCCCTCCTCCAACGCGATGCCGTTGCGGAGTGCCAGCTTCTGGGCCTTCGTCACGGAACGGTCGAGGCCAACCACGTACTCACGCTCAACGCCGTAGCGGGGATGGAGCAGCAGATCCGCCCAGGTGCCGTCGTCGGTGAAGAGCAGCAGCCCCTCGGACTCCTCATCGAGCCGCCCAACCGGATAGAGGCGAGCCGTGCGTCTGGCCTCCGGCGGCAGAAGCTCCATCACCGTTCGGTCGGCGTGCCGGTCACGAACCGTCGAGACGACACCCGCAGGCTTGTTGAGCGCCCAGTAGGAGCGCTTGGCGGCAACTGCCGGCAGAACTCGCCCGTCCACTTCGACGTGCTGCAGCGTTGGATCCACCTGCTCGCCGATGATCGCGGAGCGGCCGTCCACGGCAACCCTGCCGGCTCGAATGAGTTCCTCGGCGCTCCGACGCGAGGCTATGCCGGCGTTGGCGATGACCTTCTGGATCCGTTCGCGGGTCACTAGTCGGCCTCCGGCCGGACATCGTCGGCAGCCTCGGCCGGGGCCTCACCGGCTCCGGTGACTCCGGTGACTCCGGTGACTCCGGTAGAGTCGGCCTCGGCGCCGGCGCCGGCGCCCTCAAGCTCCTCGGGATCCACGAACAGCCGCTCGGCGACAGCCGCCTCGAGTGGCGGCAGCTGGTCCAGGCTCGTCATGCCGAACCGCTCGAGAAAGTCGAAGCCCGTGCCGAACAGGATCGGCCGGCCCGGTGCCTCGGACCTGCCCAGCTCCACGACCAGCCGGCGGTGCAGCAACGTTCGGAGGGTGTAATCCGAGTCCACTCCGCGGATACGCTCGATCGTGGCCCGGGTGCATGGCTGGCGATACGCAACGATCGCCAGCGTCTCCAGCGATGGACCCGAGAGGCGTGGCGCATCGGCGCCCACGTACCGCGCAATCAGTCGTCCCGCGTCCGGCGACGTGGCCAGTTCAACGCGCTCACCGGACTCCACGAGCCTGATGCCGCGCTCGCCCAGGCTGTACTGCAGGTCGCCGATCCGGGCGTCCACCGTCTCGCGGTCAACGCCGGCAAGGCCGGCGATCTCGGCGCGCGTAAGCGGCTTCTCGGCTACGAACAGCAGTGCCTCGAGCTGCGCTTCCGTCAACTCTCCGGGCTGGGCGGCTACGGCGGCGATGCCGGTGCCGCCCGGGTCGGAGGCGAGCTCGACCTCCACGTCGATCTCCAGCTCGACCGCCGAGCCGTCGGCCAATTCCTCGGCCGCGAAGAATGTCTCGTCTGTATCTGGACTCAAGCGAAGGACCCCAGGCTTTCGTCTATCTCGTCGTCTGAGCCCGCGTCCGGGCTTTCGACCATGCGGCGGGCAATGATGGGCCCCCAGGGCTCGGCCTGCTCGAGGGTTATCTCACGCCGCTTGGACAATTCCAACATTGCCAGGAAGGTGATGGCGACGACGACACGGTCATGAACGCCGCCGAGCAGATCCTGAAGCACCACCGTATCCGAGCCCCTCAACGCCTCCCGGATGATCGCAGTCCTCTCGGCCAGGGTAATCGTCCGAGTCATGATCTCGGCCGGCGCCGCCGCGACTGGAACGACAGTGGCCAGGCGCGTCAGGGCGCGGGCGAGGACGCTCGGCGGGAGCGGCGGACGTTCGGGCGGCCTTGCACCCGCCTTGCCCGCGCTCGCGGCCACTTCCGCGTCTCTGCGAAAGAGGCGCCAGATGTCCAGCCGCTCCCCCAGGGCAGCTCCGGCATCGCGGAAACGCTTGTACTCGAGCAGCCTGGCCCGCAGCTCCGCCTCGGGATCGGGCTCGTCGTCCAGCGCAATCGCCGACATCTTGGGCGGCCGTGGCAGGATTGCCCGGCTCTTGATCAGGATCAGCTGTGCGGCGACGGCCACGAAGGCAGACACGTTACCGAGCCGATCGCCCTCCAGGGTCGCCAGCGCGTCCAGGTACGCCTCTGCCAGGGCGCCGAGCGGCACCGTCAGCACGTCCAGCTGGCGCGCCTCAATCACCGCGAGCAGAAGCGCGAGCGGTCCGTCGAAATCCTCGAGGCGGACGTGGGTCACGCTGTCGGCGAGCCCGGCGTCGAAGCCGACCTCCGGAGCGGGGCCCGGCCTCGGCATGGCACCGATACGGGCGCTCGGCCCGGCCGTTGGCCGGGCCGATGCCGTGAAAGTCATCAGTTGGCCTCGTCGGCAGCGAATAGAAGCCGTCCGGCGTCGTCCGTGGGTGTCTCCTGGTTCCGTATCAACTCGATCGTCCGCGCTGTGCAGCCGGCTGCCGCAGCCAGCTCCGCGGAACGTTGTGAATGGTCGCGCAATCGGGCCAATCCCGTCTTGAAGGTCGGTACGTGGCCGGCGGCGCGCCAGATCCATGCGCCGTAATGCTGGCCGAGAGACCAGGCTACCCGGTGCGCCAACCGCACGGCAGGCCCTTTGCCACAGTCGTGGAGCAGACCTGCCACGAGAAGATCGGGCTCAGCGGCGGCGGTGTCGCGCAGGTGCGCAACGACATCCAGGCCGTGGCGCCGGTCGCCCGCCGGCATCGTATCGAATAGGGCGACCTGCGCCGGGCTAAGCCAGGAAGCCAGTTCCCCACGCTCTCCGGCAGTCACTGGGGCGTGAAGGTAGGTCCACGCCCGATGAACCTTGGCCGACCACCAACCGCGCTCCAAAGTCCTCAAGTACGCAGGAATCCAGGCACGCCGATGAGAAGGTTCACGATCGGAACCAGAAGCGGGATGATGATCTGACCGGCGAAGATCACGACCACGATCAGCAGCATCATGCCGTATTGATTCATGAAGGCGCGAACGTCCTGGGCAATCCTCGGCTCGAGGAAGTCGAGCAAGACATGCGACCCATCGAGCGGCGCGATGGGAATCAAGTTGAAGAGAAGAAGGACTACGTTCAACTCGACGCCCTTGAGGAAGACGAGCTGAACCATGCGCACGGCCGAGGTGTTGTCGGGGAAGATGCCATTCGCCCACAGGATCCGAAACCCGAAGGCAAACACGGCGGCGAGAGCCAGGTTCGAGAGAGGCCCGGCAAGTGCGACCATCGAGTCGGCGTATCGACCCCGGAGGTTGTAGGGATTCACCGGCGTCGGCTTGGCCCAACCGAAGCCAATCGCCGCGCCGTTCGATATGGCGCTGAGCATCACACTTACGATCAGCAGAGTTCCGCCGATCGGGTCGAAATGCCGGATCGGATCAAGGCTGACGCGCCCGAAAAGCTTGGCCGTTCCGTCCCCGAGCTTCCAGGCCACGAATGCGTGCGCGCACTCGTGGACCGGCCCGCTGATGAGCAGGAATAGGGCAATCCATATGACGGCCTCGGCCAGACTCTGGGAATTCAACCTGATCCTCGATTCCTGACCAGTCCCGGAAACGGACGCCGCGACCAGCGCGACGTCCGTCCGGCGCTGTCGTCTAGAGTCGGCCGAGCAGCTCCGCCTTCTTCTGCTCGTATTCGGCCGGGGTGATGGCGCCCTTGTCGCGCAAGTCGGCGAGCTTGGAGAGAGTGGCCGTCACGTCGTCCGTGCTGGATGACTTGGAAGCGCCGGTGGAAACCGGCGATGAGACCGCGGCCGGCGCGACTGAGCCGCGATGGCCGTCTTCCAGCTCGTTCTTGGCATTGAGCATGGCCTTCTTGAAGTCGACGACGTGAGCCAGCATCTGGTAGTGGTCGATCTCGTTCTCATTCGCCGTAAGGATGTCGAGGTCGCCGTAGTGGAAGATGCGGGCCCAGATGCCCTGCTTGAGAACTGCGTCGTTGATCTTGTCGAGGGAGCTGTCGCCGGTCTTCTTGTCGAA
>PMIE01000055.1 GCA_003156975.1 Chloroflexota bacterium | reverse complement strand
CTGGACCACTTCCGCCAGGAGGCCATGTCTGGCGTGGGCCTGCCGAGCTATCCGCACCCGCGCACGATGCCCGCCTTCTGGGAGTTCCCCACGGTCTCAATGGGCCTCGGCCCGATCGCGGCGATCTACCAGGCTCGCCTGAATCGATACCTCTCCAATCGCGGACTCGCCGACACTTCCGCCAGCCACGTCTGGGCCTTCCTCGGCGACGGCGAAATGGACGAGCCCGAGTCGATAACCGCCCTATCCCTGGCCGCTCGCGAAGGGCTGGACAACCTGACCTTCGTCATCAACTGCAACCTGCANNATCTGGGGCCGCGAGTGGGACGATCTGTTGGCCCGCGACGTCGAAGGCGTGCTCGTGAACAAGATGAACGAGACGGTCGACGGAGAGTTCCAGAAGTACTCGGTGGCGGGCGGGGCGTATATCCGCGAGCACTTCTTTGGGCCGGACCCGCGCCTTCGCCGCCTGGCAGAGAATCTCTCCGACGACGATCTCGCCCACTTGCGCCGCGGCGGCCACGACTACCGCAAGGTATACGCCGCCTACCGCTCCGCGACGGAATTCCGCGGTGGCCCGTCTGTGGTGCTGGCGCACACGATCAAGGGCTGGACGCTTGGGCCGGGCGTCGAGGCGCGCAATATCACCCACCAGGCCAAGAAGCTCTCCGAGGCAGAGCTGCGTATCTTCCGCGACCGGCTCGAACTGCCGATTCCAGACGACAAGCTCCACGACGCGCCGTACTACCACCCGGGCCCGGATTCGGAAGAGGTCCGGTACATGCTGGAACGTCGCCACGCCTTGGGCGGGCCCATGCCGCGCCGAGTTGTCCGATCGGCGCCGCTGCCGCCGCCGCGCCCGCAGGTCGACGCCGAATTCACCACCGGGTCGGACATGGCGGTCAGCACCACGATGGCCTTTGGCCGTCTGCTGCGGAACCTGATCCGCGACCCGGAGCTGGGACGGCGGATCGTCCCGATCGTGCCGGATGAAGCCCGCACCTTCGGCCTGGACCCGCTCTTCAAGGAAGTCGGCATCTACGCCTCTGGTGGCCAGCGATACGAGCCGGTGGACTCCGACCTGGTCCTGAGCTATCGCGAAGCCAAGGACGGGCAGGTCCTGGAGGAGGGGATCACGGAGGCCGGGGCGATGGCCTCGCTTCAGGCTGCGGCCACGTCCTACGCCACTCACGGCGTTCCCTTGATACCGTTCTACATCTTCTACTCGATGTTCGGGTTCCAGCGGACCGGCGACCAGCTGTGGGCTCTCGCCGATGAGCGCGGACGAGGCTTCGTGATGGGCGCCACGGCCGGCCGCACCACGTTGGCCGGTGAAGGCCTGCAGCACGACGACGGCCACTCCCATGTGCTCGCGTCCGTCGTTCCGAACATTCGAGCCTACGACCCCGCGTACGCCTTTGAGCTCGCTTCGATCGTTCGCGAAGGCATCGACCGGATGTACGGGAAAGGGGCGGCCGACGGTTCGTCGGCCGACGTCTTCTACTACATCACGCTCTACAACGAGAACTACGCCATGCCCAAGCGGCCCGATCGGCTGACGGACGAGCAGATCTCGCGAGGCATCTACCGCCTGTTCGAGGCTCCGAAGCTGGGCAAGGCCGCCCGAATCGAGGACCCGGTGCGGCTCGTCGGCAGCGGCTCGATCCTGCAGCAGGTAGTTGCGGCTCGCGACCTTCTCACCGAGCGCGGCATTCCGGCCGAGGTGTATAGCGCCACTTCGTTCCAGCAACTCCGCGTGGACGGTCTGGAGACCGACCGCTGGAACCGTCTCAACCCGGCCGCAAAGGCCCGCCTGCCGCACGTCTCGCAAGTTCTGCCGCCGGACGGCGGCCAGATCGTGATCGCCACCGACTGGATCAGGGCATATCCGGATCTCGTGGCGCCCTGGTTGCCGGCCTCGCGAATAGTGTTGGGTACGGATGGCTTTGGGCGATCCGACACGCGCGAGACGCTCCGGCGGCTCTTCTCGATCGATGCGGCGCACATCGCGGCGGCGGCAATGGTCGGTCTGTCGCGCGGCGGTCTGATGCCCGTAGGCGACGTAGAGGCTGCGATCGCAGAACTCGGCGTTGACGCTTCGGACCCGGACCCGATGGACCTATAGATCGGTCTTCGGCCCGCTCTTGGGCGGCAGCAGGTCGATGACGACGGCACCGGTCACATTCACGACCGTACTTTGCCCAACCTGGACCTTCCATTCGCTTGTTGCGGCCAGAGGCGTGTGGCCGTGGAGCCACAGGGTCGGTTTCAGGCGCTCGAGCAGCCATCGGTAGCCCTTGAAGCCGCGATGGTAGGCGTCGCTCGGGACGTCGCCTGCGTCGAGCGGCGGCACGTGACTCAGCACGATGATCGGACCTGCGTGCCCGGCACGTCGAATCGCCAGCCTCATCGCCTGACCCCGCGCCGACCGCTCACTGCGATTGCCGCGTTTCCCTCGGCGTCCCGGCCAGGTGAGGCCCGCAATCGAGACGCCGGCCAGGTGACGGATCGCCGTCGAATGGATCTCCGCCGGGCAGGCCCCGTCGCATTGCTTCCAGCGGTCGTCCGTGTCGTGGTTGCCATAGACGTACACGATCGGGGAGTTGAACGCGTCGGCGATGAAGGCCAGGTCCTCGCAGTCCAGGTCGCCGCAGCCGACGATGAAGTCGACCGGTGCGATGGCGTCTCGGTTGCGCGCATCCAAGAGGGTCGGCTCGAGTACGTCCGAGACGGCCAGCAGGCGGATCGGCGCGCCGTCTCGGCCGCGGAACGGGACTGGATCCGGCCATTCGATCGTGAGACGCCTCGTCATCTCACTCGACCTTGCCAATCTCGTCGGCGTGCGCCTGGTGGTCGGCCGTCAGTTCGACCTCGAGGACGACGGCGGCCTCGTCGGCCGACTGCTGCTCGACCAGCCTCCTGCCCATGGCCGGCCGGTGGCCCTGGGCCGCAGCCCTGAGCTCGCCGGTCTCACCCAGGTAGGAGAGAAGGTTGCGCGGACGCTCGCTGGTCTGCCCATCGAGAGGGACCAACTCGGTGACCATGGCGTCCAGCCCCACGCCGTTGGAGTAGAGGGTGACCGCGACCCGATTATGCCCGTCGACCACCCAGTAGTCGTTGTCGTACTTGATGAGGTCGACCGGTGGAAGCGGTTGGAGCCGCTCGTTGGCCAGCCGAAGCCGCTGCCAGCGCGTTTCCCAGTTCTCGCCGCGGAATGGCCTGAGTGGCAGAAAGTCACCGCCGCGTTGGGCCGCTCCGGCTACTGCCGTGCCGCGGATATCCTCGACCGGCACGAACCGCATCCCGAGTTCATGGGGCGAGGCCTGGTGGGCCTCGGGGTACAGCTCATACAGGTTGGGGAGTGGCTCCCTGGCCTGACGACTCAGCCGCCTTCCAATCGCGGCCTCGCTACCGGACCAGGCCTGGCTGGCCGCCCCGAAGATGGATCCGATTGCCCCTGCCACCGGACCAGCCACGCTCTGCAGCTGGCCGACGATGCCGCCCGACGAGGCGTTGGTCTCGGGGGCGGCGGCGTCCGGTCCCGCTGGTTCGGCATGGGGCGCGGCACGCCCCGAGTCGCCGGCCGCGTGTCGCTGTTCGTCCATCTGCCTGAGCGTACCATCGGACGCCGCCATGAGCCGCGAAGCCGTCCGGTTGCCCCGGATTCCTTGCCTTGCGGTTCGCCGGGGTAGCATAGGCATGGGTCTGCGGCGCCGCGGCCGTTCGCTGGAGCCGCCCCATCCCGACCACGGAGAGGCCGTGGGAAGTTCGTCGGCCGCCATTTGGGGCGACCGCTGAGATCGATCGGAGTGCAGATTGACCATAAAGCGACGTGCGCTCGCACTGGGCGTCAGCCTGCTGGTACTTGTCCTGATGCCGGGCTTCAGTCTGGCCGCCGCGAAACCCGTTGTGGATCAGCAGAGTCTCGCCAAGAACCGCGCTTCGGCGTTGAATGGCTCATATGTCCAGACATTCAAAGTCGGCAAGGCCGGGTCGCTCACGGGCGTCGACCTGTGGCTGTTCAGTCATTCGGGCACGATAAACGTCACGGTCAACGTCGAGAAGGTCACGGGGCCTGTGCCCGGCCACCCGGACGGGAAGTCCCTGGCCAGAAAGGTGGTTGCCGTTGGCGCCGCCGACGCCTGGGTGCATTTCGCTCTCACGCCCTTCAACGTCACGAAGGGGGAGTTTCTCGCGATCGTGTTCACTGCCGGCCTCAGCATCAGGTGGTCCACATCCAACAGGTATGCATCGGGCAACGCACTCATCGGCTGGAGTCCGTGGAGCTACCTCCAGCGCGACTCCAGCGCGGACTTCACCTTCCGGACGTATGTGGGGCCGGCCGTGGCGGTGAAGGCCTCTCCCACGGTCCCGTCGAGCGGCTCCATTGCGCCCGCACCAACGCCCACGCCGATCGAGACGCCCACTCCAACGCCGGTGCCGTTGCCGACGTCGACGCCGACGCCCGAGCCGACGCCCACAGCCTCGCCGGCGCCAGCCGCTTCCTCGGGGTCGGGCTGGTTGGACGACTCGCCGGTACCGATCGAGGCGGTTCTCGTTGGTGTGGCTCTGTTGATCGGCGGAACCTGGTTCTTCTTCGACCGGCGCCGGCAGCAGCGGAAGCGCTGACGCCCACTGCTAGCTCGTCGCCGCTCCCGTCAGCCGGTGATTTCCGTTCGTTGGACCGAGATCGATGCGACGGCAAGGCATCCGACCAGCCAGGCGACGATGATGACGAGGGCCAGGGTGGGGTCTACCGCATTGGTCGCACCGGAACCGGGAGGCCCCTGGATTCCGATCGCATCGCCGGAGATGTTGAAGGGCATGTACTTGAAGATCTCTCTGACGAAGTCCGGCAGCAATGATGGGCCGATGATCGACACGATGAAGAAGCCTATGACGGTTCCGATGCCGGCCATCTGGCTCTTTGCCACCATGGCGACGGCGTAGCCCAGCGAGGTCAGGCCGGTCAGGGCAATCCAGCAGCGCGCCAGTTCGAGCAAGATCCGCGCCAGCACGGCCGGATCGAACGGGTTGCCCAGTGGGAGTCCAGCGATCGCGGCCCCGATGACCACGGCGATCAGTCCGGCGCCGAAAGTGATCAGCATGCCGATGAGCAAGATGATCGCGAGCGACGCGAACGTGGCGACCGTGTACTTCCAGCGGGACTGGCCGCGTGCCACCGCCACTTTCAGGGTGCCCCAACTCCACTCCGAACCAGCGGCAGTGGCTACGTAGATGAGACCGATGATCCCGAGGAAGAGGTATGTGAACTCGAGGACTCCGTCGAAGGCGCCCGGGAAGCTCAGGATCCAGACAATCGAGGAAGTGTCCACGCTTCTGTCCGCGGAAACGTTGCGGTAACCGACGCCTTCGAGCACCAGCAAGAGGCCCACGAGGATCACGGCGATGATGAGCGAAACGATTGTGGCTGATCGGGTCCGGAACTTGCGGACTCCGGCAATTGCGAGGCTCACGATGCGACTCCGCTGTTCCAGCCGGGGATTGCGCCGGGTCGGGACTGTGACGGCGGCGGGACGGGCGGCGCCGTGAGCTGCAGGAAGAGCGACTCCAGGTCGCTGCCGGCCTCTATGCCGGAGGCATAGATCCCTGCCTGGGCCAGGGCCCGGTTCACTTCCGTGGCCTTGTCCGCCGCGATACGGGCCACGAGCCATGCGGCATCGGGGTATGTGACCTCAACGCGACCGTCTCCGGCCAGCTTCGACAGCACGGCAAACGCCGCGGCCGTTTCCGCAGGCAGAACCTTGACGCGGACCAGCGCCTGCCGGGCAAGCAGCTCATCGAGCGGGCCCTGGACCACCAGACGGCCGGCCGCCACGATGCCGACAATGTCGGCCATCTGCTGGACCTCGGGCAGGATGTGACTCGAGATGAAGACGGTCTTGCCGCTCGCGGCCAGCGCCTTCATTGTGTCTCGGAGGGCGACGATGCCGCTCGGATCAAGGCCGTTGGCCGGCTCGTCGAGCAGCAGCAATTTGGGGTCGTTGAGCATGGCCACGGCGATTCCGAGCCGCTGCTTCATGCCCATCGAGTACTTCGAGACGCGATCAGCGGCCCGGTCCCGCAGACCGACCAGTTCGAGAAGCTCGTCGACTCGAGCCCTGGAAACCTTCTTGCCGGCCGCCCCGAAGACGATCAAGTTGTCGCGGGCCGAGAGGTGTGGATACAGGGAAGGGGCTTCGATGAGGGCGCCGACGTCGTACAGAAGGTGGTTTTGCGAGCCGTCGAACTTCTGCCCAAGCAAGGAGATCGAGCCGGAGTCTGCGCGAATGAGCCCGGTGAGGAGGCGCATTGTCGTCGTCTTGCCGGCGCCGTTGGGCCCAAGGAAGCCGTATACGACTCCGGCCGGAACCTCGAGATCCAGGCCGGCGAGGGCCACCTGTCGGCCGTAACTCTTCTTCAGACCCGTCGTGGTCAGCGCCAGTGCCGTTGATCCGGTCATTAGCTCCCCGCAATTCGTGAACGTAGCGTGCCTAGTATCGCGCCCATTTGGCGACGGCATCGGCCATCTGGCGCGATATGGTGAGACCCGGCCGCCGCCCCACCGGTTTGGTGGAGCACGGTCGAGGTAGGCTATTCACTTCGCTGCAGCGGGAGGTCCGCATGGCATCCGGAGAGCGGAGGATTGGGATGGCGGCCAGAACGGGGTCGACCAGAACGGAGTCGACCAGACCGGAGTCGACCAGACCGGCCATGCCGCCTGCGCCCGCACGCTTCGGCATTGCATGGTCGGACCAGTTCGTGCGTCTGCTCGTACTGGCCATCGCCGTGGTGGCCGTTCTCTGGCTGGCCCGCGGCATCATCGGTCCATTCGTCGTTGCCGGCGTCATGGCGTACGCGTTCTCGCCCGTGGTCTCGGCCGTTCAGAGCCGCACTCGATTGCCCAGGGCCGCGGTCGTCGCTCTCGGCTATGTCCTCTTCCTGGGCAGCGTCGGGGTTCTTGCCTTCATCGCCGCCGAACGAGCCGGGAAGGAACTCGCCGACCTGTCGTCTGGCGGGCACGACGTCATCTCGTCGGCCATGCACAAGCTCCTCGGCGACTCGCTCGTCGTGGCCGGAAACACCTTCGATGTCACCGAACTGGCGAAGCAGATCAAAGACGCCTTCCTGGGCTTGATCAACTCGCCTTCGAGCGCAGTCCAGATGGCCGAGCGAGCCGTCGAAATGGGCCTGCAGGTGATCCTATGCCTGATCATCACCTTCTATCTGCTCCTCGACGGCCACCGTTTCGGGCAGTTCGCCTTGCGGTTTCTGGATCGCGAGCAGAGAGTCGAGACGCTCCAGCTCGCCCATCGAATTCACGTGGTTCTGGGGCGATGGCTGCGCGGCCAGTTGGCGCTGATCGTTCTGGTTGCGGCGGTCATCTACGTGATCCTCGGCCCGATCTTGCATGTGCCGTTCGCGCTCGCCCTGGCGATCTTGACCGGTGTCCTGGAGATCATTCCGCTGGTTGGCCCAATGATCGCGGCGGCCCTGGCGGGCACGGTAACCTTCGCGACCCATGGCACGGACACGACGATTGTCGTGCTCGTGGTTTACTTCATCGTCCGTCAGGTGGAGGATCAGGTGGTGATGCCTCTGGTGATTGGTAGGGCGGTCCATCTCCATCCGGTGATCACGATCTTCGCCGTCCTCGTCGGCCTCAGCACGTGGGGTGTGCTTGGTGGATTGCTCGGAGTGCCGGTCGCGGCCGCGATCAACGTGACTTTGCATGAGCTCTATCCCGAAGAGACCGGCGGGCATTCCCAGTGGGATGCGGCGGTCAAGAAGGCGGTGGCGGCGGCCGGGCCGGCCGGCGGCGAAGTGGCCGCCGCGGTTGCCGAGGTTGGCGGCGGAGCGCCCCCGGTCACGGCCCCAATCTCCGACGCCAAAGGAGAAAGCCGATGACGCAATCCGGGCGCGCCTCCGCCGACTCCGTGGTCCTTGGTCTGGACCTCGGCGGTACCCAGATTCGGTCGGCCGCGATCCTGCCCACGGGTGAGTGCATCGGTCGACGGGCCTCGCCGACTCCACTGACGGGTGGCCCGGAGGCAATCTACGCTGCATGTGCGGACCTGCTGAACGCCGTCCGAGTTGACTTGCCGTCCTCGGTCCGCGATCGTCTTCTGGCTATCGGGATCTCGTCGATGGGACCGGTGGATCCGTGGCGGGGTCTGGTCGTCGATCCGCCGAACGTGGTTGCGTTGCGAGAGGCGCCACTCGCCGACGAGTTGGAGGCGCGCGTCGGATTGCCGGCGTACCTGGAGAGGGACACCAACGTTGCGGCCCTCGCCGAACACTGGCTCGGCGCGGCTCGCGGGTGCCGCGTCTTCATGTATGTCACGGTCTCAACCGGTCTGGGCGGGGCGATCTGGCTTGACGGCCACCTGCTCCTCGGCCCCGACGGAACGGCCGGCGAGGTCGGCCATGCGTGCCTGATTCCGGAGACCGGCCCGCGCTGCGGCTGCGGCGGAATCGGCCATCTCGAAGCGATTGCCTCCGGTTCCGGGCTGGCAAATGCGGCTTGCGACGAGATGGCGGGTGCCGGATCGACCTTTCTCATCGCCCGTGCGGCCGCCGCGCCGCTGACCGGCCGGGATGTGGCTGAAGGCGAGATCGCCGGCGACGCACTCTGCTGCGGGCTCATGGACCGGGCCAGGAAGGCCTTCGCCATCTCCTGCGTTGGCTGGGCAAATGCCTTCAACCCAGAACGGATCGTGGTCGGCGGGACGCTCGCAGAACGTCAGGGCGAACGCTGGCTGGAGCCGGCTCGCGTCGCCGTAGCTACCACCGGATTGCGGGGCCCGGCCGGCCGGGTCCAAATCTTGCCCGCAGAACTGGGCAACGACGTGGGGCTGGTGGGCGCCTGGCCGCTCGCAACTGGGCGCCACGGCGACCCGGTCTGGCGGGTCAGGCGCGCTAGATCCTGAGTCGTCTCCTGGACCGGCTTAGGCGATTAGTGCGCTCAGCCGATCGGGGCGCCCCACCAGACGCTGGCGGCGAGGATCACATAGAGCCCGATCAGGGCCAGCCCTTCGAGCCAGGTCGACTCGCCGTCGATGACAACGAGTGCCACCAGCAACGTGGCCAGAGCGAGGCCGACGACGAGCAGTGGCGATAGAACCAGAGTCAGCACTGCGCCGCCGGCCACGAGACTCAGGATGACCAGGACGGGAGTCAGCGCCAGAGCGACCTGCAGGCTGGAGTTCAGGATGAGGCTGATAGCCAGATCCCCCTTGTCGCGGAGCATCGACTGGACGCCGACGACGTTCTCGACGGCGTTTCCGGCGATCGCCACAACCACAAGGCCGGCGAAGGACTCCGACATGCCGAGGTAGCTCATGGCCGGCCGCAGGGATTCGACGAACCAGTCGGACACGAAGACGGCCCCCACCCCAGCCGCGCAGAGCGCCCCGATCGCGAGACCCAGCGGCCACGCGTGCTCCGGCGCAACGGCGCTTTCTGTCGTGCCGACCCCAGGTCCTCCCCGTATCGAGAACGGGATGCTGGCCGCGAAGACCACGAGGAGCACGACTGACACGAAGACGGACAGCTCCGTCGCATGGCCCTGGTCCGGACCGCCCGGCGCGGTGGCGATCGTCGGAATGGCCATCGCCGCAACCGCCAGGAGCAGGAGCGTCGACATCATCCTGGTCTTGTCGGCTCCGAACCGTTGAGGGCCGTGGCGGAGTCCGCCGGCCAGGAACGCGAGTCCCAGGACGAGCAGGGTGTTGGCGAGAATGGAGCCGACCAGGGCCGAGCGCACGACCTCCACCAGTCCGGCTCGCAGGGCGAAGATGCCAATGAAGAGTTCGGGCAGGTTCCCAAGCGCGGATTGGAGAACGCCGGTCGCCCCGGAGCCGAGCCGGTGGCCCAGCTGGTCCGTTGCCTCGCCGACCATGGCTGCCAGTCCGGCCAATCCAACGGCCGAGGCGCCGAAGACGACCACTCCGCCGGCATCGCCGATCTTGAGCACGAGCGCCAGAAGGCTCGCGCCGATGGCGACAAGGGCGATGATTCTGGTTCGAGTTTCGAAGTAGCTCAGCACGCGTCGGCCTCCTCGCCCGATTGTGCCCGAGCCGCGCGCTCGGCGTCGGTCGTTCTCGTCGGCCGGTCAGAAAGGCGGCCATGGCACGGCCGGGCGGGTTGGATCGGGGCGGGGCAGGAAGCCGCTCGACAGCAGGACCTCGATCCGCTCGGAAATGGCCTCGAGTTCCTCCTCGGCCAACCACTGGCGCAACTCATCGCCCAGTTCGCCGGTTAGCGCATCGCGGAGGAGCACGAGGACATCGCGCTCCTCCTGGGTGAGGGGCTGACCCCGCCAGCGCCACAGTACTGTCCGCAGCTTCGGTTCAACGGCGAAGCAGAGACCGTTGTCGATGCCCTGGATCCGCCCATCCGGTAGCGCCAGGAGATGCCCGCCCTTGCGGTCGGCGTTGTTGAGCACCGCGTCCAGAACGGCGATGCGGCGCAGCGCCGGCTCGTCCGACCCGACCAGTTTGGCCAGATCGACAGATTCGTCCACCTCGACCCAAAGTTGGACCATGCCTTCGCCGAACGGCCCGTCGCGCATCACCGTCGGCGGTACGACTTCCCAGCCGCTAGCCTCCGACACTGCGTGGGCCGCGACCTCACGGCAGGCGAGCGTGCCGTCGGGGAAGTCGTACAGCGGTCGCTCACCGCGTCTGGGTTTGTAGACACAGCTGGCCGCGATCGTGGTCTCAGGGCCACCGCAGGTGTCGTCCCCAGGGCCGGCCACGACGCAGAAGAAGGTCGCGTTGGATGCGGCCAGGAGCCGCCCCACGACCGTGAGCTCGCCTTCCCGGAGGAGTCGAAGTGCGGTGGTCCTTTCGAGCGGCCCGGACACCTGCCGGCCTTCGAGCGCGGCCGACTCCATCTCGGCGGGCGTCATCCCGGCGATGGTCGGTCCGTCGTCGAATGGTCGCTCGGCCGGGGGCTCGGCTGCGGGATCGATGCCCGGTTCTCCGTCCCGAAGGTTCTCGTCGGTCATTTGCCGGCTCTGCCGCGACCTCTTGCCCACATTCAGTGCATGAAGCCGTTGCGGCGGGTGCAGATGTGGCCTTCGGGATTGAGCGGCTGGCCGCAGAAGGGACAGGGCGGCCGGCCCGAAGCCACGATCTCGAGGGCCCGCCGGGCAAAGGCCAGGGCCTTGCCGACGTCCAGGCGGACCCGCATCAGGTCCGACTCGTCGGCTTCCGCCTCGACCGCCGCGCCCTCCTCATCGTCGACCTCCAGGGTTTCGCCGGCGATCTCTTCATCCTCGCCTATGGCGCTTGCCTCGAGGGTGATCGACTCATCCTCTCCGTTCCACACGATCGCCATCGACCCAACCCGGAAGGTCTCGTTGATCGGCTCGTCCAGTGGGGCGGCGTCGATGTCGGCCGGCGCGGGCCCCTGGGGCACGTTCGCGCCGCGGCCCCGAACTTCGTCCAGCAGTTGGGTCAGCCGTTCGGCGACGAGCGCGACCTGGACCTTCTCCAGCAGCACCGAAACGATCCGGGCGCCGTCACGCGCCTGGAGGTAGAAGGACCGATTGCCGGGCTGGCCGACTGTGCCGGCCACGAACCGATCCGGTTTGTCGAAGTTGTACACGAGTCGAGCCATCGGGCCTCCAGGCGAATCGGGGGCGTCGCGCCCTGACGGATCGAATCTATACCCCGCCGCCAGATGGGTGTGCCGCCGGCCGCGTGCGACCAACCGTCGGGCCGATCTCATGTCGAGAGCCGGCATGGACGAAGGCCCGGGCGGACCCCTGAAGGAGTCCAAGACTGCCATCGGAGCCGCGCTACCCACTCTCTGACGTTGGCGAATACCAGATTAGAAAGGGTGACTTGACAATTGTGAAGGTCCACTGGCATAGTAGCAACCACGGCGAGCACGGTATCTCACGCAATCAGGAACCAGCCACTGGCAGGCCGGTGGCGATCCTCGCCAGAAGAGGCATCAACCGCATGGCACGCGACGTCATCTCAACCTGTCCCATCTGCTCGAGCGAGCTTGCGATTACCCGGCTTCAGTGCCGGAGTTGCGGCACCGCAATAGAGGGCGACTTCAATGTGGGTCGCTTCGGGCGCCTCAGCCGCGAGCAGCTGACGCTGCTGGAGAGCTTCCTTCGCGCTCGGGGCAACGCCAAGGAGCTCGAGCGCGAATTGAAGGTCTCATATCCGACGGTTCGGGCGCGGATCGATGCGCTGGTGCGGGCCCTCGGTCTGGCCGACGGAGCTCCGGTCGCCGACGATGGCGAGGGCGATTTCGGGCGCTCGGTCGAGTCGTCGGAACTGCGCCGCGACGTTCTCGAGAGGCTGGCTCGTCATGAGATAACGGCAGATGAGGCGGCGGTCCTCCTCCGCGCTCGAAAGGAGTAGGGGATGGGGACGCTTGAGCGAACCGAGACGCTTACCCATCGGATTGGATCCAATGGGCGGATCTCGGTCAAGACAATCACCGGGTCGCTGCGAGTTCGTGGCATCGAAGGCGAGGAAGCTCACCTGACGGTCACGTATCGGATCCGCGCCGCGGACCACATCGCGGCCGAGCGAGCTCTCGAGACCGGGCGTGTGATCGTCGATCGCGGCCCCGGCTCCCTGTCGGTCGAGACCCCGGAGCGGCGTCTTTCCACCGGGCTGGCCTGGCTCTTCGGCGGGGCGCGCGTCAGCGCCGACGTCAGCATCGACGTGCCGTGGGGAACGAAGGTCCGCTACGAGACGATGAGCGGATCGATCGAGGCGGCGGCTCTGGTCGGCGACCAGAAGTATCGGTCCGTCTCCGGCGACATCCGGCTGTGGAGTCTTGGCGGCCTGGTGGAAGCCGGCTCCATCTCCGGGTCCATTGCTCTGGATCAGGGCGGCGACGTGAGGATGCGGGCAAATACCGTCTCGGGCGGCATCAAGGTCCGCGCTCGCCGCTTCCACGGCCTGGCTCTTTCCACAACCAGTGGCGGCATTGCCGTCGTGGGCGACCTGGATCCAACCGGCGACTACCGCACCGAGTCGATCTCGGGCAGCGTCGATCTCACTCCGCTGGGCGGCGTCACGGCCGAGCTTCGAGCCATCTCCGGCTCGATCCACTCGGACGTGGAGCACCGGCTGGAAGGCGGGCGCGGCTACTGGCGCTCGATCGTCGGCGACGGCAGGGCCACCTTCAAGGTCAACTCCACGTCCGGAGGTCTCCGAATCCTGCCGGCCCGACCCGGCGACCGCGTAGTCGCCGCAACGGCGCCGGCGCAACCCTCCGCTCCCGCGGCTCCTTCGGGCGGTCAGGGCGCGGCTGCGGCAGGTCCGGCTGCGGCAGGTCCGGCTGCGGCGGCGTCGGCCGCGGCGGCGTCGGATGTGACGTCGACGGTCGAGGAACGCGGCCTGGAGGAAACTGGGGAAACCTGGAACCCCGAAGAAACGGGCGATGCCGCCGAGGATCTCGCCGAAGACGAGGAACTGGCCGTTCTCCAGGCGCTCGAGAGAGGCGAGATCGGCGTCGATGAAGCCGCCCAACGCCTGGATCGGTCGAGGAGGTAGGGCCATGTCGGGCGAACTCGAAGCCCTGCTGAAACTGGTCTCGGAGGGCAAGCTCACTGCCGAGGAAGCGGCCCCGATCGTTGCCGCGCTGGAAGAACGAGGCAGCGCCGGCGGTGCAACCTCCGGCTCCCGGCGAGGCAGCGGCTCATCTGAGGCGCGCTCCCGCGACGAAGGAAAGCGGAACGTCTCCGCACAGGACTCTCTTGCCGGACGGCGTCTGCGAATCTTCGTGGCCGAGAATGGCCGCCAGGTCATCAACCTGCAGATCCCGCTCGCTGCGGCGGGCTTCGCAATCGATCAGGTGCCCGGCCTGTCGCCGGACCACCGCTCTCGCATCGTCGAGGCGATCCAGACCGGCATGACCGGACCGATCCTGGAGGTCTCCGACCACGGCGATGAGGTCCGAATAGTCATCGAGTAGTCAGGCGGCTCGACGCCGCCCCATTCCTCCAACGCCCTTTCCGGGCCCCATTCGGGACCCGGCTTGGACAGCTATTGCCTGAAACAGGAGCCAATAAGGAAATGGGCCCGCACAAACGACTGATACGTCCGGCCGGACGCGAGGGAAGTCGCTCGAGTACGGCCGGACAACGAGAAACGCCGACCCGGACGGCAGCGTCTGGAGCCGGAGCGACAGCGCCTTAGGCGCGAAGCGACTTAAGCGCAGAGCGACGGACTCCAGGCGCGGACGTCCGGACAACGAGAAGACGCCGAACAAGGGAAGGGCCAGTGATGTTGCTGCAGATCGAAGAGCTGACCAAGGAATACCGGACCGGAACCCGGGCCAACGACGGCATCAGCCTCGCCATCGGCGAGGGCGAGGTCTTCGGTCTGCTCGGCCACAACGGCGCCGGCAAGACCACCCTCGTGAACCAGGTCGTCGGCCTCCTCCGACCAACTTCAGGCTCGATCCGAATCGATGGCCGGGACATGGTTGCCGATCCCGGCCTCGCTCGGCGGCTGTGCTCCTTCCAGGCTCAGGCGCAGGTGCCGATCGACGGCCTGACGCCTCGCCAGGCGATCGATCTGCTGGGCCAGCTTCGAGGTGGGGCCAGGGCCGACGTCCAGCGCCGGCGCGAGCGCCTGATCGAGGCCCTGGACCTGGGCGAGTGGCTCGACGTCGACGCGGCCCGGCTGTCCGGAGGCGTGAAGCGACTCGTGGCCTTTGCGATGGCCGCCGTCGTGCCCGGCCGCGTCGTCATGCTGGACGAGCCGACGAACGACGTGGATCCGGTCCGGCGCCGCCTCCTGTGGCGGCAGGTCCGGACCCTTGCCGACCACGGTGCCGCGGTCCTGCTGGTGACCCACAACGTGATCGAGGCCGAGCGGTCGGTCGACCGGCTCGCGATTCTGGACGAGGGTCGGGTAATCGCCGAAGGCACGCCGGCCGAGCTCAAGGGTCGGCTCGGCGCGGCACTCCGGCTGGAACTGGTCCTGGACCCGGACGCAGTCGAGCTTCCGGCCTCTCCCTTCGGTCTTTCGGCAGTGCCTGTGGGCAATCGGTTGATGATCGGCGTTCCGATGGACGCCGCGGGGCAGGCCGTGGCATGGGCGGAGTCGTTGAAGCACACGGGCTCGATCGAGGAGTTCACGCTCGGACCGGCCACTCTCGAGGACGTGTATGTAGCGCTCGTCGGCGGCTCAGACGCCGGACCGGCGCATGTCGAGGAGGTCATCGATGCAAATGCTGCATAGCTACCGGCTCCTGGTCACATGGCAGGCGCTTCGCAAGAAGAACTACTTGCCGTTGATGCTCGCCGTCCAGACGCTGTTCACGCTGGGCATAGTTCTGGGCTACCCGCTCCTCTTCCCGACACTCGACCGGGCGGCCATCTACCTGATTGCGACCGGCGCGCCGGCCATCTCGATGCTCTCGGTCGGCCTGGTTGCGCTGCCGCAGACGATCGGCGAGCAGAAGACCGAAGGCAGCCTGGCATACATGCGCTCTCTGCCGGTGCCGCGGCTGGCCTACCTGGCGGCCGATCTGACCGTTTGGCTGGCAATCGTCATTCCGGGCGTGGTCCTCGGCGTCCTGGTCGGGGCCGTGCGCTTCGGCTTGGATTTCCAGGTCAGCCCGCTGGTCGTCCCGGCGGTCCTGCTCGTGGCGCTGACGTCTGCCTGCATCGGCTATGCGATCGCATCGCTGCTGCCGTACATGCTGACCGTGATCATCACCCAGGCGATCGTTGTCTTCGTCTTCATGTTCTCGCCGTTGACATTCCTGCCCAGCAAGCTGCCGGCCTGGTTTGAGGTAATCCACAGCATTCTCCCTATCCAGGCCATGGGCGAAGTCACCCGGGGCACCATCGCGCCAAATGAGTTCGGTCTGCCGCTCGGCGCGTTCGTCACGCTGGCGGTGTGGTGTGTCCTCGGCTTCGGAGTCACTTACGCGGCCATGTCTCGGCGAGGTTGACGGCGCGGTAGGCTGTGGTGATGAGCAGGCCAACGGCATTCCGAGCACTCGGGTGACCGGGCCCGGCAAGCTGCCAGCCCGCGACTTCGAGGAGATCCGCCTCGCCGAGGCGTTGGAGCGGGGCCGCTGCCCGGTCTGCGACGCCCGCCAGGAAGCGAGCTACGCCGCGCTGCGAGGTCTGGCCCGTGAAGGCGCCACAGATCGCGGTCTCCGGGACCAGATGGACAAGGGGCTGGGATTCTGCCAGCCCCACAGCGCCGGCCTTTCGAAGATGGAACTGCTGCAGACAAGCAGCCAGCTAGCCACGGCCGTCCTTCTCGATGCCGTGCTGCGGCGTCGCCTGGCCACAATGAAGAAGCACGCCGGCAAAGACGGATCCGGCCAGGTTCGCGGCATCGCGGAGCTGTCGGACATTCGCTGCCCCGTCTGCGCCCGGATGACGGAGGCATCCGACGCGGCCGCAAGGCGGTTACTCGAGCTGTCATCGGATGGTGCCTGGTCCGCGGCACTTGGCTCGGCGGAGATCTGCCTCGAAGATGTCTACGCCCTGTGGGCAGCTGCTGCCGGCGCCTCAAAGGATGTCCAGGGCCGCTGGTCGCAGATTCTTGCCGCGCAGTTGAAGCGCCTCGAGGCCCTCCAGAAGACGCTGGCCGAGTACGCCCACAACAGCACGTCGGACCGCCGAAGCCTCATCACTCCCGAGCAGCAAGCTGCGGCTGCCGCCTCGATCCGCCTCTTCGGCGGAAGCCCGGACCGCGATCGGACCCGCTGACTCGCGACCCACGTGCTGTCGCTGCGGCCCCGAGCGAACGTGAAGAGTCTTCCGGTCCGTACAATGGCGCCGCCACCCCAGGCGTCCCGTGCTTGGAGGTCAAATTGCCCGCGTTGCCTTATCCGGTCTCCAGACTGATCGATGCCGCTCCCGTCGGCGAGCTGACGGTCGTCGACCAGGACGGACACCCCGTCACCTATCCGATGGTTCCCCTTCTGTGGGGCGATCGCATCTTCCTGACGTCCAGCGTCCTGGACAGCTCAAAAGTGGCCCACATCAAGGCCAACCCGAGGGTCAGCTTCTCGATCACGAACCTGGACCCAATCGGAGCGTTCACGAGCAAGGTCACAGTCCAATGCGATGCCCGTGTCGCTGATGATGACCTTCATGCCGGTTGGGAGCGGCTTCTGCCCAACTGGTCGATCAAGGATCCGGGGGCGGTCGGCCTGCTGCGGGCGAGGCTTGGTTTCCCGCTGCTGTTCGAGAGAGTCCTCATCGAGCTGACGCCACGCGGAACCTGGCTGTGGCCGGACGGTCGGACCGATCAACCGCCGCAGATCTCGATCGCGGCTGAGGTGGCTCGATGAGCCCGAGGCTTCGACTGCCCAGGTTCGGCAAGACTGCAAGACCGGACCAGGACGCCGCTGCTGCCGACGCCGCGCCGGTGAGCGCCGCAACGGGGGTTGGCCCTACAACGACAGCAACCGTGGCACCCGTGGCACCCGTTGCACCCGACGCGCCCGCCGCGGCTGACGCACCGGACGCCTCCGATTCAGTCGCGCTGAGCGGCGGCATGGCCAAACTGGCCGAGTACGAGCGAGCCGTCCTGAGTTGGGTGGCAGACGATGGCTACCCGGTCAACGTCGATGTCGAGATCGAAGTCAGATCGGCCGATGGGACGGTCCGATTTGCCGAACCGGCTGGCTTCCGGATCCTGCCCGGGACCGTTGTGGCGATCACGGGCAGCCACATTCATGCACTGCCTGAAGGTGGCTTCGACGAGCGCCGCCATGTCACAGTGTGGGGTCCGGCGTTGCTGCGGCCGCGGGGGCGATTTGCCGTCAGCCCGAGTCGAGTGTGGGCCTGGGATGAGCGGGATATGCCGCTGCCGGCCGCGTACGAGCGCAGCCTGCCGAAGGCCCGGCGCTACTTCGAGGCCTTGTCCGAAGAGCGTGGCGAGCGGGTCCGGCCCACGCTGCCGCGAGGCATGCTGCTTCTCCGGGCCACGCGTGCGCCGTTCCTGAGCGCAACATTCGCTCCGGTCCTGCTCGGACTCGCGGTGGCGGCGCGTGCAGGCACGTTCGACGTCGTGACGGCCGTGATCACTCTGGTTGCCGCCAGCGCCGTCCACCTCGGCCTGAATGTGGCCAACGACGTCTTCGACACTATCCTGGGCGCCGACGACGCCAACACGACGCCGACGAAGTTCAGTGGCGGTTCGCGCGTGCTGCAGAACGCCCTTGTGAGCCTGCGCGAGATGTCGCTCCTGGCAGTTGCCTGCTACGGCGTGGCGGCGGTTCTCGGGGTTGCGTTGCTCATCCTTCGCGGGTCGCCGGCGCTGGTCGGGATCGGCGCGCTGGGCTTCTTCATCAGCCTCGCCTACACGATGCCGCCATTCAAGCTCGTCTACCGCGGCCTGGGGGAGATCTCCACGGCCATTGGCTTCGGGCCCGTGATGCTCCTCGGAACGTACGTGGTCCAATCGCGCGGCTCCATATCGGCCGAGGCAGTGCTCATTTCCGTGCCGGTGGCGTTGCTGGTCGCGATGATCTTGTACGTCAACGAAATCCCGGATCGGGCCGGCGACTCACGGGTTGGCAAACGGACGCTGCCGGTTCGCTGGTCCAAGGGGGCAGTGATCAGGGGATTTGACGTCTCGGCTGCGGGTGCTTTCGTGAGCGTGGTGGCCGGCGTTGCCGGTGGTTTGCTGCCGATTCCGGCGCTGCTGATCCTCCTGGCGATTCCGATCGCGATGCGGGTCCACTCCGGCCTGGACCGCTTCTACGACAACCCGTACGCGCTGATGGACACCATGGCAGCCAACATTCGGCTGCATATGGTGGTGGGGCTGCTGCTGTTCGTCGCGTATCTGCTGACGATCGCCGACCAGACGATACTGGGTCGCAAGCCGTTCTTCTGGTAGGAGCGCGGCACGGCCGGGCCGCTCGAAAACAGTCCACGGTGCGGCGACCCGGCGCGGCCGTGACTTCAGCGATCGCCGAACCAGGATTCGAAGCCGGCGGTCCAGACGAGTCGGGCATTTGATCCGTCCGGGTCGGCCGTGACCGAGCAGCCCTCGTAGCCGGCCAGGCCTCCGACCCAGGCCAGGCCCGTTGGGCCCATCGCGAACGCCGCCGTGGCATAGGCATCCGCAAGAGTCAGGCTGGGCCCGACGACAGTGACGCTCAGGATTCCTGCGGGCGCGCGACCCGTGAACGGATCGCGGATGTGATCGCCTCTCTCGTAGCCACCAGAGGTGGCGACTGCTCCGTCGCGCACTGCCAGAACGGTCGCCAGCTTGTCGGCGATCAGGGGATGCCTGATTCCCACTCGCCAGGCCTGGCCGGTCGCGGCCTCGCCGCGAATCACGATGTCGCCGCCGCCGTTGATGCAGAAGTTGCGGGCTCCGGCAGCTTCGAGTATCCGGCCGGCATTCTCGAGCGACCAGCCCTTGACAAGACCGGTCGGGTCGGGCCGTTTGTCCGGCCGGTGGGCGCGAATGTCGAAGTAGCCTTCGGTGGTAACGCGAGCCTCCTCACAGAGAGCCAACACCTCGCGCAGTTCGGGGCTGGCGGCCTCCTCGTCGAGATCGCCCAGGATCAGGCGGCTGACCTCGCTCTCGGGCTTGTATGTGCTGAATCGCGCGTCGACGCCGCGCAGATACTCAAATGCACTCTCGAGAGCGGCCGGCGGAACCGAGGCGTCTCGTATGTCGAGGCCTATTGCCGTCCCCATGATCTGCTCGACGCGCTGCAAACCTGGTAGCGGCGACGAGGCTTGCGAGACCGTCGTTGGTCTCGCCTCCGGGAGATGATCGTTCTGAGGCATGGACGCCATTATCGACGCTCTGCGTTGTGGGGCCGGCCCGGCGGCGCGGGGCGGTCGTGAAGTCGCCGGCCGACTGTGGGCGGCGCTACTCCGTATTGCCGCTCTTGGGCTGCACGAATCTGAGCAACGCGTTCAACAGGCGTGGCATCGGCATGAGCTCCGGCCGGCCGGCAGCGACCCACTCTTCGTATCGCCGCTCGATCACCGGGCCTATGCGATCGTACGTGGCCCATTCGTCGGGCACTCCGTACGTATTGGCGAGCCGGCCGAAGACGCGGTTCCAGTCGCGGGTGTAGCCGTACTGCGGCGCGTAGTAAGCGCTCGCGAAGCCACGGCCCTCCGGAGTGAGCATGTCGCTGGAGAGTCGACCGTCTGTGACGTCCCGCAAGGAGCAGGCGGGCGCCTCTCGACTACGAATGGCGGGCAGGGCGCGGGCTACGTCCGGCTGCGCGACCCATTCCGGATCGAGCATGTCCAGGTCCATCAGCCAGACGAGGAACATGCCGATATGGACATAGCCCTGCTCTGGTGGCCGGCCCTTGGGAAATGCGCCCTCGGTGTGCCAGCGCCACGCGTCGTACTCCATGACGGAAGTTGGTTCAGTAGTTGGGTCTGAGGGCTGCATGCCTGGATCCTAGCGGAGGAGGAGCCGAGTCGCCTGATCCATCGAGGGGCCGGCCCGGTCGGACTCGTGATAGTGCGCAGCCGTCTCCGGATCGAATCCGTCGAATGTGGCCCTGGATGCCTCGCATTTCCGCAGAATCGTGACCCGCGCCGGGCCGGCCTGGAAGCCCTCAAGCGACAGGCGCTCGAAAAGGCCGCGGTTGTGGGAGACCGGCACGCCCCACTCGGAGTCGTGGTAAGCAAGCATCGGCAGGTCGACGACCTCGATGCCGTCCGGCCACCAACAGCGAGCTTTCGCGTCCGAATTCACCGAGCATGGGGTGGGGGAGTGGCCGTCATTCGTCCTCGCCCGAAGTCATGAGCGACGGCCATGCCATCCAGCCGAAGGCGGTCTCCAGCAGGTTCGGCGGTTCGCTGGCCGCGCCGCGCGTGTCGAGGACGGTCCAGCAGAAATGATCCCGATGCATTTCGTAGCAGATTGCGCAAATCCAGCAGTAGTCATCCTGCCCGGCCGGTCCGCCAGCGACGACCGAGTAGCCGGAATTGAGTCCTGGAGTCCCGCCTTCCGTGAAGCCGGCACCGCAGAGCTCACACCGGCCCAGTTGCCGGGCGTTGGTCCAGCGCCTGTATCGCTTCCAGCGGAGCGCGGCCCCGACCAGCCTCGTCCTCGGGTAGTCGAGTATCTCGGCGGGCGCCGAACGATCTCGTGAGCCGAGGTGGATGACGTCGCTCACCGCGCGCTCCGCGCGACGAAGCGAGTTGTAGCGTCTCGGAATATCTCGGCCCGTTCCACGACAGTGGCGGCGGCGTCGTAGTCGATCGGGGCCGCGATGTCGCTGCCGGCGGCCTTGCGCAGATCGGCCGCGTCCAGAAGCCAGCGGAAATAGGCCGAGTACATGAGGCCCGTCTGCACGAATCGGCGGCCGTACTCGGAGCAAACGGCCTTCGCTGGACCGGGTGAAACGCCATCGACATCGAGACAGGCTTTGGCGAGCCGCAGCATGGCAACGCAAGCCCGCTCGGCCGCGCTCTCCAGGTCCTGGGCTTCGAGTTCGCGCTGGGCGGATGCGAGGGCCTGATTCGCGCCATCGATAAGTTGGGCGCTGCGCGGCGTCATACCGCCACCGCTTCTTCCCGTATCGGGGGTCGTGCTCCGGTGGGGTCGCCGTTCCAGCCGGCTTCCGAAACGAAGACGCGGCTGACGACGATCTGCCACTCGTGCGATAGGGAGGCGTAGAGGTGGCTCGTCTTCTCGAGTTCGGCGCCGTAGTGGTCGACTCGATCAAGGACGATGATCGTCTCCACGTCGGCATCGGCCGGAGCTGCGCCGGCCGCGCGCGCGCCGCAGAGGTAGATGCCGCGAAAGGACTCTCCGTACAGGGACCGGATCGACTCGGCCAGACGGCCCGCAACTTGCAGTCCCAGGGGATCCGCCGCGCGCGCGACCGCAGTCTTGGCCGTTGTCTCGACCGCGGTGGGGGCCGCCGCGCTGGCCGTCGTCTCGGCCGTGGCCCCGTCCGCTGTCTCGGCGACCTGGGTTTCGGGCCATTCTTGAGTCCAAAGCCCGGGCCGCACGATTCGCGGCGTTGCGTCTGACGCAACGGAAGTCTGGGACCGCCCGACCGTCGTCGAGCTCAGCGTGGGTTCTGTGTCGGCGATCTCGGCGGGGAGTGCGTCGGGTGCCGCCGTCGCTTCTTCCACTTCCGTCACCGCGCCACCCGTGGCTGGGGCTGGCGCAGGCCTGACCGGCCCGCCGACACCGGCTGGTTTGGTGCGCGGCAGGCGACGCGGCCGAGACCCAAGTTCCGCTGTCGGCATCACCGCGAAGAGGGATCGCAGCATCGTCGCCAGGGGCGACGTTGAGGCCCGGAAGTAGACCTGGCTGCCTTCGGCCTCCCGATCGATCACACCGGCCGCGACCAGTTTCGCCAGCTCGCGACTGGCCGTCCCGGGACTCGTCCCTGCCCTGCGCTGGATCTCGCGCAGATGGAGCCGACAACCCGGCTCGTCCATGAGCAGAGCGAGGATGCGCTGCCGCACGCTGGATCGTCCGACGGCAAGGTCGATCGCGGGGCTGTTCTCAAACATGAGGACGATCGTTCTCGCAAATGGAACAGTCGTTCTCAGATAGGGAACAGTCGTTCTCGGGCATGCGGACAATCGTACTCAGGCCTGAGAACGGGTCAATAGGGGTCAACCCGGATGCGTAACCGTCCTCGCGACCATCGATTGCCGACTGCCCCGGAGCCGCGGCCGATGAAGAATCTTCGCTGGGGGACGGCTAGCCGACAGCGCCAACTCTGCCAGGTTGCCATACTCGCCGCATGGCAATATCGCGGGGCGGCTCAGCCGTGCCAGATTCAGTTCAGTCGGGCTCGGGGGTGGCCCGCGTCGAGCGGGACCAAGCGCTGGAAGCGCAGGCGCCCCGGCAATCCGTCCATCGCTACCGGGCAGTCCGCACATTCTTCGGTGCGGTCGCACGTTCCTATTCACGCGTTCGCGTTGAGGGCATGGAGAGGCTGCCAATCGGGCCGTCGGTCCTGTGCTTCACCCACCAAAGCTGGGCCGATCCCATTTACCTGTTTGCCGCGATTTCCAAGCAGCCGCGAATGTACTTCTTTGGCCCTGAGCAGGAAGACATGCGACGCGGCGGGAGAAACCGGCTGATGCGTTGGGGCGGTGTCGTCGTCCCATATCGGCCGGGGAAGAGAGGTCTGGTCGCAGCCACGGCCCGGGTCGAGGAGATCCTCGGTGAGGGCGCGATTCTGGCGATTGCCGGCGAGGGGCGGATCCACTCGGGCGAGACAATCGTTCTTCCGCTGAGGGATGGGCCGGCGTATCTGGCTTTGCGTGCGGGCGTGCCACTGATCCCGGTGGCGATCAACGGGACGAGCTGGTTGGGGTTCCGGAGAGTCGTGCGGGTTCGCGTTGGCTTGCCGATCGTGGCCGCCCCGCAGACTCCTGCCCGGCCAAATGCAGAAGAGGTCGCAAGTCTCACAACCCAGACCCAGGCGGCGCTCGAGAAGCTGGTCGCCGACTTCCCGGATCAACCCTTGCCGGGTCGCATCGGTCGAAAGCTCACCGAGCTCTTCAACGACTGGCCGGATGGGTCCAGGCCGCCGGCTCAGTCTCGAAAGGCGGACCTCGGGACCGTTCGACCGGGATCGGGCCTCTAGCCGGCATCCGGGCGCGCGGCTTTTGAATGCGAGGGAACCACCTCCGCCGTGCGGGATTGCGCTGAGCCGAGCCGGCCCCGGAGGGAGGCGACTGCTTCGGCGTGGGTCACTCGAGCGGGCGCTTACAGCCGCCCCCGCCGAGTCTGCGATACTGACGCCGACCAACGAATGGAGGCGAAGTGGGCGCTACTGGCCTGGCGGCAACCCCTACCGAGTATCGCGACAGGCTGCGTGCTCAGACCGACGAGCAACTCGATGCCTGGGCGGCCGAATTGCTGCGGGACGTGGCGAAGCGACGTGGCCTGGCAAAGGTCGTCGCGGACTTCCGGAAGACCGCCCATCTTGACGAGAAGGCGTTCCGCCGTGTCTTTGCGCGCGGTGGCGGCGCTCCTCAGACCATCGGAACCGATGCCGCCGGCAGCCTGATGATCCCCAGCATCTCGTTACATTTCCTGATTCCTGGATTGCGCGCCGAGGTTTCTGATGCCCGCGATCGGCTGATCGCCTATCTCGTTGCCAGTTTCGACGAGATTGTCTACGTCTGAACGAGCGCTTCCGCGCCACCTCGCCATCGTCGGACTGATCCGCGTCGTTCATCCCTTTCCGTCCACCCTCGACGCGGTTGCGGCCGCGGTCGTCGCCCTTGTGGCCGGCGCATCGGCCGGCGTAGCCCTTCGGCTCGGCCTGGGAATGCTGGCTTTGCAGTTCGCAATCGGAAGCGCCAACGACTTCGCCGATTCTTCGGTCGACCGTATAGCCAAGCCCAGGAAGCCCATTCCAGCCGGGCTTCTCTCGAGAGGCGCCGCGGCCACCGTCTGCGTGGCGGCGGCCATGACTGGGCTGGCTGCGGCCGCATCGGTCGGGATTGGCGTTCTTGTCATCGCAGCCGTGGGCCTGGTAGACGGGCTGGTCTACGATCTGCGCCTCAAGTCGACGCCTCTGGCGTGGATGCCGTTTGCGGCGGGCGTCGGATTGCTGCCCTTGTACGCTTGGTGGGGCGCGCGCGGCTCCGTGCCGGGGGCCTTCATCGGAGTGATCGCACTGAGCGTTGCCGCGGGCGCAGTCCTCGCTCTGGCGAACGCCTACGACGATATCGAAGACGACAGCCGGTCCGGAACCAGATCCGTAGCTGTCTTCCTGGGCGGGCGAAGGACGCTGGCGGCGGACGCCCTTCTTCTGGGGATGATTGAAGTAGTTGCAGTGGCAACGATGGCAGGGGCAATTGGGCTCGCTCCCCTCACGGTCACGGCCATCTTTGGATGCGGGCTGAGCTGGTTTGGGCTGTGTCTGGCCGGCGTCAGAAGGAGCCGGCGACGCGCTCTCGTGTGGGAGGTTCAGGCCGTTGGGCTGGCCATCCTCGGAGTCTCATGGCTGGCGGTTCTCAGCTCAGCCGGACTTCTGCGGAGCTAGTCAACGCACCGGACCGCATCAAACCGCACAGGAAGGCTCGTAACGCCACCAGCGCCTTGGCATACGACTCCCCGCCGGCACCCCAGCTGGGCCGTAACGTTCGGAATGCGTGCGTCAGCCTCCACCGAGCCAGTTGCGGGCAAGCCGCTACTTGTCGGGGCCCCTCCGAACCAGGCCGATTGCGTTCTCGACGCGGACTTTGACGATCATCAGGTACTTGGCCAGGTTCTGGCGGTCGGTTTCGTCGATGTTCCTGATCACGTCCGATTGAAGAATCGTGATCAAGTCCGCCATAGCCTCCGTCAGGCGCGCCCGGACGGCGATCAGCGAGTCATCGGTCAGTTGCCGCTTTGAGCCTGTGGCCAACCAGTTGGCGTCGGCCTCGGCCTCGGCCTCGATTGCGTCCTCGAGCGTTCCGGAGGGCGAACCACCAGGCGTTGACCCCGTCGAGGCGCGCTTGGTTCTCGGAGACCCGTCGATCTTCTCGCGAAGCTTGATAAGCGATAGCTCGCCGCGAGCGACCATATCGGCAAGATGCTTGCGCTTCTTGGGATCATCGACCTTGAGCAGTTCGTAGGCATGGGAGAGGGTGTCTTTGCGCAGAGACACCAACTCGCGAATCTCGGGCGGTGCGTCGGCAAGACGGAGACGGTTCTCGAGGTAGCCCTTGTCCTTGCCGAGTTTCTGGGCAAGTTTGCGAATGCTGTAGCCATGCTCGCGAATCATCTTGTCGTAGATCATGGCCTCGTCGATTGGCGAGAGGTCCTCGCGCTGGAGGTTCTCGATTACCGCAATCTCGAGGGCGGTCTCGTCGTCGATCTCCTCGATCAGGGCGGGGATGGACTGGAGTCCAGCGCCCTGGGCCGCTCTCCAGCGCCGCTCGCCGGCAATGAGTTGGTAGTGCCCATTGGGCTGCGGACGTACCAGGATCGGCTGGAGGACACCATGCTCGCGCACGGAGTTGGTGAGGTCTTCGAGGCCGGCCTTGTCCATGGCCAGGCGGGGCTGGTTCGGGTTCGGGGTCACCTTGTCGACTGGGACATTTCGAACGGCAGCCGGCCTGACGACGGTCGTCTCGTCAGCATTGAGCAGGCTCAGAACGTTCTGGGAGAGCCCCTGAGTCCTCTCTTCGTTGAGTCGGGCGGTGGCCGCGGCGCGGAAATCTGGCCTAGCCAAGCGCGATTACCTCCTTGGCGAGATCGCGATAGTTGCTGGCGGCCTCGGAAGCAGAGGCGTACGCGGTGATCGGCAGGCCGGTCAGAGGGGCTTCTCCGAGCTTGACAGCATTCCGGATGATCGTCTCGAAGACGTGGTTCTCGCCGTTCTCGCGCATCTCGTCGAGCATCTCACGGCCCAAGACGGTGCGAGGGTCGTAGAAGGTGGGCAAGAGTCCGAGGACTCGAAGATCGCGGTTGAGCTTGGAGCGGATCGTGGTGATGACCTTGACCAGCGCGGCGAGGCCTTTGAGCGCGTAGTACTGCGTCTGGACTGGGATGATGACGCCGTTCGCGGCCACCAGGCCGTTGATGGTAAGCAGTCCGAGGGTCGGGGGGCAGTCGATCAGGATGTAGTCGTAGTGGCCTCTGGCCCACTCGTCCATGGCTTCGGCGAGCGCGTACTCACGGCCGATTGCGCTGAGGAGGTCAACCTCCGTCGAGGCCAGGTCGAGGGTCGCGGGGGCGACGTCGATGCCAGGAGTCTCGGTCGTAATGACGATGTCCCTCAGGCGCACCCTCGGCTCACCCAATACGTTGGCCATCGATCGTTCGACATTGGCCAGATTGATCCCCAGGCCCACGGTCAGGTTGGCCTGAGCGTCCATGTCGACGCACAACACCCTCAGGCCATGCTCCGCGAGGGCGCCGGCCAGATTGATGGCTGTGGTCGTCTTGCCGACGCCACCCTTCTGGTTTGCGATCGCGATGACGATGGCCACCCTGGTATCACCTCGTTGAGAGTGCGAGTTCTTGGTAGATGGTCGACTCGTGCGGCGCTGTCCCTCGACGGTGTCGAAGGAGTACCCGCAGTTCTGAGTTCATTGCAGCTTCCCGTTGATGCTACCGCACGACAGATCGTCAGAGGCTTGGCTTATCCACACAATTGCGAAGTTGTTCACCGATTCTGTGGATATCGTGGCCGCGAAATCCATTACTCGAACGGGCCGGACGCATCAGGCGTGTGGATACGTGGAAATGCAACCGCTTGACGTGCCCGTTGTCTTTGCGCAAAGACGACCCGCCGTAGGGGAGGGCCCCTAGCGGCTGGCCCCGATCGTAGTTGCAATCTCGGATCGCAGGCGGCTCGGTTGCGGCCTGGCGAATGTGTCAACTCGCCAGCCGGGGCGAGTCCATGCCATCATCCGTGGCACGCTGGCGCAATCAGCGACAGGCAACACCGAGAGGAAGAGCCAAGTGGCGGACGATCGAGGAGCAGCTCAGGGCAAACCCAACGGCGGGCCGCCGGAAGATCCGGGGAGAGATCGCTGGCGCGCCACGACCCGCTCAAAGGCCGTCTCGCGCTCGCCCGAGCGCCAGGACCGCTTCCTGACGACCTCCGGTGCCACGATCCAGGACCTGTACACGCCGGCCGATATCGCCGGCCTCGACGAGGATCGGGACCTGGGTCGTCCGGGCGAGTACCCGTACACCCGGGGCGTCCAGCCCACCATGTATCGCGGTCGCCTGTGGACGATGCGCCAGTACGCGGGCTTCTCGACTGCCGAAGACACCAACCGCCGCTTCCGCTACCTGCTGGAGCAGGGACAGACGGGCCTCTCGGTCGCCTTCGACCTCCCCACCCAGATGGGCTACGACTCGGATGCGCCCCAGGCCGAGGGCGAGGTCGGGCGGGTCGGCGTGCCGATCAGTTCGCTGGCCGACATGGAGGTCTTGCTTGACAGCCTGCCGCTGGGCACCGTCAGCACCTCGATGACCATCAACGCCTCAGCGGCCGTCTTGCTGGCCATGTACGTGGCTGCGGCCGAGAAGCAGGGCGTTGCCCGCGCCCAAGTGAGCGGGACCACCCAGAACGACATCCTCAAGGAGTACGTGGCTCGCGGGACATACATCTTCCCGCCGCGACCCTCCATGCGCCTCGTGACCGACATCTTCGAGTTCTGCTCGAAGGAACTGCCGCGCTGGAACACCATCAGCATCAGCGGCTACCACATGCGCGAGGCTGGAGCCACGGCGGCCCAGGAACTTGCCTTCACCCTGGCAGACGGCATCGCTTACGTCGATGCGGCATTGAGCCGCGGCCTGGACATCGACGACTTCGCCGACAGGCTCAGCTTCTTCTTCGCATCGTGGAGCGAGCTCTTCGAGGAAGTAGCCAAGTTCCGAGCCGCGCGCCGGATGTGGGCGCGCATCATCAAGGAGCGCTTCAAGGCGACCAGCACTCGGTCGATGGCCTGCCGATTCCACGTCCAGACCGCCGGCTCGTCGCTGACCGCCCAGTCAATCGACAACAACGTGGTCCGGACCACGGTCCAGGCCCTGGCGGCTGTGCTCGGCGGGGCACAGAGCCTGCATACCAACTCCCGGGACGAGGCTCTGGCGCTGCCGAGCGCCGAGGCGGCGCGCCTCGCCCTCAGAACGCAGCAGATACTCGCCTACGAGTCGGGCGTGACCGAAACGCCGGACCCGCTCGCCGGCAGCTACTACGTCGAGAGCCTGACCAATCAGCTCGAAGCGGCCGCAAACGACTACCTGAAGGAAATCGAGGCCCTGGGCGGCACTCTCGCGGCAATCGAAGCCGGCTACCAGCAGCGCCAGATCCAGGAAGCTGCATACCAGGTCCAGCGAGCGGTTGAGAACGGTACCAAGGTCGTTGTCGGCGTCAACAAGTACCGCGATGAGGAGACCGCGACCCCGTCGCTCGAGAAGCTAGATCCGGAAGGGGAGCGCCGACAAATCGAAAGCGTCCAAAAGGTTCGGGCCGAACGCGATCCGGCCGCCTGGGCCGCTGCGATGGACCGCCTCGAGGTTTGCGCCCGCGGCGAGGAGAACCTGCTCCCGCCCATGATCGATGCCGTGAAGGCCTATGCCACTGTCGGCGAGATCTGCGATCGCCTACGCACCGTCTGGGGCGAGCATCGCGAGTTGATCACCGTTTGACGAACTCAGGGCGGGTAAGGTCGGAACGCATCCTGCCACTAACGGTGGCAGCTGCTAGCAGCTGCCACCATCGATTCAGCGCAGGTAGGACCCGCTGCCCTTCACGCGAACCACGACAGCTGCGAGCAGCTGCTAGCAACCTGCCGCCCAGTGCCCCCACAGCCGCGGCAGGATGCCGCGCCACGAGGAAACCATCCCGTTTCGTACCATTGCCCGGGCGGCCGGAGTCCGAGATACTCGGCGCCGCATCGAACGCCTGTCCGTTCCCGCATTCGCATCGCTAGCCGCAGGAGAGTCATGGATCAGCTCAAGTCCGCCCTTCCCGAAGGCATCGGTATTGGCAAGATCCACCACGTCGCGGTCATCGTCCGCGATCTGGATGCATCACTCGGTCTGTATCGCGACAAGCTTGGCCTCGACGTCGAGTCCGTCATGAACATGGAATACGACCACGTCACGATCGGCTTCCTTCCCGTGGGCGAAACCAAGATCGAGCTGGTGCAGCCGACCGACGGAACGACGGGCTCGGCTCGCTTCCTCGAATCCAAGGGCGAGGGCTTCCACCACGTCTGCTTCGAGGTGCCGGACATCCAGGCCGCCCTGGACAGCCTTGCCGCGATGGGTCTGGCCCTGGTCGACACCACCCCTCGCAAGGGCGGAGAGGGGCCCGTTGCCTTCGTCCATCCCAAGAGCTGCCACGGCGTTCTGGTCGAGTTGATCGAAGCGCCCGGTGGCCCCGCGTGGGCCAAACTCGGCTACTAGACCGCGCGAATGCACCGATAGCAAGGGACCACCGATCGGGCGCCTGGGTCCGATGGCGGCTACGGGCGGTAGCCTGCCTCCAGCAGAAGTTTCGGAAGCTGCGTCGGCGAGTCGGCAACCCGAACGCCGGCCGCCTCCAGCGCGGCGATCTTCTCTGCTGCAGTCCCGGAGCCGCCGGAGATGATCGCTCCGGCATGACCCATGCGGCGCCCGGGGGGCGCGGTGCGACCGGCGATGAACGCCGCCATGGGGACGCCCCTCAGATGCTCCGCCGCGAAGGCAGCCGCTTCCTCCTCGGCCGACCCGCCGATCTCGCCGATCATCACGATCGCGTCGGTCTCCGGGTCATCGCGGAAGAGCTTGAGCACGTCGAGGAACGTGGTCCCGATGATGGGATCCCCGCCGATGCCGACGCAGCTGGATTGACCGAGGCCGGCGTCCGTCATCGCCTGCACGGCTTCGTACGTGAGCGTGCCCGATCGCGACACGACTCCGACGCGTCCCTGGGCATGGATCGAGGCGGGAATGATCCCAACCTTCGCCCGGCCGGGGGAGGTCACGCCAGGGCAGTTAGGGCCGATCAGGCGGGCGCCCGCTCGGCGAACTGCCTCGACTGCCGGGATCATGTCCAGCGCGGGGATCCCCTCAGTGATGCAGATGATCGTCGCGATGCCGGCGTCCACGGCCTCGAAGATGGCGTCCGGGGCGCCGTTTGCGGGGATGTAGATGACGGACGTGTTCGCACCGGCCTGCTTCACGGCCTCGGCCACTGTGTCGAAGATCGGGACCGTGCCGTCGATGGCGGTCTGACCGCCCTTCCCCGGTCGCGTGCCGGCAACGACATTTGTGCCGTAGGCGATCGATGCTCGAGTGTGGAATTCTCCCTCGCGACCGGTGATGCCCTGAACGACCAGGCGTGTGTCGGCGCCCACCAGGATGCTCATCGTGCGGCCCCCTTCGACAACGCAACTGCCTTCTCGGCCGCCTCGTCGAGCGAGGTTGCCGTCTCGAATCGCGCCTCCGTCAGCAGTCGTGCAGCCTCCTCGGCGTTGGTGCCCACGATCCTGACGACCATCGGCACCTCACGGGTCTGCTCAGCTCGGGCCTCGATCAGGCCGGCGGCAACTTCATCGCCCCGTGTGATCCCGCCGAAGATGTTGACCAGGATGGCGTTGACGTTTGGGTCGGCCAGGATGAGTTCCATCGCCCCGCAGACGGTCTCGTGGCGCGCCCCTCCACCGACATCCAGGAAGTTGGCCGGCTCGCCGCCGTAGTGCTTCACCAGGTCCATGGTCGTCATCGCCAGCCCGGCGCCGTTGACCATGCAGCCGATCGTGCCGTCGAGGTGGATGAAGTTGATGCCCAGCCTTCGAGCCTGAGCATCGGTTGGATCCTCTTCGTCCAGATCGCGGAGAGCTTCCAGGCCGGGATGCCGCGAAAGTCCCGAATCGTCGAGCGTGATCTTCGCGTCGAGGCACACCAGGCGCTGGACGGAGGTCCCGTCCGGCGCCTTCTCGGCGACTACCGCAAGGGGATTGACCTCGACGAGGTCTGCGTCGTTGGCCTTCATCGTGGCGTAGAGACCCTGAGCGATGACAACGAACGGGTTCAGCAGCGGGTCGCGCAGACCGATTGCCAGGCCGAGTGTCCGGGCCTGGAATGCCAGCAGTCCGAGAAGGGGATCGGCCGAAACTCGGTGGATCGCGTCCGGGTTCTGACGTGCCACTTCTTCGATTTCCACCCCGCCCTCTGCCGAGGCCATGAGGGTGATCCGGCGGTTGGCTCGGTCGATGATGGCGCCGAGGTAGTACTCCTTGACGATATCGGCGGCAGCACCAACGAGAACCTTCCGGACGGTGATGCCCTTGATGTCCATGCCGAGGATCCTGGCACCCACTTCGGCTGCTTCTGCCGCGGAACCGGCCAGCTTCACGCCACCGGCCTTGCCGCGCCCGCCGACAAGCACCTGGGCCTTGATGACGACCTTCTCGGCTCCGGCATCGAAATAGGCCTTTGCCGCGGCCTCGACCTCGGCGGGAGTCCGCGCCACCCTCCATGGCGGCACGGGCAATCCCTGGGCCAGCATGAGTGACTTCGCGTCGGCTTCCTGAATCTTCACGCCCTGCAGCTCCGATTCTCGCGGTGCCGATGGCGCAGGACGGAGTCCGCAGCCGCTTCGGCGAGGTTTCGGCTGATCCTAGCAGGAGCGAGCCAGGGTGCCTCTACGCCGGCGGTACTACTTGGCCAGTGGAGCCTGGGCTACTGCCACACGCAACGGCGGGAGCACGAGGGACCGCTGCGCCCGTCGCTCGGGCGCCCGCCCTTGCGGCTAGAATGCTGTCCATGCCACTTACAGTAACCCTCATCCCCGGAGACGGAATCGGCCCCGAACTGGCCGAGGCGACCCGGCGCGTCCTGGACGCTTCGGGTGTCCAGTTCGACTGGGAGGTCGTCGAGGCCGGCGAAGCGGTCCTGGCGAAGGAGGGAACGCCCCTTCCGCAGTCCGTGCTGGACTCGATCATCCGCAACAAGGTCGCCATCAAGGGGCCCATCACAACACCGGTTGGAGTGGGTTTCCGCTCCGTCAACGTGGCCCTGCGCCAGACGCTCGGCCTATACGCGAACCTGCGGCCGGTACGCTCGATCCCCGGGCTGAAGACCCGCTACGACGACGTTGACCTGGTCATCGTTCGTGAAAACACGGAAGACCTCTACGCCGGCATCGAGNNCATCAAGATCATCACCCGGGCCGCGTCGGAGCGAATCGCCCGCTACGCTTTCGAGTACGCCGTAGCGAACGGCCGCCACAAGGTCACGGCCGTCCACAAGGCAAACATCATGAAGTTCTCGGACGGCCTCTTCCTGGATAGCTGCCGGACTATCGCCGCGCAATACGAAGGCCGCATCGCGTTCGAGGACCGCATCGTGGACAACATGTGCATGCAGCTCGTCCAGAAGCCCGAGTTGTACGACGTGCTGGTCCTGCCCAATCTCTACGGCGACATCGTCAGCGATCTATGCGCCGGCCTCGTCGGTGGGCTTGGAGTCGCTCCGGGCGCCAATATCGGTCCGGACGCTGCCGTCTTCGAGGCGGTTCACGGCTCCGCTCCGAAGTATGCCGGCCAGAACAAGGCAAATCCGACCGCCCTGATGCTCTCCGGCGTCCTGCTCCTCCGCCATATCGGCGAGCAGGCCGCTGCCGAGCGCGTCGAGGCGGCAATTCGAGCGGTCATCGCAGAGGGCCGCACGGTCACGTACGATCTCGGCGGATCTGCCGGGACGAGCGAGTTCGCCGACGCGATCGTCGCCCGCCTCGGGTCGGCTGCCACGACGGCCTGAGTCCGGAGGGCCGACAGGCCGGCCGGACTCGGCTACGCATCCGATCGGCACGAACCCGATCGGCAACCGTTTGGGAGGCTGCATGCTGCTTCGCTACCGTGGCTCCGAGGGGATGGTGGCCTGGGCGTTCCACCGCATCTCCGGCATCGCCATCTTTGCGTTCGTGCTCCTGCACGTCTTCGACATCTTCCTGGCCGGCGCGAGCCCAAACGCCTATGACGATCTCCTGAAGTTCTACGCCAGCACTCTCGGCCGGATGATGGAGGTCCTCATCGGAGCCGCCCTCTTCTACCACTCCCTCAACGGCATCCGAATCCTGCTGATGGACTTCTGGCCGCGCCTGACCGTCTATCACAAGCAGATCTGGTACGCGAACTGGGTGATCTTCCTCGCCGTGGGCCTGCCCGGCGCTTTCATCATCATGCGACCGGCCCTGGGCCTGTAGAGGAGCGTCGAGATGGCACTTTATTCGCGCTCCGGCCGGCCCCGCCCGCAAAGCGGCGGCTTTGAGCTGGCGGCCTGGTACTTCATG